>DASXKQ010000210.1:0-37619 GCA_036496745.1 Polyangiaceae bacterium
CCCGCGTCCGCTTCGCGTCCGCTTCGCGTCCGCGCTAGTGTCCCGATCATTTTCCATCATTGATCATGAAAGAAATCACGGACTCGGGACACTAGCGCACGCCAGCGGCGCCCACTGCCAGAAGCCGTTGACGCAATCGACCTCGAGCTGGTCCTCCATGTCGCAGTTGCCGTAGGTGCAGCTCGGCGCGGCGCCAGAGCAGCTTTGCCCCTCGTTAGGCACCGTGAGTGGGCAGGGCTTGCTCGGCGAGCCCAAGCAGTCCCAGATGAGTGGCCCCGCGCAATCCGGTCCCGTGCAGGAATCGCAGCGGCAATAAGTTGGACCATACGTGGGATCAGACGACAGCAAGCAGTCATCGCCCCGGGTGCCGCACACGGCGTGAAGCTGGAATGGGCTGCCAACCACCGCACTGCAAGCGATCAAGGATTTGCAACCCGGGGCACCGACGATGAAGTGCCCAGCCGCGCATTGAGCGACCGTGCGGCACTGTGCGCGTATGTCGTCGCCGTAGCTGCACGTCAGTCCGGTCTTACAAGTGCCTTGCGGAGGACCCATCACCGGGCAAATGGTCGCCGGCGCGCCCGCGGTCCCGCTGGTCCCTGCCGCGCCCGCTGCACCCGAAACTCCGCCCGTCCCCGAGCCCGCCGTGGCTCCTGCGCCAGCAGTCCCGCTCACGCCCGCCGTGCCGCCGCTCACGCCCGCAGTCCCACTGCCGCTCACGCCTGTGCTTCCACCCTGGCCCGCGCTGGACGCGCCGCCCTTGCCCGCGCTCGATGTTCCGCCTTGTCCTGTGCTGCCCGAGGCACCGCCGACCGAGCTCCCACCGGCAGCTGCGGCACCCGCTGCGCCCCCCGCGCTCGAGCCCGAAGAGCCTGCAGCGCTAAAGGACGAGCCCC
Organism: Polyangiaceae bacterium; assembly: GCA_036496745.1. GTDB lineage: Bacteria > Myxococcota_A > Polyangia > Polyangiales > Polyangiaceae > PMG-095. Next base: position 897 of record DASXKQ010000210.1, read on the forward strand.
CACAACCGAGCTCGAGCAACGCAACACACACAAGACAGAAAGCGCGCATCCTTTACAAGATACACCCTTATCGGCTCGGGCAATACTGCTCTTGCCTCTGCGCCTCGACTATCCGCTTGGCCGGGTCTTGCTGGGCGGTAAGCGTCGCCGACGCTCGAGCGTCGCGTCGAGCTTGCTGCTAGGATGAGCTGACCGCTTGGCTTGATGCCCGGCCGGGATTCGGGTGTGCCGCCAGCTGCCGGCAAGCAGCAAGGGAGTTTGAGATGTTCCATCGGTGGACGGGAAGAGTAGTCAGCTGGCTGGCTGTGGTCGGGGCGCTCAGCGCGTGCGGAAAAGTCGAGAATTCAAGTGGCGGCGCGAGCGGCAGCGGCTTCATCGCCAGCGGGGGCACCGGCGGCACCGGCGGACTCTCGTCTATCGGGGGCTTGGGCGCGGCGGGCGCGGGCGGCGCTGACACGACTCCTCAGGTGACCAGCTCGAACAAGCTCGACCTCTTACTGATGATCGACAACTCCGCGTCGATGCAGGACAAACAGAGCGTGCTCGCGGCGGCCGTGCCGAAGTTGGTGAGTCGCTTGGTCGCGCCGATCTGCGTGGACGCGAACGGCGCCCCAGTCGGCGGCTCGGTGGACGCGGGCGGCCAGTGTGCCACCGGAGCGCCGGAGTTCCCGCCCGTCAAAGACATTCACATCGCGATCGTGACTTCCAGCCTGGGTTCGCACGGCGGCGACGTGTGCAACACCGCGACCAACGCGGACGATCACGGCCAGGCGCTCGGCTCGGTGCGTCCAGGCCTGGAGCAATGGAACGACAGCGGGTTCTTGGCCTGGGATCCGCTCTCGATCGCAAATCCACCGGCGCCCAAGAACACGCCGCCCGGCAATGAAACCGACGCGAACAAACTCAGCGCGGATCTCGCCACACAGGTGGTCGCCGCGGGGGAAGTGGGCTGCGGCTACGAAGCCTCGCTCGAAGCCTGGTACCGCTTCTTGGTCGATCCCGAGCCGCCAAACACGGTCGACGTCATGAACGACGTCTCCACCAAAGAAGGCATCAATCAGACGCTGCTCATGGAGCGCAGCCAATTTTTGCGGCCGGACTCGGTGCTCGCCATTGTCGCGCTCAGCGACGAGAACGATTGCTCGATCGAAGACGCCGGCTTCGGCTGGTTCCTCGCAAGCCGCACGCTCAACGGCGCCGAGACCCGCATGTTTCGCTCCACGCATTTCTGCGACGCGGACGCGAACGATCCGTGCTGCATGTCTTGCGGTGACACGAGCGTACCTCCGCCGCAGTGTGGCATCGCCACGACGACCCAGGATCCGAGCTGCCAACTGGACGGAGGCTACCTGACCGCCGCAACGGACAACGTGGCCCTGCGTTGCTGGGACACGAAGCGTCGCTTCGGTTTCGACCTGATGTACCCGACCCAGCGCTACTCGCGCTCTCTTCAGCAAACCACGATTTGCAGGGACAGCTCAGGGCGCCTGGACAACGACGTCGGAGCGAGCGGCTGCACTCCGACGGTCAATCCGCTGTACGACCCGAACATCTCGGTGCTGTCCGGCGGCAAGGCGAGCGCGGCGAGGCGCTCCGCGTCGCTGGTCTTTTTCTCGGCGATTGTCGGCGTGCCCTGGCAAGATCTGGCAACGGACGCCACACGCGACATGCCGAACCAGCTCGCGTACTTGACCGAACAAGAGCTGGAAATGGCCGGCCGTTGGCAAGTGATCCTGGGTGATCCGACCGCGCTGCCGCCGGTGCTGCCGAGCGATCCGTTCATGGTCGAGACCGACCTCGATCGCACGACGCTGCCCATTGCGCAGGCGAATCCGATCGAGCCGACCGCCATGCTCGTCCCGCACACGTCCCAGAACCCGCAGGCGAACGTGATCAACGGCCACGAGCAAAACATCGTGAACGCCGATGACTTGCAATACGCATGCACCTTCCCGCTCACACCGCCGAGGGTCTGCATGCCGAACATGCAAGCCTGCGACTGCTCACCGACAAGCAGCGGCGATCTCACGCCGGTCACCACTTACAATAGCTCGCTCTGTAACCCGCCCGGTGGCGGCGCGCCCTCGGCCACGCAGCACTACGCCAAGGGCTATCCGGGCCTGCGCTTCTTGAAGGTGCTGCACGACTTCGGTGAGAACGCGATCCCCGCCTCGATCTGTCCGAAGGTCACCGACCAGACGAGAGCGGACGACGGCTATAACCCCGCAGTCGCCGCGATCATCGATCGCCTGAAGGTCCCGCTGCGAAACCCGTGAGCCCTTACACGGTGCTGGGCTAGGCGTGCCCGGTCGGGCACGCGATCTTGCCCTGCGGGTTCAATACGCTTTGCCCGTAGCGTCGAAGCGCACGATGAACGCGCCGCCCGTCGCGAGCGGCTTGAGCGCGCCCGTGGTGGACCCCGCTACGAAGCTGTTGCCCATGGAGTCGAGCGCGACGCCGCTTACCTGATCGTCCCCTTCGCTGCCGTACTCGGTCGAATACAGCTTGTTGCCGGCGGCATCATATTTGAGCACGAGGAGATCGCCGGTGTCGCCGTTCGAAAATTGGTTGGTGTGACCGTCGAAGTCACCGTAGCTCGTGCCGCCGACGACCGGCTGGCTCTGCGCGTCGAGCGCGACGCTGTTCGCCACGTCGCTCAAGGTGCCGCCGATTTGCTGCGACCACTGCTTGTTGCCGTCCGTGTCGTATTTGACGAGAAGCAGGTCGTGATCGCCCGCGCTCGTGTGACCATCCACGTCGCCCAGAGTGTAGCCTGCAGCGTACACGTTACCCGAGGCGTCGACCGCCACGCCTTGCGCCTCGTCTTCGACCGGGCTGCCGAGCTCGCGTACCCACACGTTATTGCCATCGACGTCGAACTTGGCGACGCCCATGTCGACGTCGCCGGCGCTGACTTGACCGCCGACGGTTCCAAACAGCACCCCGGCGACGTACGCGTTACCTTGTGCGTCGGTCGTGACGGCGTTCGCGTAGTCCGAGATACCCGACGTCGTGGCGGACTCTGTCGAGCCGAGCAGCGTGACCCACTTGACGCTGCCGCTCGCGTCGTATTTGGCGAGCATGAGATCGCCGTCGCCGACCATCACCGGGTTTGCGCCGGGCACCGGCACGTCGCTGACGCCGGCGATCAACACATCTCCACTCGAGTCGACGGTCAACGCGCGTGCGGCGGGCCCCCCGGCTTGCAGGTTGGGCACGGTCGCGCCGAGCGTCTGTTCCCAGACCTGTTTGCCGGTCGCATCGAACTTGATCAGCACGGCGGCGCCGTGACCGTTCACTTGCACGCCGCTCGCCGCCACGTAGAGCGAACCCGACGTCACGTCGCGAGCGATCGCGCGGAAGTCGCGATTGTCGACTTCGGTGAGCCACACGCGCGCTCCGCTCGGCTCGTACTTGGCTATGAAGGAGGAGTCTTCGTCCCCGGCGTCCCCGACCAAGCCTGCGTAGCCGGCGACATAAACGTTGCCCTGCGCGTCGGTGGCGACGCCATTGACGTATGTGGATTCCGTCCCGAACTGGACCGGCCAACCCGCGAGGCCCGCTTCGCCGCTCGTGCCCCCCGCGCCGCCACTGCCACCACCACCGCCGTTGCTATTCGAGCACGCGAACGTTCCGAGAGCGATCGAGCACAGAGCGACCCAGCTGCGCGGATGCATACGGGCTTTTTATCATCGCGCGCGCCCCGATGCGACAACCCTCTCCCCGCCGCGTCTAGCTTGTGTGGCCGACGGAAGGTCCACGCCCGAACCGCGCTTGCTTGGAACGCAAATGATTGGACGAGCCATTTTCGTTGGATGCACGGCGCTGTGCGCTTGCAGCACCCCAACGCCGCCAACCAGCCCAGGACGCCCCGCCGCCGCCGCGGGGAGCTCGGGCGCTGCGACCGACGCCGGAGCCGCAGGCGCGGCGGACGCGGGGGGCGGCAGCGGAAGTGGCGGAATCGCGGCGAGCGGCGGGACGAATGACGCGGGTATGTCCAACGCAGGGAGCGGCGCGGCCGACGGCGGCGTGACCGACGCGGGGAGCGGCGGCGGCGCCGCAGATGCTGGACCGGGGCCCGACACCTGTGGCGACGGGCTCGTGGCACCTTCCGAGGAGTGCGACGACGGCAACACGGCCGCAGGGGATGGCTGTAGCGGCGTGTGTCAGCTGGAGACCGGCTGGAGCTGCGCCGGATCTCCGTCAGTGTGCAGTCGCTCATGCACGGGCCTGCTGCCAACCTGCGGTGCGATGGGCAGCTCGAGCTGCTGCGACTCGAGCATCATTCCCGGCGGCACCTACCTGCGCACCAACGACACCGCGTTTCCGGCGCGCGTCAGCCCGTTCCGGCTCGATCTCTACGAGCCGAGCGTGGGGCGCTTTCGCGGCTTCGTCAGCGCATACGCGGGCGGCTGGCGGCCCGGTGCGAGCTCGGGCCGGAACAGTCACGACCCGAGCGACAGCGGATGGGACGCGAGCTGGACCACGCTACTGCCAGCGGACCTCGTCGCCGCCGTCCAGTGCAATGCCGGGTTTCAAACCTGGACCGACAGCCCGGGTTCGAACGAGAGCCGACCGATCAACTGCACGAATTGGTACGAATCACTGGCATTCTGCATCTGGGACGGCGGTCGACTGCCGACGGAAGCTGAATGGAACGACGCGGCGGCCGCGGGCAGTGAACAGCGCGTCTATCCTTGGTCGAATCCGCCGTCGAGCACGACCATCAACGGCACCTTCGCGAGCTATGCGTGCACGGGCGACGGCAGCGCCAGCGGCAATTGTGCGTTCACCGATATCCTCAACGTCGGCTCGCGACCGAACGGAAATGGCAAATGGGGTCAAGCCGATCTGGCCGGCAGCGAAGCGGAGTGGACGCTCGACTATTGGGGAGCGCTGCCGGTGCCATGCACCGATTGCGCAAATCACACCACCGCGAACACTCACGTGATGCGCGGCAAGAGCTTCTACGATCCTGCCGCCGACCTGACCACGGCAGTCCGCGACATGTACGTGAGCACGGACCGCAACAACGCAATCGGCTTTCGTTGCGCGCGAGACAACTAGAGACCCGCCCGCGCCCGAAAACTGCGAGCAGCACGGCCTGACTGACCGAAAGCTTGCGCCCCTCCCCCATCCTCCGCTTGTGCCGTGAAGAAATGTGCGCTACTCGCTCGCGCGCCGGGCGTACTCGTCTGGGCGGTGAACAATCTGCTGCGCGCGGCCCGCTGCGACGCTCTGCTGAAGGGATGACGAGGGACTATGAAGTACACGCCAAAACACCGGGAGCTTCGGGGCATTTCTCGTGGGCCTGCGCGGACACCGCGCGGCGCGCTCTCCAGGTTGCTGTTGGCCGCTCTGCCCGCTCTGTGCGCCCTGCCGGCGCTCGCGTGCAGCACGCGCGAGTCGGCCGAGTCGATCGGCAGCGAGCAGAGCGCCCTGACGCTCGTAACCATCGCCGGCACGGTCGCGAACGGCACGACGCCTCTGGCGGGTCTAACGTTCACGTTGACCGGCGCTTCGTCGGGCTCGGCTCAATCCGACGCAGCCGGACACTTTAGCTTCGCGGTGGCGAGCGGCGGGTCGTTCGCGATCAACGCACCCCAAGTGAGCGGCTGCGCCTTCTCGCCGACGGTGATCAATCGCAACAACGTGACCGGCAATCAGACGGTGAGTTTCGCCGCCTCGGGCAGCCAATGCGCAGGCGCGTCCCAGGGCGGTGTCGGGCCAGCGGGTCCGCCTGGCCCTGCCGGCCCTGCCGGCCCTGCCGGACCGCGCGGCGTGACGGGCGCGACCGGACCAACCGGCGCTGCCGGCCCCGCTGGCGCTACCGGGCCGGCCGGCCCCGCTGGCTTGAACGGCGCCCCAGGTCCGATGGGAGCTCCCGGTCCCGCTGGACCCGCTGGTCCGGTCGGGCCACGCGGACCTGGGCTCGACGCGCTGACGACCATCAAGCACCGACCCGCCAACGACGTCGGCGTCGTGAAGCTCGAGCCCAACGTCACGTTCACCTATCTCACGCTCACGCCGCCGAGCGCGGGCGACTACTTGGTGCAGGCCTGGGTCAACGTGTTCTTGATCGGGGGTGGGCAGGTCGCCTGCTTCGTTCAACCCCAAGATCCGAACCCCAATTTCGAGCAACAGGGCTTGGACTCGGACACGTTGTTGAACGCGCCCATGTCACTGTCAACGGTCGTCCATGTCGTGAATCCGGCCGCAGGCATTCAGCTGCAGTGTCAGAGCGGCGACACGCCGCCGGATCTGCAGGCCGAGCTGTTCGATGGGCGGATGACCGCGCTCAAGCTGGATAGCGTCACGGTTCAGTAGCCAGCCACGAACCACGACGCGCGGATCCGGGTTGAGCCAACGTGGCTCAACCCTGCGTTGCCAAGCGCGGCCTAGCCCGCAGGAATCGCACCGACATAACTGCTGTTTCGGCACTCCGCAGCGGCGGGCACATCGGGCACGGTTGTTGCTGATTGTTGCTGAATGGTAGCCGTGCGCTTCGTTTCACTGATCACGCTGGCGGCCGCGCTGCAAGCATGTGGCGGCGAGAGTTCGCGCAGCGGCGCGGGAGTGCCCACTGGAGACGACAAGACCGGCGGCGCGGGCTTGGGCGGCGGTGCCAGCTTGGGCGGCGCGGGCTTGGGCGGCGCGGGCCTGGGTGGTGCGGGCCTGGGCGGCGCTGGCCTGGGCGGCAGCGCGGGCTTGGGTGACGGCGCGGGCCTGGGCGGCGGCGCGGGGCTTCGAAACGTCGCTGGCGCAGCGGGCGCGAGCTCCTTCGTGCCGAACCACGGTTGCCAATCCCGCCTCGATTGTTCGCAGGAACAGGCTTGTCTCCAATACACGCCCAACGGCCCCGCGGATTGCGTGACGCCCGCCGTGCCGACCACGACTTGCAACGCTTCCAATTTACTCAATCAATGCTGCACCTCGACAGATTGCAGCGTAGGAGCGTGTTTCCTCACGGAGGTTTTCCCGACGGGGCCCTGCGGTCTAGGCGGTGTGTCCTCGTACAACGAGTGCTTGAGCGATGCCTGTCAAGTCGATGGCGACTGCCTCGCGAGCCAGCTGTGTCTGCCAGCGGGCTTTGGTCCGGTTCGTAAGTGCATGATCGCCGCATGCCGCGCGGACAGCGATTGCACTGCTGAGAGCGGTGGAGCGTGTGTGGTTTTCCGCGGCGGTTGTTGCTCTGGCAATCTCGGGGGCCCGACGACTCGCGCACAGCAGCTCGCGTGCGCCTATCCGAGCGACGGCTGCCAGAGCGACAGCGATTGCGCGCAAGCACGCACCTGCGTCGTGAGCGCAGGCCGCGCCCATTGCGCGGACACCTGCCAGTAGCTCGGCACAGACGACTCAACTCCCCAGGGTGAACACGAACGGCACGGTCGCGCTGGTCGGCCCGTCCGAATCCGGAAAAACCAGGGTCTGCGCTTCGATCTGGATGCAGCGCGTGACTTCGACATCGGACAGATCGCCGCCCGCGTCGTGCGCGGCGGTGACTCTGCCGTGCGCGTTGATGGTCAAGCGCAGCGCGACGCGCCCGGACAGCTTGGGGTTTCGCTGTTGGCCTTCGGCGAAGCACGCGCGGTATTGGTCGTGCTTCGCGCGCACGATGCGGTGCGCGGCGTCCGGCGTGAGACCCCCCGTGGTGTGGGGCACCCCGATGCGCAGAGTAAAACTCGGCGGCGGCGCGGATGGCGCGACGCTCTTGGCCGGAACGGGCACGTGCGCCGTCGACGCCGCCGCGGAAAGCGCCGCCGACGACGGCGCCGGTTCAGGTACTTGCGCGTCTGCGCTCGGCGCGAGGTCGGCGTCGGATTCGTTCAGCGGCAACAAATTGAGTTCGACGGAAGCCGGCGCGGCCGGCGCGCCGCTCGCCGAGGGCGTGGGCGACGGGGCCACGTGCGCCGATTTGAGCTTGAACGCCAGCGCGACGCCGCCAAATAGCACGAGCGCCACCACGGCGAGCGCGGCCGGCGCGCGCCTTTTCGCCGGAGGTGGGTTCGCTTCCGACGTGGTCTGCAAGATCGGGACGAGCGTTTTCGGCACCGGCTGCGCTGGAGTCGGCATCGTCGCCGCGAGCGGCGCTTGGGCGGAGTCGAACGGCACGGTCGGAGCGGTAATCGGGGCGGGCAGCAAGGGCTGCGACTCGGACACGCTGGGCGCTGCCGACCCCGCGAGCAGCCGAAACTCGTCGTGCAGCGCCCGAGCGTTCGCGAAGCGAGCACTCGGCTCGCGTGCGACGGCCCGCGCAAACCAAACGTCGAAACTCGCGGACGCCGGCAGCGCCACGCCGAGCTCGCGCGCGCGCTCGGTCGCGGCAGGGATGGGCTCGAACAGCATTTCGCGCATCAAGCGCGGGATTGTCACCTCGTCCGTGTTGGCGACTTTCCAAAAGTAGCGGCCCGTGAGCAGCCAGAACGCGATGAGACCCAAAGCCCACACATCCGTCGCCGGCGTCACGGCGCTCTGTTCGGTTTGCTCGGGCGCCATCCACATCGGTGAGCCCATGGCGGCGGTGCGCTTGGTGTTGGCCTCGGCCAACACCTTGGCGATGCCGAAATCCAAGACCTTGACGGTGTAGGCCGCGCCCGCGCGCCGCGATTCGGCCAGGAACACGTTCTCCGGCTTGAGATCGCGATGCACCACGCCTTGGTCGTGCGCGGCGCCCAGGGCATGGCAGAGCTGCTCGAAGAGCGCGAGCACTTCGCCGAACGCGAGCGCTCCGCGGCGTTCGACCAGTTGCGACAGATCCTCGCCGCGGAGCAGCTCCATCGCCAGCCAGGGCACGTGACTCGCGGCGTCCACCCCTGCGCCCACGACCTCGACCACGTGCTCGCTCTCGATCCGTGAAGCGACGCGCGCTTCCTGTTCGAAGCGCTTGCGTAAAATGGGATCGGAGACGAGGTCGCGCAGCATCACCTTGAGCGCGCGCTCGCGCCCCGTGCTGAGCTGCTCAGCCACGTAAACGGCGCCCATGCCGCCCTCACTCAGCAGTCGCACAATCCGAAAATCGCCCGCCACGACCGTACCGGCAGCGAACTGCGACAAGCCTTCGGGCATGCGTCGAGCTTAGTCGAAGTGCGGAGTCGCTCGCTACGCTCCGAGCAGTCATCGGATCCCTCACGAAATTCTGGCTGGAAACGTCGCGCGTTCTCTCCGGGCTCTGAAGATCGGCTATGCTGATCCGAAGTGCCCGCTCAAGCGCAACCCTCGTTCGGTACGGCAGCAGGCGGCTTTCGTCTCGCGAGCCCACCCGCGAGCAACGCCGTGTTCATCGAGGCCTGGGGCTACTGGGACGCCGAGACCGCCAAAGCGTTCGCCGAGGAAGCGCCGATCTTGTCGCGTAAGGCTGCGGCGCCGTTCAGCTTGGTGCTGGAGGCGTCTCAGCTCAAGCCTCAAGGCGTCAAAGGTCAAGCGGCTCTACGCGTACTGCTCGAGTGCTTGACGAAGCTCAGCGTTTCACGCGCAGTCGCGCGCGTAAGCAATATTTTGACCAGGATGCAGCTGACGCGCATCGCCGCAGAGTGCGGTGCTGCGCAACTATTGCGCTTCGATACGGGTCGCGACGAATGATCGCCAGCGTTCGAAACACGGAGAGTCTTAAATGCCATCGGTAGAAGAGGATGTTCGCAAATCAATCAACACGTTCTACGATGCTCTCGAGTTACTGCTCTTGAGCAAGGGCCTCGACGCGATGAGCGACGCCTGGCACCACACGGACGCGGCTACGACCATCCACCCGTTCGGGCATTGGGCACACGGCTGGGAAGAAGTCTGGGCCACCTGGCAGGAAATCGCCGCGGTCTATTCTTTTTATCATGGCCACGAGCAGAGAAAGGACGGCATCGGCGGGATTCACGATCTGCACATCTCCGTGATGGGCGACGTGGCGTGCGCGAGCTCGCTTTACAAGTCGTGCATTTATCTGCCCGAGGGTGAAACGCTCCTGTCCGTGAATTGCACGAATATCGCGCAACGCATCAACGGCGTCTGGAAGGTCGTGCACCATCACCCCGATCAGGCCACGCCGGAGTTCCAGGCGGCGATGGCGCGCCTCGTTGAGTCCGGACAGCGCGGTTAGGACCCTGCGCAAGAGTCCGTCGGGCGCTCGAGAGTCTTGCGCCCGTGCCTGGTGTTTTCTCAGCTGCCTGGCATCGGCATGAGCTCGACGATTTCGATGGATCCATCCTGCATCATGAAGTGCGGATGCCCCTTCATGGATTCTGCGAGCGCTTCCTTCGACTCCGCTTGCAGGACGGAGTAGCCGCCGAGATCGTTAGTGGTTGGCGAGGCCGCGCTCTTCGTGACGAGCAAGCTTTGGCCGAGCGGCGCCCCCATGTCGACGATCGAGCCGGCAGCTTTCTTGCTCCAGCTCATCCAGGCATCCATCCCCGCCTTCTGTTGTTCCGGCGTGGACTTCCTCATCTGCGCGAAAGCAGACTGCGGCGCTTTGTAGAGAACGAGAAACTTTTTCATGGAGAGTCCTTTCGTTGCAGCGCGAAACGCCAGGCTTATACACCAGCGCCGCGTCGTCGTCTCCGCGCAGGTCTCGAGTCTCACTGTTGCAAAAGGCAGCAAGCCAAACGTGCCCACGGTGCGCGGCACATTTCATGCTCTCTAGCGGAGAACATGGAACATGACCGAATGAGACGATCCCTCGAGCGCCTCGGCATCCCGCCCGATGACTACCGGGTGATCAAGCTCCTACCACTCATCTACGTGGCTTGGGCCGATGGCAACATGGAGCGTGTCAAGAAGGAGCGCATCCACTTTTTCGCCGCTCGCGAGTACGACTTGAGCCCCGCAGGCGTGGCGATTCTGGAGCGCTGGCTCGCCATTCGTCCCAGCCACGCGTACATCGCGGAGGGACTGCGCGATATCTACATGCTCGCGCGCGCCGACGACGACCCGGAAGTGAACTTCAGTGAGCTACCGTCGGTTCTCGCCTACGCCGAAGGGATCGCGCGCAGCACCGCGAGGGCACTCGATCACCCCGACGCCGTATCGCCCCGCGCGGACCGCGCGCTCGAGGAGATTGCGCGGGAGCTTCACATCGATCACGGCGAAAGTTGGAGCAGGATCCTGAGTGAGTTGGCTTAGGGACCATTCACTCCGACGGCACGCGCGTGACGCCGGATGAGCGGTTGGCCTCATCGCTGGCTGCGTCGTCACCGACTACGATCTCCGAGCCCCAGATCTCGACCACCAGCCCGTCGGGATCGGCGACCACCATGAATTGACCGTCGGAGGGATGCACGATCGCAACGCCGCTCGCTTCCAGCGTGCGTTGCGCGAGGGCCAGATCGGGCGTTTCGAGCCATAGGATGGGCATCGCGTGAACGCCGAAGCGCGCGGGGCTAGCTTGCTCCGCGTTTTGCATCAAGCTGATGCGCATCGAACCCATGGTGAGCCAGCGGCAGCCTTGGCCGTCGCGAAACTCGGCGCGTGCCCCGAGCAGGTCACAATAGAAGCGCTCGGAGCGATCGAGATCCGTGCAGGCGATGGTGATCGCGATCATCCGGCACGAGTAGCTAGGCGTCGGCATTCCAGCTCAGCCTAACCCGGCGGGGTGCTCGAGCCGTAGCGCGCGCGTCAGCGGCGGCCAAATGCCGCACAAATCCGCGCAAATCCTCAGAACCCGAGGTTCGGCTCGCTCGGCGCCCTGGGCTTCTGGCTGGGCGGCGTGGACGCGGGCTGTCCGCGCTTGTAGGTGCTCACGGGCGGCGGCGCACTGGGGGCGAGCGCGACGCTGGGGGCAGAAGTCGGAGCAGGCCGAGGCGGCAGCGCGATTGGCGCAGGGGCTGGCACGACCACAACCGGTGACTGCAGCGGCGCGCTGGGCGAAATGGAGGTCGTCGCGGTTATCGTCGCGGGCGTGCTCGCCAGCAGGCGTGCACGCAGCGCGAACCCGAAGAGCAAGAGCGCCGCGGCCGCAGCGACCAGCCAGAGCGCGGTCCACGCGCGACTCGCGGGAGCCGTAGCTGGAGTGTCCTGGGAGCTGTCGGTGAGCGTGGAACTCGGACGGAGGCCAGCCGCGCCGCGCTGCGCTTGCGATGGCGCGACGAACGCCCCCACGGGACCGAACGGTGCGAGCGCGTGCGCCAACTCTTCGATGGTCTGGAAGCGCTCGGAGGCTTGCTTGCGCAGGGCTTTCATCACGATGCGGCCGAGCTCATGCGGCACGTTGGGCGCGGCGCGCGTCAGTTCCGTCGGCTCCGTGCCGAGGATGTTGACCATCACGTCCGTCGACGTCTGACCGGTAAAGGGCGTCTTGAGCGCGAGCATCCGATACAAGATCACGCCCAGCGACCAGATATCCGAACGCGCGTCGACGTGCTTGGCGGAGCGGAGCTGCTCGGGTGACATGTAGAGCGGCGTACCGAGCGATGCGTTGGTCTTGGTGATGCTGAGCTCGGACGCCATTTTCGATAGACCGAAGTCGAGCACCTTGAGCGTGCGGCCGCCGCGTTCCTCCGCCAAAAACAAGTTGTTGGGCTTGAGGTCGCGATGCACGACCCCGCGCGCGTGGGCTTCCGCGATGGCCGACGCCGTTTGCAGCGCGTAACCGACGGCTTCGCGGATCGGGATGCGACCGCGCGCGTCGAGCTCCGCTTCGAGATCGCGTCCGACGAGCAGCTCCATCACGATGAACGGCGAACCGTCGGGCAGCACGTCCACGTCCGTCACGCGCGCGACGTGCGCGCTCACGATCTGCGCCGAGGCCCAGGCCTCACGACGAAAGCGCTCGAGCGTGCCCCGTTGCTGTCTGCTTTCACTGCGCAACACTTTGATGGCGACGCGCGACCCGAGCCCGAGGTGGCGTGCTTCGTAGACCAAGCCAAAGCCGCCGCGCCCGATCAGCCGAACGATTTCGTACTTGCCGATCAAGCGAGCCCCTCGGCTCAGACTACCTTCACCCACATCACGCATGCCAAACTCCGATGTTATCTGAACTCCGCCAGCGGCGGGAGAAGATTGGAGCGGAGAGAGCGCATCCGCCGCGCGCCGCGGCGGGAACCGTGAAATCAAGGCGGTGATACACTGCCACGATGACTCGCTACTCGGTTTTTCACGAGCTCACCTGCGCGTTGCTCGCGTTCGCGCTGGCTAGCGCGACGTTGGCAGCATGCGGCGGCAGCACGTCGCAGCCCAGTGGCAGCGGCAATCCCACGGGCGGCACCGGCGACGTAGCGGGCGCGGGCAACACGGCGGGTGGCGCTGGGACGAGCGCAGCCGGCGCCAGTGGCCTCCTCACCTGCATGAACCCGCCCGACAACGGCCCACTGAGCGCGGCGTGCGCTTCGTGCGGCGCCCTCTATTGCCCCGTGCAGCAAGCGTCCGTATTCAGCAGTTGCCCGTCGCTCGTTTCGTGCATCCAGGCGTGCCCGTGCGGGACGGGCGACTGCGAAGCCGCGTGCGTTTCAAGCGCGAGCAGCTCGTGCCAAACGCTGATCACGTCCTTTGGCGATTGCACGAAGCAGAACGACGTGTGCACCAACGCCTGCACGCAGCCGTAGAGCTAGACCTCAGCGCGCCGGGGGCGGCGGAAACTCGATCTCGAGCGTGGCGTGGCTGCCCCGCGCGACCATGCGCTGCTGCGGCTCGACCGCCGTGTTGAGTCGGATCACGAGTCGCGTAGCCTTCTTGTCCGAGACCAGGCGCGCGCTCTCCACCACGGACGCGAAGTCTTGAGTGAGCAGCGGATTGCGGTTGTTCCGCACCGGCACGGTCGTATTGGCGAGCGTGTAGGTGAGCGTGTTGGCTTTTCGTTCGAGCGACACACTCACGATGCTGCTGAGCTCGACGAACACCACCGCGCCCCCGTTCGGTAGCGAGCGAAAGCCGGAAAAGGTCGCCTGCGCGCGATCGGTCGCAGCCTTTTTCTCGGGCGGCGCGGCGACGGGTCGCGCGGCGGCGCGCGGTGCCGGCGCGGGCGGCTCAGGGCAACCGTTGCGCTTCGGATCCGTGCTCTCCACTCCCGCTTTCTTGGGACACGCGTCCTTGCTGTCGACGATGCCGTCGCCGTCCGAGTCTTGGGTGTCCGGCGCGGGTGGCTTGGGCGCAGGAGCTTCGGCGGCGGGTTCGGCAGGCGCGGGGGGTGTGGTCTCCGCGGGTTCGGGGTCGGGCGCCGGGGCGGGCGTGGGCGGCGCGGCCGCGGGCTCGGGCTCCGCGCTCGGCGTCGGAGCGGGTGCGGGCGGCGTCTGGACCGGCGCGGCTCGTTCGTACTTGGCTTGCGGTGCAAAGGCCACGCTGAGCAGCGCGCGCGGCGCGGTGCCTGGCGCCGTGGAAAGCCCGGGGCCTGCCGCTGCGCCAACTACGATGTCACCGAGATGCACGCGCGCGCCGAGGAGCCCCTCGAGCGCCGTATTCGCGCCGCTGCCCACGCCGCCACGCGCCGGGGAGGTCAAGAGCGAGCCGTAAAGCTCCGGACCGACCTGCAACACGTCGTCGAACAATAGGACACCTGCCGCCGCGCCGAGCGTCAGGTTATTGCCAATCTCGAGCGATTCCGTGTCGAGGTGACGCCGAAACTGGTACCCAACGCGCGTCGACCACACGAAAAAATCCGCGCGACCACTGGCAGCCAGCAGTGGTTCGACCCGGAATTTGCCGTCGCCCGCGAGCTCGGCTTGGCTGCCCGTCGGCAACCAAACATCGAGGCCCGGGCCAAACGAGAACCCCGCGTTCTCGGAACCTACGATGCCGAAGCGCGCGCCGAGTCGCGTATCCGCGACGGCCGCGCCGCTGGGCGATGCCGCCGAATTGCCGGACTGCGCAACCACGAGCGGCTGGTCCACGTGCAAGAACAACCACGACGTCGGAAAGTAGCCCGCGTCGAGGTGCACCAAATACTGCCGCTTGATGAGGGCGCTCGTCTGACCCGCGGCGTCGGTGCGCGACAAACTAGGACCGAGCGTCATGTGCGCGAGCAACATCGCGCGCAGCGGGGAGCTGTCGTTGCCCGGCACCGAGCCGTCAGGCACCGCAAAGAAGCGGTCGCCAGCGGGCGCCGGTTCGAAGCGCAATAGCGAAAATCCCTCTTGGAACTTCTGGCTGAGGGTGGACTGCGCCATGGCCGACCGCGTGCTGAACCCGAGCGCGAGGGTGCCGGCGAACAGGGCAGCGGGAAGCGTGCGACGAGCAGGGCGTTTCGGCATGGAGGTCGGACCAAGGGCATTTCAGCGCACTCCCGCCCATCCGGGAAAATACCTGGCCATCGGCGAGCCAGAACTGCGAAAAAGGCCGCGAAGCAAGCGACTGTGAATCGCGGGCCGAGTGCGCCATGTTATCGGCGATGTCGCGTCTGCATGCCTATCCGCCGGACCTGGCCCGCTACGTCGAGGACCATTGGCCGGATGGCAGAACGTTACCGCTGTCGCGCGCGCTGCTCGGCGAGGCGCTCTCCATTGCATTTCAAGCCTCGCTGACCTCGGAGGAGGCGCGGCCGACGCGCTTCCGCCTCCTGCTCACGTCCGTGGATCAGCTGCCCGAGGCGGGCTCCCCCGATCACGGAGCGCTCCGGCTGCGTTTCGATCAGAGCCGGCCGTTTACCGCCGACGAGCTACGGCGCTTGAGTCCGTCGACCCCGTTCGAGACGGCGCTGATCGGCGCTCACGCGGAGAAAGGCAAGCTGCGCATCTGGGGTATCGCACACTCGGGACCGGCGTGGCTGGCGCCGAGCTCGGGGGGGCGCAGCCAGGTGCCGATTTGGACACACGATCCGATCGTTCACGTCACGGGTCCCGGACAGCTCGCGGTGCGCTGCGCGGGCCAGCTGATCGGCGCGCTCGAGCGTGGGCTCGTGGTCGACGCGATGATGGATGTTTTCGACTCTGAGTGGCTGCCCGCGCTGTTCACGGACGAGCGCGAGCGGGTGCGCGCGGAACACGCCGCGCGCCAAGCCACGACCGAGTCCCCCACCCTGGTCGAGCATTCGCTGGTCGGGCGCGTGGGACAACACATGCTCCGGCGCAGCATTCAGCTCGTTCGGGCGGCGCGCCACGGCGGCATGATTTTGGTCGTGGATCCCGCGCCGGAGGCAGGCGCCACGCATTTCGACGGGCTCCGCCTCAAATATCGCTTCGATCAGGACGAGCCATCGCACCGTTACCGCACGCTACTGCTTCAAATTCTGGAACGCGTCGCGGCGGCCACCTCGAAGGCGAGCGCAACGTGGTCGGATTTCGCGCAAGACGCGAGTCCGGAGCTCGGCCGACTCGAGCACTCGGTGTTCGAGCTCAGCCGCGTGATCGCCAATCTCGCCGCGATCGACGGCGCGGTGGTACTCGACAAACGCCTCGGCCTGGTCGGCTTCGGCGCCGAGGTGTCACCCGAGCTGCCCACGCCGACGCGAGTCTGGCGGGCACTCGACACGGAGGGTCTAACGCTCGCGCCCGACGACCTGGAGAACGTCGGCACGCGCCATCGCGCGGCGTATCGCTTCGTACAGGATCACCCGCGCGGCGTCGCGATCGTGATTTCGCACGACGGAGGGGTCTCGTTCGTCGCCAATCGCGACAACCACGTCGTCTTCTGGGAGCAATCCCTCAGTCCCTGACGACGCGCGCTACGCGACGACCGACACGATCTCGGATGCGAAGTAGCGGAGCGCCGCCAAGCTCCGGCGCTGCCAATGCAGCTTCGTGTTGGTGACGAAGCGCACCTGATAGGATTTGCTGGAATCGCTCTTGAGCGCGTCGAGCCAGACGATGAAGCACTTGATGCACGACGAATTCAGGAAATAAAGATCGTGAAAGTCGAACTCGATCGAGCGCACGTCCTCGCTCTGCGCGCGCTCGTGCACCAGGCGCAGAAACGGGGCGAGGTAGGGCGTCATGTCCGCGTCGCCATTGCCGGAGCACTTCACTTGCAACACGCCAGCGCCGGTGCTGGCCGCCAGCGCGAAGCTCTCCTTGTTGATCGGAGCGATGTACAGCGTGCTCATGGGTCGCGCTTGGCCTCCACGGGGGTCTCGGCCTCGATAGTCACCTGATCGCCGACGACGTGGTACTTCAATTCCATCTCGGCCTCGGCCCGGATGCGCGCCAGTCCGAGCCCGCTCGCATCCTGCCGCTTCGCGCTCCGCGTCAGAAAATCATAGTAGAGCGCCGTCGGGTCGGCAGCGTCGTGAATTTCGTCCAGCACCTCGCGCAGCGTCGCGATTCGCTCGGGCGTCGAGGAATTGCGCGTCCTGATGCGAATGAAGCTCTGACCCGCCCGCTCCGCGAGCTCGATGTCGATGCTCGTTTCCCCGGCGCTCGAATACTTGGCGAGGTTCTCCAGCAACTCGTGGGCCGCGAGCGCCACACGCGACGTCGCGTCCTCGTCGAGCAACACCTTCCCGTAAAGATCGCCGACGAACTCACGCACGGTGGACGCCAGCCTCTCGGGAGGTCCGGAGTCGAAGCGCAGCGTCGTGGCCGTCTTGTGAGACATCTCGGATCTTACCGACTACCTGTGGAAGCTGACACGCCCTCCGGGGAACGGCTAGCCCGCCCTCGGGGATAAGGGGCACGAGACGCGCACACCCGCTGCGTTGACACTGTAGGGCTGTAGGTCGCTGTCTGACATTAGCGAATGTGTCACTCCAGCCAGCGTTGACGCGAATCGCGCCGTCGACCACCCTTTGAGCGTGGTGCGGGTCGCGCGGAAAGAATCGGATGCCATGGTGTGGAAGCGAGCTGCTCGTCTAGCGCTGAGTGCGCTCGCTACGGGCTTTTTCGTGCTCGGCTGCGCGCCCTCGTACGTCATTGAGCGCGGTGACTCGATCGCGGCGGGCGGCGGCGGCGCAAGTGTCAACGGGGGCGGCGCGAGTGGGCTGGGACTCGGCGGTGGAGACGCGAGCAACATCGAGCTCACTGTTCAGGAATGGGGAACGTTCACCTCGATGCAAGGCCCAGACGGCGTCGACCTCGGCGGTCTGCACCACGAGGACGAGGCTCTGCCGTCGTGGGTCAATCGGCGAAACTTCAACAGTCAGCTCGACTATTACTTCGAGCAGCTGCCCAGTGAGCCACTCCAGCAGTTGGAAACGCCCGTGCTTTACTTCTACACCGCCCAGCCGGCGTCCGTGCATGTCGAGGTCCACTTCAACCAGGGGATCGTCGGGCAGTGGTATCCCGACGCGACGAGCTTCGCACCGGCTCTCGATGACCTCACCGAGATGGCCAACGGCGCGATGACGTGGGACGTACTCGCCGATCCGACGATTGACGCAGCGACGCTGCAGGCAGTAGACCCAACCGAAATCTGGGCTCCGTCGCGCCACGTCGCGTCCACGCCGATTCGCGGCACGGCGACCGGCGACGCCGAAACGGAGCAGTTCATCTTCTATCGAGGGCTCGGCATGTTCGAGCCGCCCGTGAAAGTGCTCTCCGAGGCGGACGGTACGATGCACGTACAAAACGCCTCGGCTGACGCTTTGCCCGCCGTCTTCGTGCTGCGTGCGAGTAGTACGGGCGGGTACGTCCTCACGCTCGGCCCGCTCGCCGCCGGCGGCGAGCTGACGCTCGCTCCACCCGACACTTCGCTCTACAGCGCTACATACGTCGACACTGCGGGCAGCGCGCTGCACTCCGCGCTCGTCGACTCGGGCCTCAAAGACGACGTCGCGCAAGCCATGGTCGACACTTGGACACGCAGCTGGTTCGGCAACGTCGGACTGCGCGTACTGTACGTCGCGCCGCGTGCCTGGGCCGACGGCTGGCTCCCGACGACCATCACGCCCACGCCGAGCTCCTTTACGCGCAGCCTAGTCGGCCGCATCGAAGTCATCACGCCCGCCGACGAGGCCGCGCTCGTCGCCGAAATCGACGCAAACGCGAGCTCCGGTACAGCGATGGATCCAACGTCGCTCGGCCGCTTCGCGGAACCTCGCATCCGCTACGCGCTCGGCAATCTCACCGCACAAGCGTCGCTCGACTACGCGAACGCATTGCTCGCCGCAGCGCACGCATTGCCGTGAGAGCCCACGCTACACCTTACCCAGCTTGATCCTGCGCTTGCCGATCACCGCGGTGATCTCGAGGTCGCCGCCGAGCGCCTCCACGTAACGGCGCAAGGTCGACGTCAGATGATCGTTGCGGCTCTCCACCCGCGAGAGCTCGGACTGCGTCATGTCCGCGCTGTGGCTGAGCTCGCTCTGCGTGATCTCGAGCTCTTCGCGCAGGGCTTTGAGTGATACTTCCTCCACCTCTTGCCGCGCGCGCGCCCGCACTCGCTCGAGCGCGGCGGACGACAGCTTGGAGCGCTCCAGAGTTTTCCAGCGCTTCACGCTCACGGTTGCGCTCCGCCGGCGGTCGCGGCCTGCTTGAGGTATTCGCCAGCCAGGTATTCGGCAAAGCGCGTCTCCGCGCGGCGGACGCTGTCACCGTAGTACGCGCGCTCGAGGGGCTCACCCAAGAGCAACAGCGCGCGCTCGGCGCTCGGGTCGAGGCCATAGATCACGCGCGCCAGGCGGGAGCCGAATGCGACCCTGAGCTCGCGCAGCCCAGGCGCGTGGAGCGCGGGATCGGCAAGCGCAAGTCCCGCGGTGGTCAGCACCGCATCGACGACTTTATCGATCTCGCCGAAAAGATCGCGGTGGGTCTGGTTCACGCGCACGAGCTCTTCCCGCGCCTGCTTCAACATGCGGCGAACCTGCTCGACACCGCGCAAGACGGCTGCGGCTGCGTCCGGAGCGAGCGCCCCGAGCCGCGCTCGAAAGCGCGCCGAGTCGAACAGACTCAAACTCCGACGCTTCCAGGCCAAGAGTTGCCACAGATTTTGCGATTGAGCCTCGAGCTTCGCGTCCGCCGGCTTTTGGCCGGACCCGAAGCGGAGGCGCAAATAGTCCTGGACGCCGGCGGGCGCAGTCGGAGCTCGTAGGTTTTCCAACCACTCGCGCGGGTCGTCGCGCAGCGCGCGGCGCCCCATGCCCGGCACCCCATCGAACCAAAGCAATAGCTCGCTCGAACGCGGCGGACCCAGCGCCGGACCGAGCTCGGCCAGCACGTCGACCGCTGAACTCACGGACTCTGCGTTGGCCTCGGGCAAGGATTTGTACCAGCTCTCGAATTCCTCGCACGCGATGACGTCGAACATGCGGCAAGGATGCGCTCAAGCGCATATGTCGTCAAGCGCATATCCTAGAGTGCCGATCGACCAGCCAATTCAGGCAGAAGCGGCGATCGCCCGGGTTCGTGGGTTCTGCGCGCTCAGTTCGGGAATGCCGCGCTCGGCGGCGCGCGCTCGCTCGCTGGGGCGGGCGGCGTGGACTCGTGCGCGCTCGGCGCGACAGGTGCAGGCGCAGGGGGAGCCGGGGGAAACGCGCGACCACTCGGCGCGCTCGGCTGCGGAGGAGACGGTACGGCGGGAGGCAGCGCGCGCGCAGGTGGCGGGGCGATCGTCGGGTTGGGAGGGCGCGTGTACGGCGCAGGCTGCGGCGTGTACGGCGCGGGCGCGGGCGCGTACGGCGCGGGCGACGGACGCTGTCGTTGTTCGGGGGTGAGCCATTTGCGTGAGTTGGGACAACTGCGGAAACGCCCCTCGATGGCGTCGCAGCCCTCGCGATCCAGGCGGCGCTCGACGGGCAACACCGCGCTCACGACGTCGTCCCAACGGAACACGAGGCCGGCGCCCAGCGTGAAGGTTTGGGAACCGGAGAATCCGCCGCCGAGCGTGGCGAAAGCACCATACAGGTTCAAGTCCACGCTCTGCGCAACGTGAAACGCGACTTCGAGCCCCGTGCGCATCGGTACGGACACCCCGAGATCGACGGAAACTCCCTTCTCCACCGCGCTCCGCACCGCGCTCTCCGGCAAGCTCACCTGGCCGGTCTTGGGATCGATCGTGACCGCGTTGGGATCGACCGTGATGTCAGCCGGGTGAAAATAGGTGTCGAGGTTCACGCTCGGCGACAGCTCGTACCAAGGGGTGATCGTGAGCGCGGGCGCCGGCGAAAGCGGAATACCGAAGCCGAGCACCAGCGGCAACGTGAGAAAGTTTCGCTGTCCGCTGATGTACGCGCTCGGGACGACGCCGATGTCGAACGCGAGCGCCGCCTTGGGCACGCCGTCGTCGTAACGACCCCCGACAGGAATCACGAACAGCGCCGTGCCACTCGCTCCCACGCCGTGCGCTTTGGAATCGCCGTTCTTCGGCGCAAAGTTCAGGTAGTGAATACCGAACTGTGCGCTCAGTTTGCCGGTCGTGGAACTGAAGTTGGCGTTGTAACTGAACGTATTGAACGGACCCGCGTCGCTCTCCGCGTGCCGGTAAGCGAACACCACGCTGGAAGCGCGCGTGTCGTACGTCGAAATCGCCGGCGCATGCGTCCCGGGCAAAGCGCGAGCGTCTTCGACGACGAGCGTCGCGAACAGCGCGAGTAATCGAGCGCCTGCGTCGCGAACTCGCCTGGACGTCACGCGTATTTTCACGCTTACAGCTACGCCGAGCCGCCCCGATTCTTAAGAGCTCTGCGCCGCGAACCGCAGATGCTACTTCCGCTTTTTCTTGCTCGGGCTTTTGGTCGCGCGCGCCGGCTTTGCTTTCTTCGCCTTTTTCGGTGGGAGCGCCGCCGCACCCTGAAACGCGCGCTCGAGCCAGCGACGTAGCTCCGCTGGCCGCTTCATCATGCTCTCGGGCAACATCACCTTGTCGCTGCGTGCACGCCCGTCGCCCATCGGATCGAACGGCGCGGCCCCTTTCAACGCAAGCGCCGCCGCGCGCTCCGGCTCCGGCAACCACACCATCGTCGAGCGCCCGAACAGCCCACCAAAAATATGACCGTTCACCTTGGCCGCCACTCCGCCAAACATCTTCACGGTTTCGACGCGCGGATCCTTCGGCAACGCGGCGAGAAAAGGCGGATGATTTTCGAGGGGGACTTTGATCCAGGCCATGGGAGAGCATACGCTTTTCGCGGGAGTCCGCGGAAGGCTGTTGGACCTAAGGCGTTTTCTTGATGCGATAGAGTCCGCCTGCGCCGCTTTGGATCCCAAAGTACAGATTGCCGTCGTCGACGGCGAGAGCGGAAACGGTGACGTTGCTCACGAGCAGCTCGGCGGGCGAACAAGGCAACATGGCCGGCGTACAATCGGGGCCAGAAACCAGCACGCGGTAGATGCCCGCGAATCCCGAGAAATACAGATAAGTGTCGTCCAGGGCGAGTGCGCTGCTCGTAACAGCTGGCGCGTTGGGACTCGCTGTCAGCATGGCCAACGGGATCGGCGTGGCGGCAGCCAACGCGGGCGCCACGATCGCGGACGCACTCAGCGTGCTGCTCACGCCGTTTGCGCCCAGGGTGAGGAAGTAAAGCGTGTGCCCGTCTCCGATTAGCGCGTTCGGCGTGCCATTTGGTATCGCGAGCACGGTGCCATGCGGGAGGGTGCATGTATCTCCAACTCCGTTGCGCGCCGCACCCATCACCGTGTTTTGCGAGTTCCCGTTGATGGGAATCCCAAGGTAGTAGACGTTGTTCACGTCAAAAGCGATGCTGCTGCTCGAGCTCGGTCTCGAATCCGGTATTTTTGGGGTTGCGCTCCACACGTCGCCAGCGAGCTCCGTCAGAGCGCCGCCCGGGTCGACGCTCAACGTGCCGTCTCCAGCGGTGAAGAGCACCGCGGCGTTGCCGGATGTAGAACCGTCATCGACCAGAACATCGCCCGTGCCAACGTGGCAGCTTTTGGCAAACGGCGTCGTCATTCCGTTGTCGGATACGGTGGTGAGCGTACCGGTACTTCCGTCGACCACTACGATCAGGGTTTGGCCCTGGCTCGATTCGAGAGCGAGCCCGCCTACGTTGGAGAACCCGGCGATCGGTGTGACAACGCCACCCGTCTTCGTGACCTTCGCGAGTCCGTGGTCGGTGGTGAAGTACACCGTGCTCGCCGCGAGCGCGATGTCATTCACGAGTACGGCGTCGGCGAGAGAAGTCGCGCCAGTGCAGGCTTCCACGCTGCCGCCGCAATTGCCGCCCACTCCGCCGCTCGTCCCGCCCCTGCCGCTCGAGCTTCCCGCATCACCGCCGCTCCCTGCACTCGCCCCACCCGCACCTGCCACGCCGCCCTGACCCCCCAACCCTCCATCGAGCGATTCATGCATCGAGTCATTGCCGATGCACGTGTTCGCGGACGAGCACGTCTGATCCGTGCGACACGCGGCGCCATCGCTCATCGCGCACGGCGTGCGGCACGCTCCGTCACTGCACACGGTTCCAACTGGGCACGCCGCTCCGGTGTTGCACGCCGCTTGTGGCGGAGTGACGCAGCCGCGGCCGGTCTCCGTGTCGAGGCAACGCGCGCCGAGCGCGCAATCGCGATCGCTCAGGCACTCGAGCGTGCAGGTTTGAAACAAGCACACGTCGGCGGCTGGGCAGTCGCTGTTGTGCAGACAGGTGTGCGCACGCGCCGAGCGATCCGTAATGCCAGCGATTACTTGGCAGCCGCAGAGCGCGACCGCCGCGTACAAGGCAAGCGAGAACTCGCGTCGTTTCATGATGGCGGCTGCGCGCTCAGAAGGCCCCCGAGAGACCGAGTCGCGCACCTGCCGGGCCCAGATCTCCGTCGAGGGCAAGGCGCCGCGTGCTCGCTTGCGCGCCGTGCTCGTCGGCCGAGCCGTGACTGAGCAGCAAGTAGCTGCTGACGGCGATAGCCACGACGCCGACGCCGATACCGACGTCCGAGACCCAAGCCAGCGTCTTGGCCTGGTTGTTCCAGGTAACACCCTGGTCGGTACAGGTCGTGTCGGTCGGGCACTCACTGCTGCTCTTGTGTCGCTTGCTGATCGCCATCGCGCCGGTCACCGATCCGACGCCCAAAGCGACGAGTCCAGAGCCGCCCAGGATCCAGGCGGCGGCATTGCCTCGATGCGCCTCGGGCGAGGGCGCGGGAGCCGTTGAGCTCGGAATCTGGGCGCTCACTGCGAGCGCGCTCGGACTCCCCGTGGACGCGCTCGCCGCGGGCGGCAACGGCGCCGCGGCCAACTCGGGAATGCTGGTCGTCTTGGCTTCCGCAACCGCCAGCGTCACGTCGCCGGACCAGCTCTTTTTCCCGGGCGCGGACGCGGAAAGGTGGTGCGTGCCCGGATCGACCGGTACGGGCGAACCCCAAACCGCGCGACCGAGCGCCGCGCCGTCGAGCGAAATGCTTTCGCCCTCCACAGCCGCCTGAACCACGATGGCCAGCTTCGGCAACTTGGGCTCGAGCGCGGCGATGTGCTCCTGCGCGGCGTCCGCGCGGTCGGCGCGCCCGTCGCGCCGGGCGGCGCCGAGGGCTTCTTTGAAATCCGACCAAGCCGACGCGAGCTTGCCTTGCCGTTCGTGACAGAGCGCGAGATTGAGCAGCGTGCCTCCGCCGGGGTCGAGCCGTTCGCTCTCCTCGAGCTTGGGACACGCTTCAGCGTAGTTGCCTGCATCGAGCAGGCTTTTGCCCTGCTCGAACAGTGACTCTGCCAAACTTCGATCGGTCTCGCTTGGCTCGGCCAGTGCGGTCAGCGAGACGGTGATCGAGACGACAACCAGGCTTGTGAAGAGGGCGCGCTTCATGAGGACTTCCTATTTGCGATCGTCGAACGCATTCGATTTTTTCGGCGCAGGCGGCGCAGGCGGCGCAGCAGCAATCGGAGCCGGCGCAGCTTGCGCTGGTTTGCTCGGCGTGGACGGCGGATTCGCCGGCGACTTCGCTCCCAGCGCGCCGCGTTTTTGCGGGCCTTGTGGCGGCCGCGCCAACGCATCGGCCGCAGGCAATGGGGCCGGGGCGACCGAGGGAGCATCCAGGTTGCTCGGGCTCGGCGCAGTCGTCGCAACGGCGGACGCGACCGCCGGGCTCGGCGGCTCAACCGCGCTGACAGTCGAGATCGCTGGCGTGCTGCTCTCCACCGGCAACGGCTTCGGTTCCTGGCTGGGGCGACGCAACCACGCCGCTCCAGCAGCGCCCAAGACCAGGCACGCCGCTCCAACGAACACCGCGTTTCGCGTTGCGCTCGACGTCTGCGGCTGTGTTCTCCCGAAGGAGGCCTGCGTACCAGACTGCGCGTCCCGCGGATCGGAAGAGGGCGGCACGACGAGCGCGCTCGCCGAGAGGCCCGCGCCACGCAGCACGCCCGAAATGCGCTCCATCGACGTCCGCGAACGGCGAGGTGCGAACGGCACGAGCGCAAAAGCGAGCTCGCCGACCGACTCGTAACGGCGATTGCGATCCTTTTCCAGGCACTTCATGAGCGCGAGCCCGAGGGCGTCCGGTGCGTCAGGTCGCTTGCTACTGAGCGGCGCGGGAGTCTCGGAGAGCACCTTCACGACCAGCTCGGGCATGGTGTCGGCGACGAACGGCGATTTGCCCGTGATGAGCTCGTACAAGATCACGCCGAGCGCCCAAATGTCGCTGCGCGAGTCGACGTCTTTCGACGATTGCATTTGCTCGGGCGACATATAGAGAGGAGAGCCCATCAGGGCCGAGGTCTTGGTCATCGACGCGTCCGGCGCGGAACGGCCGAGCCCGGTGACCTTGGAGATGCCGAAGTCGAGAACCTTCACCGACAACGCGCCGTCCGGGCGGCGGATCACGAAAAGGTTCGCGGGCTTCAGGTCGCGGTGAACGATGCCGAGCGAGTGCGCCTCGGCGATCGCCTCGCACGCTTGCAGCACGAGCTCGAGCGCTTGCTCGATGGGCAGCGCGCCGCGCTCCTTGAGCCACGCGTCCAGATCGCTGCCATCGAGGTACTCCATCACCATGTACGGCGCACCGTTCTCGAGCGTGCCGACATCCGAAACGCGCGCCACATGCTCGCTCTTGATCTTCACCGCCGCGCGCGCCTCTCGCGCAAACCGCGCGACGGCTTCGGGATTGCCGAGCGTCTCCGGCAGCAAGAACTTGAGCGCCACGCGCTCGTCGAGCTGCAAATGATGCGCCGCGACGACGACCCCCATGCCGCCGACACCCAGGATCTTTTCGATACGGAACTTGCCGGCGAGGACATCGCCCTCGCGGACACCCGCGGCGCTGGGAGGAGGCTGATCGCTCATCGGCTTCTCCTCAATTGCATCCTATCTGCTGATTGCCGACCGCAACGTCGTCGTACCATACCGTGCGCGCGCCACCCGAGTAGTTCTCGTAGCCGAACTTGAAGAACGCGTACGTGTGTGGGCCCCAGTTCGCGTGGAGTGCGCCAATCTGGGTGCTGTTCAGGTCCACTAGGCGCCACCCTTTCCCGCCGACCCATTCCCCGCGGCACCGGCTGCGCCACCAGCGCCAGCGCCGCCACCGGCGCCGTCGCAGACCCAGCCGCTGGCCTGGCAGCCGCACTGCGTCGTGCCGTAACTGCAGGCGAGACTTCCCGTGCACGTGCTGCCCGGCGTTGGCTGCGCTACGGGGCAGGTCGCGGCGCATTGCCAGGTCGCTTGGCCATAGGCGCACGTGCATTGGGACGCCGCATACGGGCACTGCATTCCTCCGACGCAAGCCGAGCCCACAACCGGACTTTCGCTCGGGCAAGCGCAGGTCCATAAGCCGCTGCCGGCGCACGTGCACTGCTCATCCTGCGGGGACGCCGCTGACGGATCGCCAAACGTGCAAGTGGAGGGCGCAAACGGGCAGTTGATCGCGGCGAGGGAAGGTGGACACGAAGGCGCGGACGACTCACAAATCCACGAGCCGCTCCCAAAGCATCGACATTGCGAGTCAGCGTAGTCGCACACGGCCTGCGTCGTGCCGCACAGCCCGGACGGCGCGGAAGATGGGCAGATGGCGCAGCTCCATTGACCCGAATCAGGGCACGAGCAGGTGACCGCTCCGTAGTGACACAGCGACGGAGTCTTGCCGCAAGCGCCGCTTGGTTCAGCGGCAGGGCACACAGCGCAGAGCCACGAGCCACCCGAACACTCGCAAGACGCTTCCGCATACAGACAGGTCTGCTTCTCGATCGAGCACGCTCCGGTTGGCTCGGAGGCTGGACAAGAATTCAGGACCATACCGCTCGTGCCGCTCGTACCGCTCGTGCCGCTCGTACCGCTCGTACCGCTCGTACCGCTCGTACCGCCCTTGCCAACCGCCCCGCTCGCGCCCGCTGCACCGATGCCGCCAACGCCCGCTGCTCCACCGCTCGCCCCGGCGATGCCGCCTCGACCCGCTTCGCCCGATGAGCCGCTCGAACTCCCTGCAGCCCCGCCCGAGCCGGCCGCACCACCGGAAACTCCGGAGCCGCCGTCGACCAACGCGTCGTGCGACGTGTCGGTTCCCACGCAGATACCGGCCGACGTGCACGTCTGATCGGAGCGACATGCGCCGGCGTCGCCCGTGGCGCACGGAGTGCGACAGGTTCCGTCGTTGCATACGGAGCCCCCGGGGCAGGCTTGAGCGCTCGCGCAGGCGGCTTGCGGCGGCGACACGCAGCCGCGGCCCGTTTCGGTGTCGAGACAACGCGAACCAATCGCGCAATCGCGATCAGTCAAACACTCGAGAGTGCATGTTTGAAACAAACACACGTCGCCAGCGCGACAATCGCTGTTGTGCAGGCAACGCTGCGAACGCGCCGAGCGATCGGTAATCCCGGCGATCACCTGACAACCGCAGATCGCACAGAGGGCGTACACGAGCAACATCAGCCGGCGCCCGCGCCGCGCATGACTCGCTCCGCAGCGCGTGGCTCGGCTCACCCGTCGCATCTCCTCCGTCCATTGAATTCGACGACGAATCCAGGGCTAGACATGGCAGGCCGGAATGGGACCCGTTCTCACACGTTACGTCAAGCAGCAGCAAAGGCCCTGCCATTCTCGCTTACTTGCCGGGGTGCTGCCGCGCCTCCGGCGTTGACCCGCAGCCCGGAAACCCGGAGTCTCGCTGCGCTTGGCCGCCGAACCCGACGCCTCCGCCGAACGCATCGAGCCTGGGGATCGCTCCTCGCTCGATGTCAGCGCCTGGGACGATCGGGCCGCGGTGCGCTCGGCGGCCCATCGCGAGCTCGGCGCCGACGTGCAGCGGCTCGGCGTCACGCGGCTCGCGGGGATCGCCGCGCTGTCCGCGCTCGTGACGAGCGCTTATTTGCTGGGCGTGCTTCTGCTCGGGACGCGCTTCGATAGCTCGTGGCGCGCGCAGTTACCGATGCTGCGAGAGTTGCTGCTCGGCGCGACCGCGTTGAGCCTCGGGATGTTTGCGCTGACCAAGCTGCCGAAGCTGCGACCACAGCACACGCTCGACCTCGGCTATCTGTATCTGTTCGCGTTCGCCTTCTTGCTCGGCCTGATCCGCCACTGTCACGCCTGGCCAGCCGGAGAGGCCGTGCGTCAAGTTTCTCCGGTGGTGTTTCCGATCTTGGGTTTCGGCGCGCTCGTGCCGGCTGCTCCACGCACGTCGCTCAGCACGCTGTTCGGCGCGGCCGCGATGGATCCGCTCGCCATGTACGTGCTACGCGCGCACGCGCCGTGGCCGCCCGTGCACGAACTCGTGCTGCTGTGGGCTTCGCCGTTTTTGGCCGCGCTCCTCGGCTATTGGATGTCGCTCGGGCTCGATCGCTTGACCGAGGGCATCGTGAAAGCCCGCGAGATCGGCAGTTATCGCCTCGTTTCGCGGATCGGCGTGGGCGGCATGGCGGAGGTCTGGCGCGCCGAGCACCGCATGCTCGCGCGGCCCGCGGCGATCAAGCTGATCCGGCCGCGCGCGCTGCTCGAGCACGGCGCGCTCGAATCGGAGCGGCTGCTGCCGCTGTTCTTGCGCGAGGCTCAGACGACCGCGTCGCTCAGCTCACCGCACACGATCCAGATTTACGATTTCGGCATCTCGCGCGAAGGCACGTTCTACTATGTGATGGAGCTCTTGAACGGACTCGACCTGAAGACGTTGGTCGAAACATACGGCCCGCAATCGCCCGAACGCACCACGCACTTCTTACGCCAAGCGTGCCGCTCCCTGCACGAAGCGCACGAACGAAACTTCGTGCACCGCGACGTGAAGCCCTCGAATATCTTCAGCTGTCGACTCGGCGCCGAGCCGGACTTCGTCAAAGTGCTGGATTTCGGCCTCGTGCTCGATCGTCATCCGACCGCGGCGGAGTTGGAAGAGACGCGCCGCTTCGTGGGCACGCCCGCGATCATGGCGCCCGAGATGGTGCGCTTTCAAGCGCCTGTCGACGCCCGCGCCGACATCTACGCGCTCGGCTGCGTCGGTTATTTTCTGCTCACCGGCAAGCGCGTGTTCGAGGCCGAGACGCGGCACGACATGCTGATCATGCACGCGCATCAAAAACCGGTTTTGCCGTCCAGGCGCATCGGCTCGCCAATCGACACACGGCTCGAAGCGCTGGTGATGGCCTGTCTCGAGAAAAACCCCGATCGGCGGCCGCAGACCGCTCGCGAGCTCGAAGAGCGCCTGGCAGAGCTCGTCTTCGAGCGTCCTTGGACCGACGAGCGAGCCCAGCTGTGGTGGAAAACCTGGGGCGCGCGCGCGATACCTGAGTGACTGCGAGCCGAGAAGTCACGCGCCGTTCACCGGACCGTTGACGGGCGCTGCCTAGTTTCGACGCGGCCGCGCGCCATGCCCCGCTTTGCACCCTTCCTAACGACGATACTGCTCACTTTCACGCTCCTTTGGAGCGCACGCGCACGGTGCGCGCCGTCCGCGGTCTCGGCACACGCGGCTTCGCGAATCGCGCTTGGACGTCAGATTTTTTTTGACTCGGCCCTGTCCGAGCCGGCGGGCACGAGCTGCGCGAGCTGTCACGACCCGGCGCGCGCCTTTGCCGGCGATCACGGCTCCGGGATCGGCGTCCCGCTCGGGAGTCGCCCGGGCGTCTTCGCGCGCCGCAGTACGCCGTCGCTCATGTACTTGAAGTTCGTGCCGACATTTCGCTTCTACGACGACGAGGACGGCGAACAGCACGCGCTCGGACGTGAGCCCTTCGGCGGCTTCTTCTGGGATGGGCGCGCGGACTCGATCGCCGAGCTCGTGCGCCAGCCGCTCTTGAACCCGCGCGAGATGAACAATCGCGACGTGCCGCAGCTCGCGCAAAAGCTCGGGCGCGCGCGCTACGCGCCGCTCTTCCGCCGCGAATTTCCGGGCTCGCTCGACGAGCCCGAGCGAGCCGCAGCCGCCCTCGGCAGCGCGCTGGAGGCATTCTTGACCTCGCCCGAAATGGCGCCCTTTTCCGCCAAATACGACGATTATCTGCGCAAGAAAATCCAGCTCGACGCGCAGGAGAGCGCGGGGCTCGCCCTGTTCAAAGACCTCGGGCGCGTGGGCTGCGCCAAGTGCCACACTCTCTCCGACAGCTCGGCGGAACCCGAGCGCTCGCTCTTCACCGACTACGGCTACGAAGCGCTGGGCGCACCGCGCAACACCAAGCTCAGCGCGCGCGACGAGGACCGCGGGCTCTGCGAACGCAGCGACCGCACGAACCCATCCGACCAAGCCGAGTGGTGCGCCAGCTTTCGCACGCCCTCGCTACGCAACGTCGCGCTTCGTAACGGCTTCATGCACAACGGCGCGTTCACCAAGCTGCGCGACGTCGTGACCTTCTACGCGACGCGCGCCGCGAACCCCGCGCGTTGGTACCCGAGCGGCGCGCTCTTCGACGACACGCCGGTCCCGTATCGAGGCCTGATCAATCAGAGTCTCGCCCCCTACAATCGCAAACCGGGCGAACCCCCCGCCTTGAGCGAGCCCGAAATCGACGCGATCGTCGCGTTTCTGGGCACGCTCACCGATCGCAGGCGATTCGCGGGTAATCGCGACTAGCTCTGCTCGCTTCTTTTCTTGCGCCAGAGCAGCGCGGCGAGGGCGAGGCCGAGCGCGAACGAGCCGCGACCACCGGGCGCGCCGCGGGGAACACTGCAGCCGCCGCTGTCCGAGCTCGACTGCGGCGCGGTTTCGGCGCCCGAGCCTGCAGCTCCTGCGGGTGCGTGCCCGTACGATCCACTTCCGGACGCGCCGGCAGCACCGCCGGCTGCACCGGTCGCGGCGCCGCTCGTGCCCGCTGCGCCGCTCGTGCCCGCTTGGCTCGAAGAGCCGCCTACGTCCGACCCACTCGCACCGCTAACTCCCGCGGTGCCCGCCATCCCCGCACCTCCTGCGCTCATGCCCGCGCCGCCGCTCATACCTGCGCCGCCGCTCATGCCTGCGTCGCCGCTCATGCCCGCGTCACCGCTCACGCCTGCCGAACCTGCGCCGCCAGTTCCCGCGCTGCTCGCTCCCGCCGCGCCGCTCGCTCCCGCGCCCGAGCCGCCCGCGCCGCCCGCGCTGCTCGTCGCTCCACCCGTGCCGGCCGCCGATCCACCGGCGCCACTCGCCGCTCCGCCAGCTCCACTCGCCGCTCCGCCAGCTCCACTCGCTGCTCCGCCAGCTCCACCGCCCACAGTGCCACCCGCGCCGCTCGCACCGCCGACGCCCCCCGCGCCGCCGACGCCACCCGCACCGCTCGCGGCGGGCGCGTATTCGTAGGCACCCATATCGACCGTACCGCCCACGATGCGCGGGTTACCGTCGAGATCGGTGCTTTGCAAGCCGCCGGGCGGGGCGTTCACGCCCGCGTTGATGACCGTGGACGTGCTTTGCAGATGAAAGTCGTGTCCGAGCGTGACGAACTGTGGATCGACGCTGAGCTGCGCCGCGGCGTTCGGCAAGAGCTGCCACTCTGGCGTGAAGATGTCGAAAAAATCGTTGTTCTTGGCGTCGACCAAGCCGGTCGGATCCTGCATGAAGTCCGCCTCGAGATTGGCGAACACGTTGTCGTAGACGTGGAACATGCTCTGCGGCAGCGAGAGGTACAAGCCGTACGACGACCCCTCCGGAAACGGGTCGGTCGCGCCGTCGCGGGCCTCTAGCGAATTGCCAGGCTCGGCGACGTCGTCGAAGGTGTTGCTCGTGATGTAGACGTTGCCGGTCGGCTGTGTATCGCCGTAGTTGAAGACGCCGACGTGCATCGTGGTGGAGCCACCGACGCGTCGGTGCATCAGGTTTCCCGCGACGTGGCCGGTGACGACGCCGCTATCGAGCTCGAGGTAAACGGTCGAAGCGAACTCGCCGCCGCAACACTCCGCGCCGATGAAGCGACTGCGCAGCACGTCGAAGTGAATGGCGTCCGTCGCCGCGCCCTGCGCGTAGAGCGAAACGTTCCCGCCCGAAGCAATGAACGTGCTGCCCGTGATCTGAATGGACGCGGGCACGCTGACGATCGCGCTCAAAAGCGCGTTCTCGGTGTAATCTAGCTCAGTGGTGCCCGGGAACATCGCTTCTTCATTGGCTATGACTTCGGGCGAATCGTGGCGTTCGATCGTGGAAGCATCGAACACGAACGAATGCCCGGAGCCCGCGGAAAAAGTCACGTTCACATCCGCGAGTAGCTTCAATTTGGAGAATGTCACCGTGGTCGCCGCGCCGCTCGCGGCCTGCGTGACGGTGATCGAGCGCGGGTGACTAATATCCAGCGGAGTGAGCTCACCGCCGAGGTAGGGCGTGACGCCCGCCGCGCCGGTGAGCGTGAGCGATTTGGCGATCGTCAGATTTTCTTCGATCAGCGTGGCCGTCGTGATTTCGATACGGTCACCGCTATTGGCGCCGTCGATGCACGCCTGCAGGGTGCTCGCGCAGGGCGCGTTTCCTGGATAGCTCCGAGTGGCCGCCGCCGCGATGCTCGGCGCCGCCAGCACGGCACCAACCGCCGCAAGCCACAGCCACGTACGCGCCGCACCCACGATACTCCCAGCCACTGCCACTCGTTTCACGATCACGTCGCACTCCCTTGTTTTGAAGGTTGCCTCTAGCACGTCCGGTGCAGGCGCTGGTTTTCGAAATGGCGTTATGTCGGAAAGCTCCCCCGGTTGCGGCGCGCCAGCGCGGCGATGGCGCCCCGAACCCGAGCGCGATAAGATACTCGGCCATGGAAGCGAGGCATGCGAGGGCGGCTCAACGGAGCCTGTACGTCGTGGGTCTGCTGCTCGGGTGCTCCGGGAGCGGCGCGACTCCGGGGTCCGCGCCGAGCGGCGCTTCTCCGACGCAGGTCATCACCAGCGTGGATCTCGGCCAGACGCACACCGGACAAGCTACGTTTTACACCACTGCCGACGGCTCGGGCGCGTGCTCCTACGACAAGAACCCCGCGGACCCGAACATCGCGGCGCTCAACATCTCGGATTGGGCGGGCAGCGCATGGTGCGGCGCATGCGTCGACATCACGGGGCCGATGGGCGACAAGCTGCGCGTCCGCATCGTGGACGAATGCCCCGATTGCGATCCGGGCCAACTCGACCTGCACCCGGATGCATTCGCAAAGCTCGCGCCCACCAGCGAGGGGCGCATCGACATCACGTGGTCGTTCGTGGCGTGTGACGTGACCGGACCGGTCACGTACAAGTACAAGGACGGCAGCAACGCGTACTGGACCGCGCTGCAGGTGGGCAATAGCCGGCTGCCCGTCACCGTGCTCGAGTCGTCGCCCGACGGCTCGACGTGGAAGGGCACCGTGCGCCAAGACTACAACTATTTCCTCGACGACCAGGGCTTTGGCTCGGGCGCGGTGCACGTGCGCATCACCGCGCTCGACGGCCAAATGCTCGAAGATACGCTGCCGGCCGTGCAGGAGCTCTTGGTAACGCCCGGGCACGCGCAGTTTCAGTGACTGCAGTGACTGGTGGTGATGCCCATGTTGCTCATGGACAGCTTGAAGGACGAGCCGGTCACTTGGCGCTCTGTCTGGAAGAGCGCGACCTCGTATAGGTTGCCGTCTACCAGACCGTAGGTGCCGGCCGTCGTACTATTGAGCGTGACCACGCCTTCGACCGGAACGTGCCAGCCACCGAGGTCGATCGCGAGCGTGCCGTTCACGAAAACCCACACGTCGTCGTCGCCGATGAAGTCGAGCACGGACGGCGTCGCCGCGCTGTATTTGAACCAGAAATGAACTTCCGTCGTGAAGTCGAAATTGTGCAGGATCCCGCCCGGTTCCGCCATCCAGCCGCCGTTGTAAATCGGTTGGGGAATGGTGGCGGTCGAGAAGGAAGCGGCGGGCGTGACGAGCCCCGCTACCTTGTCGATTGGAAAGTACAACGGATTGCCGTCGAGGTAGGCGACGTTCACGGTGCAAATCAGGGTCGATGCGCTTCCGAACGCAGTGCACGGATCTTGGCACGCTTGACCCACGCCGACCGTGCACATCGCGCAGCTGTTGCCGCCACCACTGTTGGCGCAAAAGGTCGGATTCGTGTAGGACGGCCACGGATCTCCAGTCGCGTTCCAGCGGTTCACATAGGTGTTCGTGCTCGTTTCTTGCCACAGCACGATTGAGCCCGGAAAGGTGGCGTTGATGCCGGCCGCGTCGTGATACCACTGAGAGAACGTGGTCGGGCTGTGAATGAAGCCTCCCACGGCGCTCGCGCAGGTCGCGCCCGCGGTGCAGCCGGCTCCCGCCAGCGTCGGCTTCTTGTCTGCCGCCAGCGTGCTGCTGACCAGACCGACGATGGCCGCTTGATTGGAGAAAGGCGGCTCGAAATCGCTGTTTTTAGATTTGTCCTGGTCGCGAAAAATTGCGGACAACGGCAGCGTGCACTTGCCGTTCTGGAGCACGCACGGGGGATTGTCCGCGCACGTGAAGCCGCTCTCAATCTGGCAGGTGTGCGAGCAGCCGTCGCCGTCGAGCCCGTTGCCGTCGTCGCATTGTTCCGTACCGAACACGATGCCGTCGCCGCAAGCTGACGTGCAAGGACCACTCACGGGACACGTCGGCTCCACCTGACACGTCCCCGAGCAGTGATCGAACGGCGTCAGGTTACCGTCGTCGCAGCTCTCGCTGCCTTCGAGTATCCGATTGCCACACGTGGATGAGGTCGCTCCGGCGCTGCCACTCGCTCCCCCACTCGCGCTGCTGCCAGCCGCATTGCCACTGCCAGCCGCATTGCCGCTGCCGGCCGCGTTGCCGCTGCCTCCAGCGTTGCCAGTGCCAGCCGCATTGCCGCTGCCTCCCGCCCCATCGCCTCCGGTATTGCCGCTGCCGGCCGTGTTGCCACTGCCTCCCGCGCCGTCGCCTCCGGAGGAAATCGAGCCACCGGCGGCGCTCGCTCCGCCTGAAGCGTTCGAACCACCGCTGGCGGAGGCTCCGCCCGCGGACGCGCCCGACGACGAGTCCCCACCGCGCGAGCTGCCCGCGGTGCCGGCCGCATTGCCGGAACTCGTCAACACGGGCGGTGTGGCTTGGCCGCACGCCAGCGCCGCGACCAACCCCACCCCAACCAAAGTGACCCGAGCGAGCGAACGCATACTTTATTTACGCCAGAGTACCACGGCTCTCCCTCATTTGCCTCGGTCGACCTTGAGAAACCCTCAATTTCCCGTGCGAAACCGCACAGGCCAACTCACGTCGGTGGGCGCGGTTGCCTTGGGGAAGTGCGTCTGCCGAACCACCCCCAATACGCAATCCCCGAGCACGCCGTCCGAGAGGTCGCTCTCGGCAACGTGCTCGCCACTCACGCGACCATCCATCCCCACCTCGAACTCGATCGTCATACTGCCGGCGTCCGAACGATTCTTGGACTCCGAGACTTGATAACAACCAGCGAGGGCCGTGCCCTTACTGCTCATCACTCGATGCAGCTGCGCCGGAGAGAGCGAGGTCGCGCGCGGAGCGTGCTTCTTGGCGTGATGCTCCGGGCTCGGGGCATGCGCTGTCGGCGCGGGCTCTGACGCGCACGCGCTCAGCGCGAACACGAGCCAGCACGCAACCAGTGGGCGTGCGTACCAAAAACGTTGCTTGTTCATGCGGCGGCGATCACTCAGTAGGACAAGCAGCGATTTTGCCAAAGGCAAATGTGCGGCAGGCCAAAAGCCTGCGCGAATCGCGCGACGGATAGTGAGATTTGAGAGCCGCCTAAGAATACCGTAGACTCGCAGCCATGAAGCGCGCGGGCGTTGTGCGAGTTCCGGGGCTATGCGGCCTAGCGCTGTTCGGCGCGCTCGGCTGCTCGGGCTCCGTCGACCAACACGGGACAGCCGCGAACACCGCCGGCATTTGCTCGCCGCTCGACCCGATCACCACATCGGTCACGCTCGATCCCGCGAGCATCGTCGATGCCGGGCGCGACACGGACGGAACGACCTACGTCGCAACGGAGCAGGACTCTGCGCTCCGTTTGTTCACGGGCAGTGGCTCGCCGCTCGTCGAGCAAATCGAATCCGGCACGGGCGAAGGCTCGGACGGGACCACGCAATTCTGGACGTTCAGCTACACGGATCTCAGCGGTACCAACGTAACGGTCCAAAAGGACGCCTCGGGTTTGCGCATGGGCGTCGCCAAAGGGCCGATTTCAGGCAAAGGTTTCGATGTGGGTTCGACGGGTGACGTGCTCGACCAGCTCGACTTTGCCAGCGCCGCAGCGATACCAGCAGAGACCACGCAAACCTTCAGCGTCGATTACTCGGGCGCTCTCGCGGACGGACGTCAGATCGTCGTCGTAGCTCCCGTTCACTTCACGAGCTACGACGGCTTTCGTGTCTTCTTCGGTCAATCGACGGCACTCGACGAAGAACTGGTATCGACGGTCACGCGCACGCTCGGCATCCCCTCCACGACCACGATCACACTCACGATCGACGGCGCGCCGGCTACCCTCAGCTACTCGGTCGGCAGCGGAACCCTAGCGATCGGCAGCGGCATGAGCGCCCTCACGAGCCCGAGCTTGCCCGCCGCCCCGCCCGGCGCGGTGTTCGTCTGCCGCTGAGCGCGGACGCGAGGCGTGCGGTGCGCCGCACGCTCACCCTCGGCGCG
>DASXKQ010000211.1:0-7392 GCA_036496745.1 Polyangiaceae bacterium
GGACGCTGATCGTCCACCGCATCCAAAGTCGTCCGGGTGCTTCGATCGCACGGTTCATGAGGTTGCGTTCGAGGAGTCCGATCGATCCGTGAAACGCAACCGCCACGAGACCGCACAGCACACCGATAGCTACGGTGAGAGCGAATAGGCGCTGGGCCTCGGTTGGCGCGAAGCGCAGCTCGGCGCGCAAAAAGTAGAGCCGCCGCAACCGGACGAGGACGCGAATGCGCTGCCACAAGGCGCGAGCGCGCCCACGCCCGTCCGGGCGCGAGCCCACCTGACTCACGGGGGCGGGCGGCTGGGGGGGCATGCGCGGCATCCTATAGCAGTGCCCGGGCAGCAATAGTTGCAGGTCCAAGCAATTTTGGATCTAAGGCCGAAAATCCGCGCAGTCTGAAGGCTGCTCACCGGCGCTCAGTCGTCCGCTGGCCTGAGCGCCCGCCGCATGCGCCGGCGCTAGGCGCCCGGCGGCAGCCCAATCGCTCGCTCGCCGGAAGGCCAGGTTCAGGAGCGCCGCTCGGTGTCGAAGGCGATAACAGCCACACCGATGAAGGGACCTTCTTCGAGGGCTGCATGACCACGGCGTCTCCTCCGGACGCAACCGACGACGTCGTCCAGGCCAACATCGTCTCGGCGGTGTACGGCAAAAGGAGGCCATCGAAATTCACCGCCGTTCACGCTCGTTCGACGCACAAGAGCCTCCGAGATTTCGATCCAGATTCGCTACAATTCTGTTTTGAGTCTGATTCGCGCCAGGCTCGTAACTTTGGACGGGTTTGTGATCCGCCGCCGCTTCGCAGGGAATCTGTCGCAGGAATCTATTGGAGGCCGCGCTGCCGCTCTCACTCTGTTCGCAGCGCCGGTTTTGCAGGAAGGAAGTCGCTCGATGAAGGTCCGCTCTGCTCTGTTGGTGTTGGCATTGACGTTCGAGGTGATTGCCGCTGGCTGCAGCTCCAACATGAGCAATCCAGCGGCCGGCAAGGGCGGCGCGGCGGGCAGCGCCGGGAGCTCCAATAGCGGCGCGAACAGCAGCGGCGGAGTGGGTACCGCCGGCAGCTCTGGCAGTGGAGCCGTGAGCACTGGCGGAACCAGCGGCGGCGGGACCTGTGCCAGTGGAGTGCCCTGCGGCGGCAATCCAGTCGGAACCTGGCCCGTTTCATCGTCGTGTCTCGCGATCAGCGGCCAGTTGGATCTGTCCACGTTCGTTGGACCGGCATGCCCAACCGCGCCCGTCACGGGGTCGCTGCAAGTGAGCGGAACGCTGACCATGAACGCGGATGGGACGTTCGTAGACAACACGACGACGTCGGGCAGCGAGCAATTCACATTGGCTTCGTCATGCCTCGTGATTTCGTCAACGCCCGTCACCTGCTCCGGAGCCGCCAACCTCCTCAGCGTGCTCGGCTACTCGTCCCTTGCCTGCACGGACGCCGCAGACGGCGGGTGCAACTGCTCGGGCACCATTGCGCAACAAGGCGGCTTGGGGATCCCTGCGATTTCGGGCACCGCGAGCGGCAACTACAGCACGTCGGGCAATGCGCTCTCGCTCCCAGGTTATGTTGGCAACAACATCTACTCGTATTGCGTTTCGGGTGGCCAGCTGACCGTGACGCCACAAACCACGAGCCCGACCACGACTGGTACCATCGTGTTTGGCTCCGGCGGCAGCGGCGCGGGCGGAGCTTCGGGTAGCGGCGGACAAGGCGGGAACGCCGGTGCCGGCGGACAAGCAGGCGGAAGTGCGGGTGCCGGCGGACAAGTAGGCGGGAGCGCGGGCGTTGCCGGCATTGGCGGCACAGCGGGCACTGGCGGCGTTGCTGGCATTGGCGGCACAGCGGGCATTGGCGGCACAGCGGGCACCAGCGGCGCAGCGGGTGCGGCTGGCATGGCCGGCGGCAGCAACACGGGGCCGTGCGATCTCTACAAGAGCGGAGGCACTCCCTGCGCGGCGGCGCACAGCACGGTACGGGCCCTCTTCGGGGCGTACAGCGGCAAGCTCTACCAAGTACGCAACGCAGGCGGCACGACCAAAGACATCAACGCCGTTGCCGCCGGTGGCGTCGCCGACGCAGCCGCGCAAGATGCATTTTGCCAAGGCACCACCTGCGTGATCACCACCATCTACGATCAAACCGGCAAGGGCAACGACCTCTCTTATCAGGGATCGGGCAGCCCCGTCGGCGGCCAGGACAAGGCAGCGAGCGCGACGGGAGAGTCCGTCAAGATCGGCGGCAACAAGGTCTATTCTTTGTACATCAATCCCAGCAATAGCTATTGGGTCGACGGCTCTCAAAAAGGCATTCCAACAGGCAGTCAACCCGAAGGAATGTACATGGTGACGAGCGGCACGCATTTCAACAGCGGCTGCTGCTTCGACTACGGCAACAGCGAGACCAACCGCGCCTATGATGGTCCAGGCACGATGGACGCACTCAACTTCAGCTCGACCACGGCCTGGGGTACCGGTGCCGGATCGGGCCCGTGGGTGCTCGCCGATCTCGAAGCGGGGCTCTTCGCCCAAGGTGGCAGCGGGAAGAATCAGAACGTTCCCACGCAGACAGCCGCATTCGTCACTGCGGTCTTGAAGAACAACGGAACGTCGGAGTTCGCGCTCAGGGGCGGCAACGCAACGTCAGGGAGTCTGACTACATATTACAAGGGCGGCCTGCCCGGGGGCTGGAGCCCAATGAAGAAGCAAGGTGCGATGGTGCTCGGCAGCGGCGGTGATTGCTGTGCGACGAACACGAACCTGAGCGATGGCACGTTCTACGAAGGCTGCTTGGTCTCGGGCTATCCTTCGGACGCAACTGAGAACGCCGTTCAGGCGAACATCGTGGCCGTCCAGTACAGTAAGTAGGATTCAGCCTAGCGAACCCAATCCAGCGACAGCCCGCGATCACCGCAGCGTGCGAGCGCGCCGACGGTGAACCCACGCGAAAAAGAGCCCGAGCGCGAGTAGTGTAGGACGAGGCGTCGGCGTGCCGTGGGCAGACCGGCAAGCGCACCCTCCGCCGCGCGGGGTCAAGACTTCGGGCTCAGCGTCGGTCGCGGGCGTGAGCGTCACGAGCGAGATCCCAAAGCGCGGCAGGTCGAAGGACAAGCTCACGGTCCCGGCCGTCACGCCGACGACGCGTGGCGGCTCCAAAGCGACCGGCTCCATCTGCGCACGAAGCGCGGCGAGCTGTGCATCTGAAGGTGCTGTCGGGCTACCTTGCGACACCCAAACCGTGTAAGCGTTTCCGTGCGTGTCGTCGACGCGCGTGTGCGTCACGAGCGATCGTGTCCCAAACCCGGGCGGAACGGCCACGTTCAGCGTGACGGGTGAAGGCGCTGCGTCCGTAAGCAGATCGTGATAGTTCCACACTAGAATCTGTATCTTGGCGCCGTCGCGAGCGGCGAGCGCGTCCACGTCGGGCTGCGCGCGGACGCTGTTCGTGAGGATGTCACTCAGCTGCAGCGCCCCGCTGCTCGTGACCGGCATCCGATCGCCCAGCAAGCTACCGAGCAGCTTGAACGCATTCAGCACGGGTAAGTGGATGCCGTTCGTCGCGAGCGCGCGGTAGCCGGCGAAATAAGGCGAGCCAGGGAAGGTGAAGGCCCAGGTGAGGACGCCGCGTAAATCCACGTTTGCCTGTGCCGCTAGCTCGAGAGAGCGTTTCATCATCTCGACTTCGTAGGCGCCATACGCGGACGAGTTGCGATAGGCGTCGGCCGGGATCAAGCTCACCGGGCAAGCGGCGCAGCCATCGGGGTCCGCCTCGCTGATGACGATCGGCGTGCGGGCGAACAGGCCCGACGCGGCAACAGCGGTGAAGCCTGAGTTGTGTAGATGCAACTGGTTGCCTAGATTCAGCTGCACCCGGCCGCTAGTCGTGCTGACGCCGCCCTTGGCGTGAAAGCTCACCATGTCCAGGCGCGTGCCGATCTGTCCGCTCGCGGCGTTGGTTCCCGTGGCGCAGTGCTCCAGGAACTGGCTCAAAAAGCCGCTCTCCACGCTCGCCACGGCAGGGCCGCCGAGCGACGCATCCGGGAGCGCGGCGTGCAGCGCCGCCTCGGTATAGTCGTAGAGTTCGGCGTACTCGTCGAACGTTCCGTGCCAGTAACCGGTGTCCGGCTCGTTCCAGAGCTCCCATTGCCAGTTCGCTTCGGCGCCGGCGTAGCGCTCGCTCACGTGCGTCGCCCAGGTGCTGACGAGCTCACCCCACTTTGCGTAGTCGAGCGGTGGATAGAAGCAGCCCCCGTCGACCGCGTAGGTGCCAGAATTCTGGTAGGGGTCCGGATGCGTCGAGAGAGCTTGCGGCATGAAGCCCAGCTCGAAGAATGGGAATGCCCCCGCGTCGAGCGTGGCGGACATGACCGCGTCAATGATCGAATAATCGTAGATGGGAGTGCCGCGCGCGTCCTCGCTGTAAACGTTGGTCGAGCCCCACTTGAGCGCCGGCGTCCCGTCGCCCGTGTTGAACAGGAAGTGCGTACGCACGTGCACCGGCGCCGTGTGCGCGGCGACTAGCGTGCGCAGCAACTCCTCACCCTCCTGCGTGGTCGTGTAGTTCACCTCGTCGTAGCCGTGGAACGCCCACACACGCTCGAGTGGCGCGCCCACGGCCGTCGCGTCGACGTCGATCGTCACCGCGTCTTGGCTCTGAGCAAACGCGGTCGCGGAAGCGCCAAAGCTCAGCGTAAGAGCGAGCAGCGTCGAGCTTCCGAGCGCCGTTCGCGCGAGCATGAACCGCCTTCAGAAGGCCGCGGTGGCTTGGAGCTTGACCACGTCCATATCGGGCTTGTTGCTGTACGCGGCGGTCTGGCCCTGCACGATGTCGCTGCCCGGTATGAGCTGCTGGCCCCAAGGCCATTGTCCCGCGAGCGTCATGTGATCGCCATAACGGTAGCGAGAGTACTGAATGTAAAAGCTCTCGCCGGAGAGGAAGTGCGACGAAAAGGTCACGCGCGAGGTGATGGCGGAAAAGACGTATCCGCTGTGGCTCAGATCGTAGTTGACCGCGTCCCAGCGGAGCATGAGGCCGAGCCATTGCTGAGCTTGGAACGTGATGTCCGCACCGTACTTGAATTGGTCGAGCCCCAAGATTGGAAAGGTGGAGCCAGCCGGCAAATCCAACTTGGCCCGCGCCAGTAGTCCGAAGCCGCTGACTAGCACGTCGGGTATCCGGCCTCCCAGCGCCTTGCCCTCGAGGCTAGACAGCGAATTCTCATAAAGGAAGCCCACGTTGGTCAGCGAGCCGCTGCCGGTGGAGCTATTCGGGGCGTTGTTCCAGCCCAAATAGTTGCCGGCGATACCCAAGCCACCGATGGAGTGCATGACCTCCGTACCCCCGTTGGCGAGCGCCCAGCCATTGCGAACTTTGATGTAGGACGGGGACACCCAGACGTGACCAAAGTAAGGCGCCCGCAGATTCGCTTCCGCGCCGGCGACGCTCAGGTGTGCGTCGTGCGCTTCTGCATAGGCCTTGCCGGGAGTGGTTTGCAGAGTGAGGTTCGGGTCGGCAGTCCACTCGTTGTTGTAGTGAAGCCCTACGTCGAAAACACTCTTGTAGCTGACTCGAATGTTTTCGTAGTGCAGTAAATCCAAGCCCGTCGTGGCCTGGTAAGGCGGAGGCGCACCGTAGTTGAAGCTGCCATCCCGACCGCCGCCGAACCCCTGCACGATATTCACCGAGACGTCGGGGCTCAGCGGGAGCGTCAAGCTCGCTTGTTCGCCGATCTGGCGAAAGCGCCCGAGCGTGTACGTGTCGTACTTTTCGAAGTAGCCAAACTTCGGCCAGAAAGCTCCGCCGGTGATCGCAATGTTCGGCTTGATGGTGCCAAGCGCGAAGTCCGAGTCCAGCGTGAGATAGGCCAGGCCCGGAGCCCAACCCGCATCGGGATTTCGGTAGCCGGCCGACTGAAACCAATATCCCATCCAACCGACTGCGACGTCGACGTGCTTTTTCTTGGCGTGGATAAAGACCTCCGCCCAATCCTGTTCCTGAAGCCGCGTATAAGCGAAGCTATAATAGTTCGCGTCGATGGTGCGGTTCGGTCCGTACGACAGCTGCGTGCGCGCCGGACCGCTCGGATCGTCCGGACCCCTGCGCGGGCTGATACCAATAGCCAGCGGCGCTCGAAAGTAGCCGTGAATTTCCGTGTGCCAGTCGTCCGCTTGCTCAGCTGGAGCGGCTTGCTCCGTGGAAGCGGCTTGCTCGGCGAGAGCGGGCGGCGTGCTCGGCTGAACTGCCTGCGTCTTCTCGGCGTCGAGCTTGCGAGCGGGCTTCGCAGGCGTCTCGTCGGAGTCCGCCTCGTCTGCGTGCTCGTCGTCCGAGGTGGCTTCCGGTTCAGGCTGGTCGTTGGGTTTGTCGGCGAGCGCCGGTCTGGCAATGACCCACACGCCGATCACGAGGAACGCTTGCAATCTTCGGAGCATGGCTTCCCTGGTCTTCTTAATTCCCGTACCCAGCAGCGACGATGGCGGACTGTAGAGCGTCGATGGTGTCCTTCGACGCGGCGCCGCTCACCATGACGCCTTCGTAAAAGCGGCCCCCATCCCCGTCGCTGTTGTCGCCGCCGATCGACAGGATGACCGAGCCCTGTTTCTGCATCGGCACATAGCCGAACTTTTCGGGGCGTATGCCGTCGTACATGGTTTTCACGCTGCCGGACGTCGCGTCGCCGCCGTAGAGAGCGAAGCGACCCTTTCCGCCGTTCTTGTCCGCCGTGTCACCGACGACCACGGCCGTCACGTAGTCGTACGTGAGAGGTGTATTGGTCGAGATGTTTTTGAATCCGCCGTTCTCCCAACCGGGATAAAGGCCGTTTTCGAGATCCGCCATGACCCATGGCCCGCCCTGGACACCGGTGCCCCAAATGACTCCCAACCCAAGATAAACCGCCTCCATAGTGCCGTTGCCGTCGTCGTGCGCGTCGATTTCGGCGTTGCCGTAGTCGAAGCAGCAGCCGTCGAGCAGATCCTTCTGACTCGACACCATGTACATGCTCTCCGGCTCGTCGCCCACCGCCGTGCCCGTCGCGACCAGCTTGCGATAGCCCATGCCCAGTCTGAACCTCAGACCGTACGCCTCGTGTCCCTTGATGGTTATCTTGAGGTCCGCGGCGTTTGCCGGATTGCCAGGTGTCGCCTTGTTGCCGCCGGGTGGTGCGGGGGTCAGGTCATTGTGCTGCGGAGACTGATCGTAGATGATGGTGACGACGCAGTTGCCCGTGGCGCAGAAGCTGTCCTGCGAGGCCGCGTCGGCATAGCCGCCGTTCACGAGACCGATGTCTTTCGTCATGCCGTCGCTACTGCGCTTGACCTGGTAGAGATTCCCGCTGTAGCCGCCGACCAGTGCCCGCACGGTGCTGTGCGCCGAGACGCAGGGGTGCCCTGCCTGCTGAAAGAGG
>DASXKQ010000212.1:0-1737 GCA_036496745.1 Polyangiaceae bacterium
GCCCCGACTGGGACGGCAGCGCGCGGTTGCTCTTCGAGAGCTTGCGTTCGGCGCTCGGCAGCCGAGCCAGCCGGGAGGCGGCGTGACATGTCGTTGATTTCGAGCGCGCTCTGCGCCCTGCGCGCCGTCGGGCCGGGGCTCGAAGCCAAGCGACGCCAAGGCGCGAAGGTGTTGGCCGAGGCGATCCTGCCGCCGCGGGTGGCCGTTTGGCGTACGCGCGAACGACGCCAATCGCCGGCAAAAGCCAGCCGGATTGCGCTGACCTTCGATGACGGACCGAACTCCCTGACGCCCGAGTACTTGGCGACGCTCGCGCAGCTCGGAGTGCGCGCCACGTTCTTCGTGGTCGGAGAACATTGCGAAAGGCACCCCGCGCTGGTCAAACAGATCGCGGGGCAGGGGCACGAGTTGGCGGGTCATGGTTATACGCACCGCCGCTTCACCGAGCTATCCCAGGGTGAGCTCTCGGACGAGCTCGAGCGGACGCAGGCTTTGCTGCCGCGGGACGCGTACGGTCGGCGTTTGGTGCGACCGCCGCACGGCGCGGTCTCGTTGCGCTCGCTGCTCACCTGCGCGCAGAAGGGATTCACGACCGTCTTGTGGTCGTTCAACTCCGACGATTGGCGCCACGACGACGCGTCGCGCGTGGCGGGAGCCTTCAACGCGCGAGCACTCGAGGCGGGAGAAATCGTGCTTCTGCACGAAGGCCAGACTTGGACCATCAAGGCACTGCCGGCGATCGTCGCCGAGCTCGAGAAAGCGGGCCATGAACTCTGCACCGTGGGTGACCTGCTTGGCTAGCTTGTCGCTCGGCCTAGCTGCTTGCAGGGCGC
This sequence comes from Polyangiaceae bacterium, assembly GCA_036496745.1. GTDB lineage: Bacteria > Myxococcota_A > Polyangia > Polyangiales > Polyangiaceae > PMG-095. Next base: position 834 of record DASXKQ010000212.1, read on the forward strand.
CGCCCCGTTGGCAGGTACTCGGCGAATCGACGCGCCTCGCGCGGAGCGAACGTTCACCCGCAAAATCTGCCATTTTTGACGGGCAACGCGTGCACTTGCGCGGAGCACGCGGCGAGACCCTAGGCCTCCAATTGCGCATCTCGGACGGGCGCGTCCGCCGAATCCGCCTCGAGTTGCCCACAGAGGCCGCGTTGATCAGCGGGTTTACCGTTCGTTACCTGGACGTTCGCGAACCGTCGACGAGCCTGTACGGTCCGAGTCACGGGGCCGGCGCTTACCCGGACGTGCTCGTGCCGAGCGAAGGCACGCTACAAACGAACGACCTCGCGTACTTCGACGTGGGCATTCCGGCCACCGCTCGGCCGGGCCGCTACGAGGGCGCGCTCGTCAACGGTGAGCAGACGATTCCGGTCGTGCTCGAGGTGAGCTCGGCGCGCATCGATCTCCGCCGCGATCCGCTGGTGTGGGTCTTTTACTTGCCGAGCGATATCGCGCGCAGCGACGGGTTGTCGGACGACGATGACGCGGAGTTGCTCGCGCACGAGAGCGCCTATCACGAGCTCTTTCGTGCCCACGGCGCGTTCTTGGCGGCCGATTTGCCTCCGGCGCGCTTCGAGGCGCGGCGTCGTTTCGTGCGCGACGTCAAATATTGGCCGGTGGCGATCGACACCACGAGCGATGAAACCATCACGCGCGACGTTCATGCTTGGCTCGAGCTATTTCGAGGCAGCGGCGTGACGCCCTTCGCGATCCCCGTGGACGAACCACGGCGCCCCGCAGACAAGCTTCGCGCTCGACGGATCGCCGAGGCGATCGGGCGTGCGGGGGGCGGTCGCCCGTGGCTCTTGCGTGGCGTTACGGACGGGAAGTCGCCGATCTACGGCGATGCGATCGACGTCTTCCT
>DASXKQ010000213.1:0-4369 GCA_036496745.1 Polyangiaceae bacterium
CATCCAGTGCGCGCTCTGCCACTCCACCGTCGACGATTCGCTGGTGGCAGGCATCGGCCATCGTTTGGACGGCTGGCCCAATCGCGATCTCAACGTGGGCGGCATCGTAGCGGCCGCGCCGGACAAGAGCGCGCTCACCACCCTGCTCGGCGTCGACGAACCGACCTTGCTGGCCGTGTTAAACGGCTGGGGCCCCGGCAAGTTCGACGCCGAGGTGTTCTTCGACGGCAAAGCGCTGCGGCCGGACTCGACCACCGCCGCCACGTTGATCCCCGCGGCATTCGGCCTGGCTGGCGTCAACCTGCACACGTACACCGGCTGGGGCTCGGTCACTTACTGGAACGCCCTCGTCGCGAACCTCGAAATGCACGGCCAGGGAACGTTCTACGATCCGCGCCTCAAGGACGCGACGCGCTTCCCGATCGCTGCCGCCAACGGCATGGACAACGCGCGCAGCACGACCGATCTCGTGACACCGAAGCTCGCCGCGCTTCACTTCTACCAGCTCGCGATCGAGGCCCCGACGCCGCCCGCGAGCGGCTATGACGCGGCCGCCGCCACGCGCGGCCAAGTCGTGTTCAACGGCGACGGCAAGTGCGCGACCTGTCACGTGCCGCCGCTGTTCACGGAGCCGGGCTGGAACATGCACACCGCCGATGAAATCGGCATCGACGACTTCCAGGCATCCCGTTCACCCGACGACCGCTACCGCACGACACCGCTCAAAGGCCTGTGGGCGCATCAAAAGGGCGGCTTTTATCACGACGGCCGCTTCGCGACCTTGGCCGACGTGATCGACCACTACGACGCGCCGCTCGGCACCAGCCTGACGGCGGATCAGAAGAAGGACCTCGCGCAGTATTTGCTGTCGCTCTAGCGGTGGGACGCCGCTATCGCGCACATCCTGCGCCACCCTCGTGGTCGACGATGCAGGATGGCGACCAGACAATCTTTATTCTCTAGACGCGGAGCACCCGTACCCCCGGGAAATACGTCGCCAGCTCATGCAAATCGTCAAAGTCCGACGTGTAGACTAGATCCCCGCGCCGCGCCGCCGAGGCCATCACCAGGGCGTCGACGGCCGCGGCGCGCGGCGTGGCCGCCAGCGCTTCTCCAGCGAGTTTCGCAAGCTCGGCGTCGAGGCGCTCGACGCGTACCGCGGCTAGGATCCGCTCGCGGACGTCGGTGCGACCACGCCACCATTCGCTGATCACGACCGACGGAACGGTGACGATGAGTCCGTCCGCGACCGCAGTCGTGTAGACGCGTGCGATGCGTTGGCGCCGGCGTTCGAGCGCGATCAGTGCCCCCGTATCGAAAGTGAGGCCGTTCATTTGGCTTTGCGTCGCGGGGACCTGGAACCCCGCTCCCGCCACTCTGCCCGCAGCATGGCCCGCTCTGCCGGAGACGCCTGGCCCGCTTCGGCCAGCCAACTCACGAGCGCCTCGCGCCCTTCTTCCTCCTGGACGCGCTTCACGCCCTCGGCGACGACCGCGGAGAGATTGCCCCCGTAGAGGCGGCGCGCGCGCTTGCGGATCAGCGCGAGATCCTTGCGGTCGATCGATACGCTGATCTTGTCGGTGCGGCCAGCGCGCACGAGCTTTTGAGCGGTCGTCATTGTGCTACTAGAGTAGCATAACGCTCATGAAAAGGGCCATCGTCCTCTTGCACGCCGAGTTCGAAGGCCCAGCGCGGCTCGCAACGCTGCTCGTCGAACACGGCTACGAGCTCGACGTCCGTGCACTGCACCGCGGCGCTGAGGTTCCGCACGAGCTCGCGCCGGGCGAGCTCTTGCTGGTGATGGGCGGACCGATGGGCGTCGCGGATCTGGAACGCACCGAGTTTCCGTTTCTGCGCCGCGAGTTCGAGCTGCTCGGCCGCTGTGTCGCGGAAGGCTCGAGCGTGCTCGGCATCTGTCTCGGCGCGCAGTTGTTGGCGCACGCCGCGGGCGCCGCTGCGTACCCGATGCGCAACAGGGCAGGAGCGCGCGTGTACGAGGTGGGCTGGGCGCCGCTCGATTTTCATGTGCAGGCGGACGAGCGCGTGCTCGCCGGAATGCCTGCGCAAGCTCCCATGCTCCACTGGCACGGCGACACGTACGATCTGCCAGCCGCCGCGCAGCTGCTCGCTTCGACGCCGCTCTGCAAAAACCAAGCGTTTCACCTGAACCATCGCCAATTCGGCCTGCAATTTCACTGCGAGGTCGGACCGGACGAGGTCGCCGCGTTCCTGCGAGAAGATCCGGCATTCGTGCGCACGGCAAACGGGCCTGACGGCGCGGAGCGGCTGCGTCGAGATACGTCCCTCCACATCGACGGCTTGCGCGCGGTCGGCGAGCGATTGCTGCGGAATATCCTGGGCGTGCTCGAGGCGGGCTGACACGGACGAAGCAAGCGTGTTTGTCGAGCTGACAACACGCGTGGGAGCGCCGACCGCGCGCCTGCCACTCTGGCAGTTGTGGGCTGGACTCGTTCGATCGCGGCCCGGCATTTTCGCGCGCAGCAGCGAAGGCACGGCCGTTGCTTTAGCAGCGACATGTCCGATCTCTCCCTGCACCCGTATCCTACGCAATCCATCCGACGCATGCGGCGGCACCGCCGCGCGCGCGGCGTCACGTTGATCGAAGTTCTGATCGTGGTCGCGATCCTGGCCATGGTCTCGGCCGGCGTCGGCATCAGCGCGTATCGCTACCACCTCGAGGCCCAACTGCGCATGGCCAGAACGAATGCCCGAGACTTGCGCAACACCGTCAAGGCTTGGTGGCTCACGCACGATTCGACGAGCTGCCCGAGCGTCGCGCAACTGGTCAAGGACGGTGCGCTCGACAAAGACTCGCCGCCCAAGGACCCTTGGGGCGGAGACTGGGCCATCGAATGCGCCGAGGACGACGTCACGATCAGCTCCAATGGTCGCGACCGACGCGCGGGCACCGCGGACGATATTCGCGTTCCGCCCGCCTGAATTAGGCTCAATCACCGCGACGTGGCGAGGTTAGGGACCGGAAACCTAAAGGAACGCAGACTCCTACACTTGTAGTGCGCCACATCGGACCCTAGGGATCGGAGCATGGCGTCCGAGGCGCGCTCGTTCCTAACCGCACGCTGGGTTCACCTGGTGATGGCGAACTACGAGCTCGAACCGAGCGTGCTGAGACCACTCGTGCCCAAGGGAACGACGTTGGATTTTTGGTCGGGGCGCTGTTTCGCGAGCGTCGTCGGTTTCCAATTCTTGGATACGCGCGTGCTGGGCGTCGCGGTGCCGTTTCATCGCAACTTCGACGAGGTCAACCTGCGCTTTTACGTGCAACGGGCCACGAATAGCGAGCTCCGCCGCGGCGTCGTGTTCGTGAAGGAAATCGTACCGCGCCGAGCGATCGCCGCGATCGCGAACGCCCTGTACAACGAAAAATACGTCGCGCTACCGATGTCGCACGACGATCGGCTAGAGGCACCCGAGCGCACGATCCGCTATGGCTGGCAGCATTGCGCCACGACTTGCCACCTGGCTTGCACCCTCGACGGGCCCAAATATCTCCCCGCTGACGACGCCGTAGAGTCCTTCATCAGCGAGCACTATTGGGGCTACACCGCGCAGCGCGACGGCTCGACGCTGGAATATCGTGTCGAGCACCCGCGCTGGCACGTGTGGCAAACGAATGATCCCGAGTTCGTGTGCGACGTCGCCGCGCAATACGGCGCCGAATTCGCACCGTTCCTCGGGCAGCCACCTGCTTCGTGTTTCGTCGCCGACGGCTCCGCGGTCACGGTGCGACGCGGCGTGTCTCTGTAGGGCAGGCCATGGCGATCATCCGCGTCGAGACCCAGATCGCAGCAAGTCCGGAACTCTGCTTCGATCTGAAGCGCAGCGTCGAGCTGCACCTCGTCACGACGGGCGATTCCGGCGAACGCGCCGTCGCTGGCGTGACCGCGGGTTTGATCGGTGCCGGGCAAGAGGTCACCTGGAGCGCACGCCACTTCGGCTTTCGGCAACTCTTGACGAGCCGCATGAGCCGGTTCGAGCGTCCGCACCACTTTCGAGACTCGCAGGTACGTGGCGCGTTCGCGCGCTTCGATCACGATCACTACTTCGAAGCTCGCGCCGGAGGCACGTTGATGACCGACGTCTTCGACTACTCGGCTCCATTCGGCTTGCTCGGTCGGCTCGCTGAGCGGCTATTGCTCACACGCTACATGCGTCGCTTGTTGATCGCGCGCGGCCGCGGGCTCAAAGCGGCCGCCGAATCGGGTGCCGGCGCGCGCCTACTGACCGGCTGAGCCGTAGCGAACTGCGACGAGCAGAGACGCCGCGATTCGGACGCACCCCCGGAAACCTCGCGGCAAATAGCTATTTTCTGGTTTCTGCGGAACCT
>DASXKQ010000214.1:0-10109 GCA_036496745.1 Polyangiaceae bacterium
CTTCGGCGTCCGTAAAGCACCCCTCCAATACGACGGCGCTGATACGAGGATCGCGCGCGGCGACCGCGGCGACTACGGTGGCGCCCATCGAGAAACCGAGAGCTCCGATGCGCCCGGCCGTCACCGTGGGCTGGCTGGAGACCCAGTCGACCGCCGCGCTCAGCGCCTCGGGAATGTCATGGTTCCAGTCGACCTTGCCGTCGCTTTCGCCGTGCCCAGGGTGATCGTAGGTGAGCACCGAATAGCCAAGGCCCGCGAGCAGGTGTGCCTCGGTCAGCAAGGCGCTGCGGTTTGCACTCGAGCCATGAGAGAGGATCACGGCAGCATGATTTTTTCCGGGTATCCACCAACCGTGAATGTTCAGGCCGTGCTTCGTAGAAAAGGCCACGGCGGCAGCGGCTTGCACGACTTGGTCGCCAGCAGGTTTGCTGACTGGGCCGCGCGGAGGAGCACCCGAGCGATACTCCCACCAAGCAGCGCGTGCGCCCTGATACACGATCAAGCATAGGACCGCGCCGGCGCCGAGCGCGAGCCAACGGCCGATTCGGAAGCCGCGGCCTACTCGGCGACCCATTTTTGGTCTGGCGACGCAGCGCCGTCGGGCGGGTGCGCAAACATGGACAACCGCGCGGCAGCTTGCCAGCCGAGCATGTCGCGCTTCGCGGATTCTGATTGATCCGAACGCTGAGGGAGGAGCTCCCCGGGGTCAGCGTCGAGATCGAACATGACGGTGGGGCTGCGATCGAAATCGTAGATGAACTTGGTTTGTCCGTAGCGAATCGCCAGATACGAAGATTCGATGCTGCCGGAGAAGAAGAGAGCTCGTCGCGGGTCCACGGGCGCGAATAGAGAGATGCCCGGTAGCCGCGCGCCCTCAACGCGGTATTGGAGGAGCTCGGCGATCGTCGGCAAGAAATCGATCTGTTGGCGGGGCCCAGCGATGGTTCCAGGCTTGTCGAGCAGCGAAGGTGCGTAGAGCACCGCGGGAACGTGAACTCCCTCGGCATACAAGGCGTTGAAGACCTGGGTTATGCCGTGCTCTCCAAAATACGCACCATGATCGCCGACGAACACGAAGATCGTATTGTTGAGCAGACCAGCGTGTTCGAAGCCCTTCATGAGCGATGCGAGCACACCGTCGACGTAGCGCAAACAGTTGAGGTAGGCCTGCAAGACTGGATCGGCCGGCGCGTTGAATTTCATCGGTTTCCACGAGCGCGGCGTCTCGTACGAGTGGTGCCCGACGTTCGTCATGACCGCAGCCAAAAAAGGACGATTCGCTCGGGCCTGCTCGCTAGCCCAGCCTAAAATTCGCGGCAGCATCACCTCGTCGGCGAAGCCCATGTAGTTGGCGTATTCCAGACCTGGCGCGGCCAGTTCAGGTTCGGCAACTATCGTCTCGAAGCCCATGGAACGGACGACCTGGATCTCGTTGAGCAGTCCCAGATGAGTGGGCGTAAAGAACGCAGTACCATAGCCGTCCTCTCGCAGCGCCGAGGGGAGGCCGCGGATTCTCGGCCGTTTCACGTCGGCGTCGCTCCAGGTCTTGGTGCCCTCATTCGTCAATGGATATTGACCGCCGAGCACGGCCAGCCAGGCTCCGGCGGTGCGCGGAACGATCGCATTCATGTCCTCCACGAGGATGCCCTTCTGCGCCAGGCTTTGCAGGAACGGCGTCGTGTCGAGTTTCGGGCTGTACATCGTCGTCGACACCGCGCGCATCGACTCCATCATGACGATGACGACGTTCTTGCGCACGGTCTTGTCCGTCGGGGTCAGCTTCAGTCCAGCGCTGTACCAGGGCGGGCGACCCGATGCCTCGAAATCCCGACGTACTTTCTTGGAGGCTTCGAGCGAGGCGCTGGAAACAAGGGTCTTGGCGAACGCAATGATCGACCCCTCGTCGAAGCGTTCATAGGGCAGGCTATCGGCCGGCAAGAGCGGCAGGAAGAAAGCGAGCGCTCCCACCCCGGCGACGATCAGCTCTCGCGGTAGCCGCTCGCGTTGGACGATGGACTGCGAGAGCCACCTGAGTCGGCGCGCCCACCACGCGGCGCCGAGCGGCCCGACGATCAGTAAGAGCGCGCGAAACGGCGTGAGCTCGGCCTTCAAGAAAGGCAAGAGATCACGAAGGTTCGACGAGCTAAAGAGCAGAACCGCCGCGTTGGAAGGTTGACCGGTCGAGAGCAGGTACGAGAGATCGAGGCTGACGGCGAAGCACAACACGACCACCACCAGCTGGACACCGGTCACGACCAGCGGGCGCGCGCGGGCAGAGACAAAGCGCAGTAGCGTTCCGATCACGACGACGAAAATGGCGACCGTGACGGGCTCACGCCAAGTGCCGGCGACGAACACCAGCAGCTCGCCCGCGCTCTTGGCGCACCAGCCGACGAGCACTTGTCCGACCGTATCCTGCCCGCCGCGGGCGCGCAGGATCGCCAGCGCGAGCAAGGTCAGCAGGAAGACGCCCAGCGTGAAACTCGAGCGATAGCGCGCCCCCAACAGGCGTTGTGCGAGAAAGCGGCGGGCCGCGAGCGCAACCAACAACGCGCCCGCAAAGCGCGTCCAACCGAACCCGAAGACCCAAAACACCGGAGCGATGAAGCCGTAGCGAGCATAGTCGGGACCGATGCCGACCCAGACCGCCGCCGTGTAAGCAATTTTCAACGTTTTGGTGACAAGGAGCCAAACGCCCAAGGGCGCAAAGCAAAGCCAGGCGGCCCCCCAAGCCGAATAGCTGCGGCTGCGGTCGTCGACGCCAACTTCGTTCACGGGACGCACCTCGCGCTAGCGAGCCGAACGACACCAGGAAGCCTGCGGATCATCGCGGGGAAGTTACCACGACGCCATCAAGCTGGGCGATCCCTGTCATAGTCAAAACGTGCCCACCGGCCGCCAGCGAAATCGACCTTCGCTTCTAGCTCGTGTCGGCGCTGGCGCGGCGGAAGTAAAAACCCGAGTAGGCGGCGATCGAGCGCTCGCGGTGCAACGGGAGTCGCAGGGTAACGTCCGGATTCTCCCAGCTGTCCACCAGAGTGTAACCCTGCGCCGTTATCGACGTCACGAACTCGTCGCGATTGAACACCCTGTACGGGTTGAACGAATAGATCGTATTTTCGAGCGTGACGAAGCTCTCGCCGGCATAGGCGGGCAGCTTGTTGACCAGCACGTGTTTGGGCGGATGCTGAAGGCGACGAAGTGAGTCTGCAAACGGCATTTCGACGAACTGCAGCGAGCCGTTGGCGAGCAGCACGTCACAGCCATCCGCGTCGGCGAAGTCTGTGGTGAAGCTGAGCCCGGGGCTCGAACGCGCAGCAGCGAGCGCGCGGCCTGCTTTGATGATTTCGGGGACGTCCCCGACACACCAGCGCACGTCGGCCGCGAGCCCCAGGTATTTGGAATACGTGTAGTACGAGACCCCCACGTGACCGCCCCAATCGAAGACGGACGAAAACTTGGACGATAGGCGTCCGAGCCAAAATAATAGTGGGTAGTCGCTCGGAAACGCGTTGCCGATGCGATCGTCGTAGAGGTGAGAGAGCTCGGGGTGATCGAAGCCGAGCTTGCGGTTGGTGCCGGCTGACGCCTTTGCATCAGCGAAAGACTGGAATACGCCACGGTAGGATCCCGGCCAGCGCTCGAAGCGGCGGTTGAATTCGAGATCGATCGCGTAGTCGAGCGCTTTGCGTGTGTGTTTCCACAGAGCTTTCAACGCGGACATTCGCATCAACCCGTCGTGACGCGGATCCGCAACGGCTTCGTCGCAGGGTCGCGAGCGACTGCGCTCGTGTCAGGGGCGAGCACGCGCGGCGCGACGAGCCAGTGAGCGGCGGTTGGAAACGTACGTTGCGCACGTTCCATCGCGGAGAGAGCCACCCCGAGAGTTTCGAAGTAGGCGCGCTTGAGCAGGGCCTTCGGATGAAGCGACGAGCCGAAGGGCCCGCACACCGACCTCACGAAACCATGCCAATTCGAGCTGTCGAGCGTGTTCATACCCACGGAAATCGAGGGTGATAGAGCGCGCGCGGTGTGCCACCAGCCGCACGGTACAAAGACCGTGTCTCCAGGCCCCAAAACGCTGCGGTATTGAGTAGCCTTGCGCAGCAGAGGAAAGCGCTCGTGATCTTGTTGGTGGGGGTCGTCTACGAGCGAGTGATTGGCGCGCTTTGGACTTGCGTAGAGGTACGGAGTGTCCACGGGCGAATAGACGATAAATTCCTTGTTGCCATAGATTTGGGTGATCGTCGCGTGGTCGTTGTCCCCGTCGTAGTGCATCACCGGGAAACTGCCGCCAACACCGCCGATCAACAACTTCAGGTAGCCGTCTGGGCGTCGCCAATACTCCATCATCAACGGGCTCGCGTAACGGCGCGGAAAGGCGTACGGATTCGGCGGCGATAGATCCTCGAGCACCTCGGGCAAAGCCTCGTGCAGAAATAGCCGGTACATGTACGGTCCGGGCTTTTCCTCGGTAGAGGCCAACACGGCATCGATAAAGTCCGAGAAATTCATCTGCGCGTCGTAGCTCACCTGCACCTTCTTCATGCCAAAGCGAAGCTTGAAGAACTCGGGAGTCCATTTGCTTAGGGCCGGCCAAGCGGGCGTCGCATTGCGGATGATCAGCGGGCGACTCGCCGCCATATAGTCGCGCAAGAAAGCCTCGTAGGGCACGTCGCGAGCGTCACGCTCTTCAATCGGCTTCGATGCGGCCCGCACTCGTTCCCGTGCTTCGATCTTGGTGGGCGCCTCGTACGACATCTTGGGGATTCGAACTATTTCCCGCCGGTTGGTCTAGGTCAAGGCCACGGCTCGCGCGATCGGCTTCGTTGGTCGATCGTGTCGCAAACTCAGGCCGCTAGGAGTTCAGCGTGCGCTTGAAGTAGGCGATCGTTTCCTTCAAGCCGTCGTCTAACTGCACCTTGGGCTCCCAATCGAGCTTCGACTTGGCAAGCTCGATGTTCGGCTTGCGTTGTTTGGGGTCGTCTTGCGGCAGCGGCTTGAAGGTGATCTTCGACTTCGAACCGACATGACGGAGCACCTTCTCCGCGAGCTCGAGCATCGTGAACTCTCCGGGGTTACCCAGGTTGATCGGGCCGGTGAAGCCCTTCTCGGTGTTCATCATGCGCAGCATGCCTTCCACCAAGTCGTCGACGTAGCAGAAGGAGCGCGTCTGCTTACCATCGCCGTACATCGTGATGTCCTCACCGCGCAGCGCCTGCACGATGAAGTTCGATACCACGCGGCCGTCGTTCGGGTGCATGCGCGGACCGTAGGTGTTGAAGATGCGGATCACCTTGATGTCGGTCTGGTGCTGGCGGTGATAATCGAAAAAGAGTGTTTCCGCGCAGCGCTTGCCCTCGTCGTAACAGCTGCGAATGCCGATCGGATTGACCTTGCCCCAATAGGACTCCGGCTGCGGATGCACTTCCGGATCGCCGTACACCTCCGAGGTCGACGCCTGCAAAATGCGCGCCTTCACGCGCTTGGCGAGACCGAGCATGTTGATCGCGCCGTGTACGCTGGTCTTGGTGGTTTGAACGGGGTCGAATTGGTAGTGCACCGGTGAAGCCGGGCACGCCAAGTTGAAGATGCGTTCGACCTCGACGTAGAGCGAGAACGTCACGTCGTGTCGCATCACCTCGAACAGCGGGCTCTCGAGCAGGTGCGAGATGTTCTTCTTCGTGCCGGTGAAGTAGTTGTCCACGCACAACACGTCTTCGCCCGCTTTGACCAGGCGCTCGCACAGGTGAGACCCGATGAAGCCCGCACCGCCTGTAACCAGGATTTTTTTGGTCATTTCATGCTCCGAAGGAGTCGGCGCGCACCCTAGCTGTGGCCGATCTTGGAAGTCAATCCGCGCGTGCCCGGCGAGCGCCCGCTCACAGTGCGACGGGCGCCGCGAAATACGACGCGACGGCGCTCTTGAACTGACCCCCGTCCGTGTCGATGTACGTCTGGTTGCCGGCACCGACGCCAAACACGACGCCCAGGCCGCCCGCCGCGATGAACTCCGAGATGTGCCCGAAGATGTAGTGCACGCGATTGTCGCGGTAGTGACCCATGCTGCCGCCCGGCGTGGCGCTCGGGACGCCGAAGGGCGTTTGCCACCACAGCATGGGCTTCGACATCGCGTCGGTGATGGTCTTCACCCACGCCAAATGCTCGTGAAAGGTGGGGCTCTGGACGTTGTTTTCGTCCCAGTAAAATGTGCCGCTGCGTTGGCAATTGGGATCGGTGCCCGCTTCGAAGCAGCCGGCGTCGCGATCGAGCGTGTCGGTCGTGACGATATCGCCCGCGCCGGCGCCGATCTTCAACAAATAGGCGGCGATCTTGGCGGGATCCGAATCGGCCCAGCCCGAAACGTGGAACCCCACGACTGCCTTGGGCGCGTACTTGCGCGCCAAAGTTACGAGGCAATTGCCCATGCCGATCAGGTTGTCGGGTTGCGAACTGCAATCCGGAGCGAGCGCGCCGACGTGCACGGGTAGTCCGGCGGGGTCCGCCGATGCCTGCTCGGTAAAGCCCCAGAAATCCGGCTCGAACTGCACGATGGCCGGCCCATCGAACACGGCGATGCGTTGAAACAGGAGCTTCGCGCCGTCCCAGTACGGCTGCATGAAGGCGTCCTGCGTGAGCACGTCCGTGCGGTTCTCGCCCTGCGCAGCCATGGAGTAGAGCGTGAACATGGGCACTGCGCCGTGGCTCTTCGCGCTATCGGTGAGGATATTGACGAACGTACCGCCCGAATTCCAATCGGGCCAACCACCTTGGCCGAGCAGGCCGACCAAGTAAGCGTAGTGGACGTCCACTGGCGTGCCGAGTGTGTAAGCGCCGTCTTGATCGTGATTGTCGGCGAGATCATTGCCCATGCCGATCAGAAAGTTGGAGTGGCCAAGCTTGGTCGCGACCGCGCTCGCCGTGGTGTTCGTCGGTATCAAGTTGGGCTGGCCGCCAGCAGCACCCGCACCCGCTGTGCCCGCCGTGCCTGCGCTACCCGTCGTGCCTGCCGTACCCGTCGTGCCTGCGCTACCTGTCGTGCCTGCGCTACCTGTCGTGCCTGCGCTACCCGTCGTGCCTGCGCTACCCGCAGGCGCTCCGCCTTGTGTGGAGGTACTGCCCGAGCAGGCGAGCAAGCCCCAAGCGACGACGCAGGCGGCGCTCGAACGAAGCGTGTCGTAGCTGTACATCCGTCGGGTTCGCATGACCGCGAGTATGCAAGCAGTGAGCGCCCGGGGGAAGAGCGCTCGCGGAAGATTTTTATCGGTGTGAAGGGTCAATCGTTGCATCCATGTGTGGGCGAGGTGCTGGCAGCGGCACGCGTAAACGCGCGCGCCGGCCCGTCCGCTTTCTCTTCCGACTGGATCGCAGCGATCGACAAATAAGTCGCGCTCAACTAGCCGGTGGTCGAGGCTCGAGCGCGGAGGCGAAGGCGACGAGCGTCGTATCCAGTCGGCTCGCGAGCTCGGCCTCGAGCTCGAGCCGCCCGTCGGTATCCGCATGCAGTAGCTCGTCGAGCACGAACAGGCCCCCGACGATCCGTGCCGGATCCATCGACTGCAATACGGGCCGGAGCGCGTAGTCGATGGCGAGTACGTGGGCCGTGCTGCCGCCCGTGGCGAGCGGCAGTACGACTTTGTCACGCAAGCCGTATTGCGGCAGCAAGTCGAGAAAAGCCTTGGTCAAGCCGGAGTACGCCGCTTTGTAAATAGGCGTGGCGATCACGACTCCGCGCGCTGCCGCGACGCGCTCGAGCGCCGTCGCAATGGCGTCGCTTCCCGTGTGCGCGTGCACGAGATCTTCAGCCGGTAGACTACGGAGCTCGAGCAACGACGTCGGTATCGCGAGGGCCCCGAGGCGTCGCTCGACCTCACGGGCGAGCCGCAACGTTCGCGATCCCAAAGAAGGACTGCCGGCGATGATGATCGTGGACGTCATGGTCTCGTGCCATGATCTAATCGCAAAAGTGGTCGTCGGCGCAGAACTTCGTAGTGCCTGATTTGCAGCGATCCGCCGACGAACAATCGCCATCCGAGTCGCAGGTCGTCGTACAGAGGCAAGGCCCGCTTGCGGAGCAACACGAGCAGCTCAGCCCGCTCGCGCACTGACCTCCGGGACTACACGCGTTGCCGGCGTTGCCACCGCCCGTTCCGCTGCCGGCCGAACCACCCCCTGCGCCCGCGCTGCCGCTCGTGCCTGCACTGCCGGCTTTCCCAGCGGTGCCGCTGCCCGAAGTCCCTGAGCCGCTCGTACCCGAGCCGCCCGCGCTGGTGCCGCCACCACCGGTGCCTGCCGAGGTGCCGCCTTTGCCGCCGCTTGCCGTCCCGGCCGCGCTCGTTCCCGCTGTGCTCGTGCCGCCGGCACCGGCGTTGTTGCTTCCGCCGTTCGTACTGCCCGCCGCGCTCGTTCCCGCCGAGTTACTACCCGCGCTGCTGGTCCCGGCACTGCTTTGTCCCGCGCGGCCGCCGCTCCCGCTCACGCCTGTTGCGCCACCACTTTCCGGCATCCCGGCGCTGCCGGCATATTCAACGTCGACACCGGTTTGCTGCGAGGTTGCGCAAGCCGAGATGCCGCTCGCGAGAGCGACGCTGACCAGAGCCAAAAGCGTGAAAGGACGTGTGGCAGAAGACATGATGCGGCGAGCCGGCGGTGGCTTAATGCTCGAGGCGCGCATTTCGATCCCGATAGGCGCGCAGCCGTCGTCCGCGCACGGCGACCTACATGCTCACGCGCTCACGCACATGGCGTCGAACATGTGCCGCGCGACGCGCTACTCCGAGGGATCCGTCTCTTCCGGCGCGGCCGCGATGTTCAGGTGCTTGGTTTTCGGATCGAGCGACACCTTCAAGCGAAACTGAGACGACTTGCCGTCACCGTTCAAGTCGCCGCGCGCGATGATCTCCGCGGAGTTGCCGTCCTTCGCGGCCACCACTTCGTATTGATAATATTGTGGGTGGCTCAGAGAGAAGTGGATCGCGTCCCAAGCCGCCCAATCGCTGGCGGAGCTCTGATACTTCACGCCGCGCGGGATAGCGGCGGGCACCGCGGGCAACGACACGAGCTTTTTCTTGGGGTTTGATTTGGCAAGCGGGCTCGGCTCGTCGAGTGCCGTCGCGTAGCTCTTGGCGATCGCGCCAACCACCGTGCGCGCCTCGGCCATCTTGGACTGCTGCAAATATTTCTTGGCGCCGTTGATGGCGAACGCGGCCATCGTGCCGAGTTGGCTGGCTTGCTCCGCCGTGCTGCCGCGCACCTCGAACGTGCCGGTCAGACGTTGCCCGTCGCGCTTCAAGGTCACCGCGTCGAGCGGGTTCTCACCGGGGGTCGTGCTGCCCACCGCCATGTTCGCAGCGACCTTGATGCCTGCAAACTGTTCCTCGAATGTCTTCGCGAGCTCCTCGCTCGGAACCGCGGTCTCGAATTCGACGCGAAAGCGCTGTGAGTCCACGCTGAGCACTCCGTGTCCGGTGAGCTGCTGGCCCTTGAGCGCGAGGTTGAACGCCGCGTGTTGATCGGCGTGCAGTTCGAGCCCACTAGGCCAGTTGGCGCCGTGCGCACTGAGCGCGGCTTCGACCATCAGCTTGTCGCCGATCAACGCGACGCCGGGCTCGACCACCACGACGCCCTCGTCCAACGCGTACGCCTCGTTGGCGCCGTCCACCTTGATCCGATCGACCGGAAAGAGCACACCGATGCAGGTGCTGCGCGCGGCGCGCATGCCGTCCTCCGAGAGGCCGATCAACGCGACCGCGGCGCGGCCATGCGCGGCCACCGCGATTTCACGCGTGCCCGCGACCAGCGCGTCCACGCAGTTTTTTTGTTTGCCGCGCAGCGTTTCACCGGCACCATTCATGATCGACGGCACGAGCGTCTCGAATAGCTCCGTGTGGAGCAATGAGTCGAGATCGCCGTAGAGCGCGAACTCCGGCTCCGCGCCGAAAGCCCAGTAGCGCCGCAGATCGCTCGACGCCTCGCGTACGGCGTCCGCGGGTTTCGCGGCTGCGCTCGGCGCAGGTTCCGGTTTTGCGTTCGCGACGGGCGCCGCGGGCGCTGCGCCGCAGCCAAGAACCAAGCAACATCCAAGACCCAAGACGGCCCTTTGCATGGCG
>DASXKQ010000215.1:0-29078 GCA_036496745.1 Polyangiaceae bacterium
CCGCACCGACGCTCCCGGCACGCCTCGATCCGGGCCTCGCCGACGCAGGCATCGCCCTGCCGAGCGCCCCCGAGACGGGAGATCCGGAGCCGGAAAAGCCCTGGTGGCAACGCGACGACATGAAGGATCGCATGAACGAGCTCAAGCTCGATCAACTATCCGAAGACGCGGACGCGATCTTGGCCAAGCGCATGGTGAGCGGCTTCTACGTGGCGGTCGACAAGACGTTCCGTTGGAACGGACGCTCCTGGTACAAGACGACGCGCGGCCTGGTTACGCCGAGTGATCGCTTCTGGCAGACGAGCGGATCAAAATTCAAAGGCGTCGAACTCGGTACGGACTGGCAGCTGCCGCTCGGCTTCGTATTCGGTGGCAACAAGACCATCTCGAGTTACACGATCGACGAGGCTCAGAACGGCATCAAGCCTGCCAAGAGCTACGAGCATTTCGCGCCCGTGCAGCTCACCGGCAAAGAGCGGGAATTTCACGGCGTCAACTACGCGGAAACGTCGGACGGAAGTTGGGTGAAGCGCTCGCAAATCCGCAGCACGAGCCCGGGACCGGCACCGGCGGACATCGCCGAGAACGAGCGATGGATCGACGTCAACCTGACCACCCAGACCCTCGTGGCCTTCGCGGGTACGCGCGCCGTCTACGCGACGCTGATCTCGAGCGGCAAGGAGTCCAAGACCAAGGACAAGGACCATCGCACGCCGACCGGTGAATGGCGCGTCCGCGAGAAGCACATCACCACCACTATGGACGGGGATGGGACGGCCGCGGGAGATCTGCCGTACAGCATCGAGGACGTGCCTTACGTCATGTACTTCTTCAAGTCGTACGCGCTGCACGGCGCGTTCTGGCACAATAACTACGGGATTCAGATGAGCCACGGCTGTGTGAACCTGTCACCGCTCGACGCGAAATACCTGTTCTTCTTCGCCGATCCGCCGCTGCCACAGGGCTTCCACGGCGTGCACGCTAGCGAGACGACACCCGGCAGCCGTGTGATTGTTCACTTGTGAGTCCCCAAAATGGCCTAGGAATGGGCCTTTTTTCGGGGCCGACTAAACTTTCCGCGAAGCTGGTCGGATGGATTTGACGCGACCTGAACGCGGGACCATCACCCAGGCAATGGATCAATTTTCGGCTCACCTCGATCGCGGTTGGGATCTCGTGCAGCGCGGCGACCCGCGCGGAGCCGAGCTCTCGGCACGGCGTGCGCTCGAGCTCAACAACCAGTCACCCGAAGCATATAACTTGCTCGGGTACGTCGCGGCGCTCAAGGGCGAGTTCGACGAAGCGACTGAGCACTACCGTCAGGCCATCGCGCTCGACGATACGTATCTGGAAGCGATGCTCAACGCCGCCGAGGTGTATGTTCACCCGCTCGCCGAATTCGACGAAGCGATTGCACTCTGCGATCAAGCGCTCGACCTCGCGGAAACCGACGACGAAGTCGTAGACGGGTTGCTCCTGAAATTCGACGCCTTGCTCGGCAAAGGTGAGGTCGACGACGCCGCCGAGGTGTGCCGACATTTTCCGGAAGGTCCGTTCGAAAATCCCAACCACACTTTTCTGGTCGGTCGCGCGCTGTACGAAATCGGCAACCTCGAGCGCGCGTTCCCGTTGATCGACGACTCGGTCAAGCGCAATCCCAAAAACTCGGAAGCCTGGTACTACCTGGGGCTCTTGCGTGACGAGCGCGGCGACACGAACGCGGCGACGACGGCATTTCTGCATTCTCGCGAGCTCGATTTGGAACTCGGACCGCCGCCTTGGTCGTTGTCGCGCGAAACCTTCGAGGTCACAGCCCGCAACGCGCTCGCTTCCCTAGCGGAGGACCTGCGCCGATTCGTACGTCAGGACGAGATCTACGCGGCCGACGTACCGGGAGTAGAGGTCGTCGTCGACGGCGTCGACCCACGAGCCCTCCTGCTCTTGGACGGCGTGAATGCCGGCGGCAGCGTGGTAACCATGACCGCGCGCGTCTTCGTTTACCAACGCAACGTAGAGCGTTTGGCCGGCTCGATCGATCAAGTCGAAGCCGAAATCCGCGCGGCGCTCGAGCGTGAAATCACGGCGACCTTTCTGGACCCGAGCGGTCCGCTCTCCGCGCTCCCGGATAAAACTCTCAACTAACGCAGGCTAGGCCGCCCGCGCTGCGAGCTCACGAGCAACGTTCTCGAGTAGCGTGCGTGCAGGCCCGAGCTCGAGGCTATCGAGTTGTTCGACTGCGCGGCGAGTGTGGTCGGTTGCGCGACGCCTCACTTCATCGCACGCGCCGGACGCGATCACGGCTTGGCTGACCGCGCGAATCGGCTCGCCGTCGCCCGCGAAAATTCGGTGCAAGGGCGGCATCAGCTCCGGCATCCGCGCGGCCGCCAGCACGAGAGGCAGCGTGAGTTTGCCTTCGCGCAGATCCGTCAAGAGCGCCTTGCCCGTGTCTTGACCGGTATAGTCGAGCAAATCGTCGATCAGCTGAAAGGCGATCCCGATCCGCTCGCCGAAGAGCCCGAGTCGCTCTTCGTCGGCTGCGCTCGCGCCGGCGAGCCTGGCTCCCGCGCGCGTCGCAAATGCGAATAACGAGGCGGTCTTGTCGCGTAAGATCCGTTCGTAGGTGGCTTCCGACACATCGAGTTCTCGTCGTCCACGCAGCTGAACGATCTCGCCGTCGACCAAGCGTCGCAGCGTCTGAATCAGATCCGGCATCAAATCCGGAGCGTGCACCTGCGTGCGGGAAAGCGCGTGCACGAGCAACATGTCGCCGCTCAAGACGCTGATCGCGTTACCCCAGGCGAGACGCGACGTCGGAGCTCCGCGCCGCTCGCTTCCTTCGTCCACGACGTCGTCGTGCAGCAAAGTGGCCGAGTGTATCAACTCCGCAACGACCGCGAGTTCGCGAACCTTCGGCGTAATGGCGCCGAAGCAAGCCGCGCTCAGCATCAGCGCGATCGGGCGTACACGCTTGCCCCCACGAGCAAGCAAGTGGCGTGCGGCATCCGTTCCGGGGTGCTCGCCTTGCCCCACGACCTCGGACAGCGCGCGCTCCACCCAACGCAGATCGTCAGAGAGAAGTTCTTGTACGGCGATCAGCCGAGCAGCCGCGCGATCTGCGTCTTCGGGATGCGCTTGCGCGGAATGAACCAAGGTCGCCACGCCGGTCTCGATCCCCAACCCGGAGGCCTCTTCGAGTTTCTGAGTTTTCAAATCTTTGTGAAACTATGGGGTAGCTCCTGTCCAGGGTCAACGAGTCACGTTCGGCCAGTCGGCCAGTTCCCCGCAGCCGCGGGCCGCATTGACGGGACTCGGAAGCGCAGGCAGATCTCTGCGCGAGATGCGCACCCTGTCGCCTGCTCAAGTTGTTGGCAGACGCGGACGCCGATTGGGCCTCGCCGTGTTCGGGCTGTTGGTCTCAGGTGCAACGGCGATTTGGACCTACCAGGTCCTTTATCAGGTGTTTTCTACGACCCCGAGCCCCGTGGGCCTCGAGTGTCGCCCTAAGATGGTCGAACTGGCCCGCGCCGTCGTGCGCGCACGCGCGGCTGCGGCGGCGGACGGCGGTGGCGAGCGAGCCGCTCTCACCCGCTTCCGCGCGGCTTTGGAGCCGGAGTGGAATCAACGCAAAGCGCTCGACGGCGTCTGCAACGGCGATCCAACGACGAGGGCCGCGTTGGCAGACGTCGATGCGCTTCGCTATGCGGAAGAGCACGCGGTGCGGTATGAGGCGTTGGGGCTCGGTCCGGAACGACTGCGAGTTCAATCCCTGATGCGCGCTCAGCGCTGAGAGGGCCGAGGATCCCACGGATTTTTTCGCGATGCCTTCCGACCAAGCCAAGACCGACGAACCTCTACCGACCTTCGACGTCCTTCCACTTTCGCCCGAGCTCCGGCGCGCCGTCGACGAGCTCGGCTACGTCCACCCGACGCCGGTCCAGTGCGCGGTGTTCGAGCCAGCCTCGCGCGGTCGAGACCTGGTGGTGCAAGCGCGCACCGGAACGGGCAAGACCGCTGCGTTCGCCATGCCGCTACTCGATGCACGCGTGCCTCGTAACGCCCCCGGCGTTCAGGCGCTCGTGCTGTGCCCAACGCGCGAACTTGCACTGCAAGTCAATCGCGAGGTCGAGGCCCTGGCGAAGTACCGTGGCACGCGCAGTACCGCCGTTTACGGTGGCGCGCCGATGCCTAAGCAAGTCGAGGCCATTCAAAACGGCGCGCAAATCTTGGTTGGCACACCCGGTCGTGTGCTCGACCATCTGCGACGACGCACGCTCGACCCGAGCACCATTCGCGTGTTCGTGCTGGACGAGAGCGACGAGATGCTGTCGATGGGTTTTTTACCCCAGATCAGCGAGATCCTCGGCTTCTTGCCAGAAAATCGGCAAACTTTGCTGTTCAGCGCGACCCTGCCTCCGGACATCCGACGCGTAGCCGAAACACGGCTGAAGAATCCCGAGTTCTTGACGCTGAGCGGGGATCACATCGGCGCGCTGGAAATACAGCACACCGTGTACCTGAGCCGCGGCGACAAGCTCGCCGAACTGATTCAAGTCATCGAGGTCGAAAACCCCGAGAGCGCAATCGTATTTTGCAACACGCGCGACGAGACGAAACGCGTCGCGCAAGCGCTGCAGCAACAAGGATTCGCTGCGGATTGGCTGAACGCGGACCTCGCCCAAAACGATCGCGAAAAGGTGATGGCCGCCACGCGCAAAGGAGAGCTGCGCTTCTTGGTGTGCACGGACGTCGCTTCCCGCGGCATCGATATTTCTCACCTCACGCATGTGATCAACTTCGATTTTCCGGAATCTGCGGAGAGCTACGTGCATCGCACCGGTCGAACCGGGCGCGCGGGTCGCACCGGACATGCGATCGCGCTGATCGAACCCGGCGACATCGGAAACCTCTACCTCTTGAAGCTGACCTACAAGGTCAAACCGATCGAGCGACAGCTCCCCTCCGCGGTCGAGAAAAAGACCCGCGCGGAAACCGACCTCCTGCGCTGGTTCGTCGATGCGTTCGAGAACCGCGCGATGCACGTGGATGATCTTGCCCTGGCGCGACGGCTGCTCACGCACGAGCAGGCCGAACGCATCGTGGCCGGGCTGCTACGCGATCACCTCGGAGCCCGCCCCGACGCGCAAGAAGAGGCCACAGCTGTTCGGCGAGCGAAGACCACTCGCGCCATGCCTGAGCCCTCCGAGCTCGCGCGTCCGCAACTCGAGCGTCCGGAGCGTGCCGCGGCGCGCCCGCGACCCCCAGCGCGCGCTTTGGCGCAGTCGCGGCCCGAAGCCAAGCCCGCAAGACCTGCGCCGATCGCGGCGGCGGAACCCCAGCCAGCAAGACCTGCGGTGATAGCAGCGCCGGGGCCCCCGCCAGTCCATGAGCGAAGCAATGGCCATGCCGTGGCTACTGACCGAAAACCCAACGAGGACTCCACAGACGAGCTCGAGGGCGAACAGGCAACGCCCGCTGGCTGTGCCGAGATCTACGTGAGCGTGGGGCGGCGGGACGGCGCGCGACCGAGCGATTTTCAAACAATTCTCGAGAAAAATGGCCTTGGGGCCGAGCAGACCGATTACATTCGAGTCCGCCACAGGCACGCGTTCGTAGGCGTTCAACCAGAACTTGCCGACAAGGCCGTGCTCGCCTTGAACGGCGCGACCATCGCCGGCAAGCAAGCGTTCGCCGAACGCGCGCGCCAGCGTATTTGAGCTTGCGCGAGCCGCTATTTTGCGCACAGTCTCGAGTGAATGCACCGGCGCTCCGGGCACGAGCTCGACCAGCTAATCACTGACGTGGAATGGGCCATGGCCCAGCGCTTCCCCGCGCGTGACTTGGTTCCCATGCTGGAGAACTTGGTGAAAGCCGCGCCGTCCGGATCGGAAGCGGCCTACTTTGCCAAGCTGCAGCTCGCGGAGCTCACGGTGATGAAGGCCCCGTGGCGCGCCGCGCGGCTCGCTCGCGACGTGCTCGCCGGTGGCGAGCGCGACCGCGCGTGGGCCGTGCTTGCGCTCGCTCACACCCTGCTCGGCCACTATCGCATTGCGGCTCGCTCGTACCGGCGGGCACTCGCGCTGGCCCCGGAATGTGCCGTTTATCTGCACAACCTCGGGCATTTGCTGGATATCGGCCTCAATCGCCCACGAGATGCCGTGGGTTATTTGGCCCGAGCTCACCGCGGATTGCCCGATGAACCCGAGATCGCGAGCTCCTACGCTCACGCGCTCGCGCGCCTGGGCCAACTGACAGAAGCGCGCAAACTGCTTTCCAGGGCGGTCCGCGACCCGGAGCGCGCCGATCGCCTGTTGGCCGAATGGCGGGAAGAAACCCCGATTCTCTCTGGTTGACGCGCAACCGCGACTTGTAGACGCCGCGGCAGAACCGTTCCCTACGGCGTTCGAGCGATCGCATCAAGCACGCACCAGGGGGCTTTGCGCGGGCAGCGCGCGGAACTATCGATTCGCGCATGCACTTGCTCCGAACGCCATCCGTTTTGACTTTCGTCGCCCTCCTGACAGTGGGTCGTGCCGCTCTCGGTCAGACAGCGGCGCCGCCGTCCACTGCCACCGCTGTGCCGAGCAACACCTCCGCAGCGGCGGGCGGGGAGCCCACCTTGCCGGACGTGTCGGATCCGTTGCTGGCTCCCGCGCCGCCGCCGCAACACGTGCTTCAATCTTGGCAGCAAGCACTGACGCTCGTGCGCACGGACTCCGCCAGCTACCACAACGCTCGCTTGGCGATCGAGCAAGCGCAAGCAGCCGCCCGCATCGCGCTTGCCCCGTCCTTGCCTCAGCTTCGCGGCACGGCGATCCTGACGCATCACTTGCTCGAGGGGCAGCTGGATGTGCCGGCAACGGCCGGTCCACCTCCGACGCCCGCCTTTACACAGGCCATCCCGAACCCGAGTACGTCCTTTCAAGCGGCGCTCGCGCTGACCGTACCGCTCTTTCACCCCAAAGACTGGTACGACCACGGGACTGCCAAGGACAACATCGAAGCCACGCGCCTAACCAGCAGAGACGCGGAGCGCTTGATCGTCGCTACCGTAGCCAACGCGATTGTCGCCGTGGTGACCAATGAACGGCTCGCCGAGGTGAGCCGTTCGTCCCTAAAAGCAGCCCTTTCTACGCTGGATCTCACCAAACGCCGCGCTGCCCTAGGCGCGGCAACCGCCCTCGACGTCTTGCGCGCCGAGCAGGACTCATCGCTGTCGAGGTCAGACGTCGTGACCGCGACGGAAAGACTGATCGAGGCGCGCGAGGCACTCGGCACGTCGCTCGGCTCGGCCGAAGCTTGGGGTGTCACGCCGGATATTCACATCGACGCGCTCTCCGCAGACGCTCAAAACAATTGCAAAACCGAGACCGACCTGCTCGCGCGCAGTGACGTACGCGCCGCGACCGCCAGCGTGGGCGTAGCCGATCGAGGCGTCAAGAGCGTCGACTATGCGTTCCTGCCAACCGTCGATGCAACGTCTCAACTCACCTACTACGATCCCAATTCAGCCATCAACAACCGCAATCTCACCTGGACCATCGGCGGCCTGCTCACCTGGCAGATCTACGACGGGAGTCTGCGCTATGGACAGCAGGACGCCGCGCGCGCGCAGGCCGGCCTTGCACGAGAGCAACTGCGGGAGACCAAGCGCCGCGCTTCATTGGAGGTCACACAGGCGCTGCGCGCCGTGCAGGTCGCGGAAGCCAACCTGACCGTGAGCTCCAGGACACGTGAAATCGCCGCGGAAACCGCGCGACTCGCGCGCATCTCGTACATGAACGGCAGTGGCACGAGCTTCGACCTGGTCAATACCGCGCAGCAACTGCGCGCTGCGGAAATCGACTTGGCCGTCAAAGAGTTCGAAGTCTTGCGCAGCAAGATCGCCGCGCTACTGGCCATGTCGACGTGTAGCGTCTGATGCGCGCGTCCGGCGCTCCCCCACTTGTGCGCTCTATGTGCGCCGGAGTACCGTCCGACTTCGAGGTGAATCGGTGAATAAGCGCGCGAACGCCATCTTTGGGGGACTGCTCGTGGCCACGGCCTGCGTGTTTGCGTACTTGATCCCCTTCATCTTCCTGAAAGCACCCATCGCGCAGATCCAAGCGGGCGGCCTGGCGCAGAAGATTTTCTACTTTCACGTGCCGGCCGCCTACGCGATGTACCTGTGCGGCACGGTTTGTTTCGGCGCGAGCGCGCTCTACCTGTACGGGCCGAGCGACGCGCGAGACGCTTGGGCGCGAGCGGGCGCCGAGTGCGCGTGCGCCTTTGGTTCGATGGTTCTGCTCAGCGGTCCGCTTTGGGCACGCAAGGCCTGGGGTGTGTATTGGACGTGGGACCCTCGCCTCACGACCACGCTGCTGAGCGTGCTCGTATACGTGTCGGTGGTCGTACTACGCGCGTTTGCCGGCAATGGCGATGCCGAGCGTAAGTTTGCCGCCGCGCTCGGCGTGCTCGGCACGGTAAATCTTCCGATCATTCACTATTCCGTCCTGAAGTGGGGCGGCAATCATCCCACCGTGATTGGACAAGGTGGCGGAGGCTTGCGCCACCCAGCCATGATTCAGGCCCTGATGATCGGCTTCGTAGCAATGACGTTGCTCGCCGCTCTGCTACTCTGGCTACGCGCGCGGCTCGCCCTGAGCGCGTCGCGCTTGCTCCGCATCGAGGAGCGCGCCATCGCCTCGGGCCAACTCGACTACGACTGAGAGCGAGAGAACAATCATGCACGTTAACCAAGAAAAACCGGCCAGCTCGAACCCCAGCGACCGGTCCACCGAGTTCGTGGCCGTGCAGGGCGGCGGAGACACTACGAGCGCGAGCAGCTTGCTGGTTGCGGCTTACGTGGGCATGTGGGCGTTGCTCTTGCTGTTCATTTTCCTGAGCTATCGGCGCCAAGCCAGGGTGGAAGGTCGCATCAGCGAGCTTGAAAAAGCGCTCGACAAATCGCGATGACGGCTGCGCACGTGATCTTCATTCCGGGCGTGCTGCTCGTGGGCCTCACGATTGGCTACGCTCTCGGAGCGCGGGCCGTACGCGCCGAATTCAACCGCTTGCGGAAGCGCAGCAAGGAGTAACTGCATGCTGAATTTTTCACTGTCCGACGAGCAGCAAGCGCTGGTCGAAACCGCCAAGCGCTTCGCCCGCGAAAAGATCATCCCGGTTGCCGCGGCCTGCGACCACGAAAGCCGCTTCCCCAAGGACGTCTTCGAGAGCGCTCACGAGCTTGGCTTGGTGAACGCCACCGTGCCCGAGGAGTATGGCGGCTCTGGGCTCGGTGAACTCGACAACGCGCTGATCGCCGAGCAACTTGCCTACGGTTGTACGGGCATCCAGACCAGCTTGCTCGCCAACTCTCTGGCGCTCACCCCGATCAAGCTCGGCGGCAACGAAGCGCAAAAGAAGAAGTATCTCGGGATGCTGACCGCAGCCCCGCTGTTTGCCAGCTATTGCACGACCGAACCAAGCGGCGGCAGCGACGTGGCAGGCCTCAAGACGACCTTCAAGCAGCACGGCGATGACTACGTTTTGAATGGGGAAAAATGCTGGATCACCAACGCCAGCTTCGCGAGCTTCTACGTGGTATTTGCCACCTCCGACCCCGGGAAGCGTCACAAGGGTATCGCGGCGTTCATCGTGGATCGCGAGTCATCGGGGCTACGCGTCGGCAAGCACGAGGACAAGATGGGCCAGCGCGCCAGCGACACCGCGGCCGTCCATTTCGAAGACGTCAAGGTATCGAAGCAGAACCTGCTCGCGCCCGAGGGGGAAGGCTTCAAGCTCGCCATGGAAACGTTCAACCAAACGCGTCCTGACATCGGCGCGATGGCGACGGGACTCATGCAACGCGCGCTCGACGAGTGCGTCGCATACTCCAAGGAGCGCAAAACCTTCGGCGTGCCCATCTCGGAACACCAACTGGTCCAGGCCATGCTGGCCGAGATGGCGATTGGCGCCGAGGCCACTCGCCTCTTGTATCAAAAGGCCGCCTGGAACCTCGACAACGGAGTACGCGATCCGATCGTCTCGAGTTACGCGAAGGCCTTCGGGGCCGATCGCGCCATGCAGTCGGCGATCGACGCCGTACAAGTGTTCGGTGGCAACGGCTACGTCAAGGACTACCCGGTCGAGAAGCTGATGCGCGACGCAAAGGTGCTGCAAATCTACGAGGGAACCAGCCAGATTCAGCGGCTGGTCATCGCGCGCAGTCTCGTGAAATAGCGCGCCACGCGCCTCAGCGGGCGCCGATGAATACACCAGCCTCGTTCGCGCGCATGACTCGCGCGCGGAGCTCTTGCTCCGCGCGATCGAGATCGTGTCCTCCCTCGCCGCGGCGGCGGCGATGTTTGAGAAATGCGAGCTCGATCAAAGCGAGCTGCTTACGCCGGCTAGAGGTGTACCCTTGCGGACTGCTCATCAGGCTCATGAAGTTCCAAAGCGGCACGAGCATCCAGTAGCTGGCCGTTCTCGCGAGTTCCTTCGGGTGTAGCAAGCGCCCGGCTTCATCGACCAGACCCCGAATGACGATTGAACGATCGCGCAACGCCAAGAGCACGACCAGGCTGAAAAAGAGCAAGTCGAAGGTCCAAAACACCAAGAACTTGAGCCCGAGCCCGAGCCCCCCGTTGAACAAAAAGGTGACCAGGAAGTTGTGCAGGAAGTGCAGCCCCACGGCGCCGATCCAACCGGCAAACGGCAAGAAAATCTTGGCAGCCCGATTCGCGGTTTCGCTGGCGAGGCCTACGCCGAGCCCGGTCATCGCGGTAAAGGAGGCGTGGCTGAGGCCTGCGAGCACGGTGCGAATGATGAAGACCTCGGTAAACGCGGCCATGCCACCCTGCGCGGCGGCGCTGCTGACGTAGAGCACGTCCTCGGTCATGGTGAAACCAAGGCCGATCACGCCACCGTAAATCGCGCCGTCGAGCGCGCCGTCGAGCTCCCGCAAGAACAGCGCGGAGGCGGCCCAGAGCACGAGCAGCCCCGTGCCCTTGCAGGTTTCCTCGACGAGCGGCGCCACGAACGATGCGGTCGATTGTTGCACGAGCGTGCTGTTTTGGGCGGCGCCCAGCGCCGCGCTCATCACGTTTTCGCCGATCGAATTACCGACGATGGCCGTCATCGTCGCGACCACGGCACCCCAGAAAAACACCACGGTGAGCAGCCAAAAAGGCTCCGGCTCGTAACGGTCCATCCCCTTGATCACGAGGAAATACAGGAACACCGTGGGAGCGATCACCACGAGCGCAGCCAGCCAAAGTAGGATCACGGCCAAAACCTTAACACGATGCCCAGGCCTCCGCGGAACCAGGAAATTTGAGAGCTTCGAGCGCGCAGCTAGGTTGAGCTTTTGAGGTCCTGAGGTAACGTGCAACCGTGTTTGGATTTTCGTTCGGCGAGCTCGTCGTGATCTGCGTGGTCGCGCTGATCGCCGTGGGGCCCCAGAAGCTTCCCGGTCTGCTCAAGACCTTGGGGCAATGGATCAGAAAGCTGCAGCGCCTGACTAGCGAGGTCCGCACCCAGACCGGGATCGACGACATTCTCAGGGCCGAGGGTTTGCATGGCGGGTTGAACGAACTGCGCGGCCTGCTGCGCGGCGCTCACGTCCCCTTCCCCCCGCTGACCACGCCCAGCGCGCCGGCGCAGACGAGCGCCGTCGGCGAAGATCCGTACGCAAATATCGAGACCGACCTTTCGCGCGAATATCCCAACGAAGGCGCGGATTCCTACGGTGCATTGCCTGACGATCTGATCGACGACGATCCGGAAGCCACGACCGCGACCGCCGCGGCGATCGCGGGAGAAGCTCCAAAGCCGCCATGAGCGACAACCCCGATGATCACGTGATGACCTTCTGGGAGCATCTGGAAGAGCTCCGATCACGTTTGATCCGCATGATCCTCGCGTTCGTCGTCGGCGCAGGCCTAGCTTGGACGTACAAGAAGCACCTGCTCATCTGGTTGACCGCGCCGTTCGTCAAGGCTTGGAGCGCCGGTCACCACAACGAGGGTGCGGCCCTGCATTTCCCAGCGCCTGCGTCGCTGTTCATCGCCTACGTGCGTCTGTCCGCCATGGGCGGCGTCGTGTTCGCGTTGCCGATTATCCTGTATCAGCTGTGGGCTTTCATCGCGCCCGGGCTGTACTCACGTGAGAAGCGCTTCGCATTGCCGTTCGTCGTGTCGTCGTGTGGGCTGTTCGTGGCCGGCGGATACTTCGGCTGGCGCGTGGCGTTTCCCGTCGCGTTTCAATACTTGTTGAGTTTCAGCGGGCCGCTCGCGCCGGGGCTCGACGTCAAGCCGACCGTGATGGTGAGCGACTACATCGACTTCGTCACGCACATGCTGGCGGCCTTCGGGATTGCGTTCGAGCTCCCGGTGCTCGCATTCTTTTTATCCTTTGCCGGCATCATCACCTACCGCGACCTGATCCGATTTTTTCGGTACTTCGTGGTCGTTGCCTTCATCGTATCGGCGATCCTGACGCCACCCGATCCGATGAGTCAGTTACTACTCGCCATTCCGCTTTGCGGGCTGTACGGCCTGTCGATACTGGTAGCCTGGATCTTCGGGCGAAAGCCGACGGCCAGCACTCCGGCCGCGAAATAGCCTGCGACATAACGCTCGCTCAGTCTTCGCGCGCGTACGGTTCGCCACGAATCAGTGTCATCGCGCGATAGAGCTGCTCGAGGAGCAACACGCGCGCCAACCGGTGCGGGAGCGTCAGCGTCGACAAGCTCAGTCGCGCGTTTGCCGAACGCGAGAGCTCCGCGGGGATCCCCTCCGCGCCCCCGATCAGGAACGCGACCAGGCCCTTGCCCTGGGAGCCCCAGCGTTCAACACGGCTCGCCAACTGCCGACTCGAGAGCTGCTCGCCGTCGACTTCGAGCGCCACGACCAGCGCGCCCTCCGGGATGCTCCTTTTGAGCGCAGAGGCGTCCTTGGCTTCGATTTCCTCGCAGCGCGCGTAGTGCCGCAAGCGCGCCCAGTAATCGTCGGCCACCGCGCGCAGCTCACGCTCCTTGATCCGCCCGACGGCAACGACGACGAGTTTCACATCGTGCCGGGAGCGGCGTCGGGGACCCGCAAGCGACGCGCGTCCATCCACAAACCGTCGATGTCGTAGAGCGTGCGCGTCTCTCCCGAGAAAACGTGCACCACGATGTCGACGAAATCGATCAGCACCCACTGCGCGCGTGGCAGTCCCTCGATCGAGATGGCGTGAAAGCCGCGCTTGCCGAGCGCTTCGTCGATGCCCTCCGCGATGCTCGCGACGTGGCGATCACTTTGTCCGGTCATCAGCACGAGAAAATCCGCGTAGTCGACCTTGCCAGTGACGTCGATGATCTCGACGTCGCTCGCCTTCTTGTCGAGCGCGGCTTCCGCTGCAGCGATCGCCATCGTGCGTGCCTCGCTCGAAGGCGAGGCAGGCGCCCTGACGGAAATACGTGCCGGCGCCGCCGCTGCCGTCACGCGCGCCGGCTTGCGGAACACCTTCGTTTTCTTTTTCACCGACACACCCCTCGTCTCACGATCGAACCTGTCCTTCGCCTATCACGATCCACTTTTCGCTGGTCAAACTATCCAGACCCATCGGACCGTAGGCGTGCAATTTGCTGGTCGAAATGCCGATTTCTGCGCCCAAACCGAGTTGGCCACCGTCGTTGAAGCGTGTCGCCGCGTTGACGAGCACGCAGCTAGCGTCCACTTCTCTCAGCCATCGCTCGGCGTTGCTGAAGTCGTTGGTGCAAATCGCCTCCGTGTGGTTCGAGCCGTAGCGAGCGACGTGCTCGATCGCCGCATCGAGATTCGCCACCACGCGCACAGCGAGAATCTTGTCCAAAAACTCACGACCGAAGTCGTCTTCCGTCGCAGCCTTCGCGCCGGTCACGAGCGCACGCGTACGCTCACAGCCGCGGACCTCCACGCTTTCAGCTAGCAGCCTCGCGCCGAGTTCGGGCAACAGCCTGACCGCGCCGGCTTCGTGAACCAATAAACACTCGAGTGAGTTACACGTCCCGGGGCGCGGCACCTTGCTGTTAATCGTCAGCGCCTCGGCCATCGCCGCGTCGCAGTCGTGATCGAGAAATAGGTGACAGACACCCTTGTAGTGCTTGATCACCGGGACTCGCGCGTTTTCCGCCACGAATCGGATCAGCCCCTCACCGCCGCGCGGGATGGCCAAGTCGATCAGATCGCTCAGCGAAATCAACTCGCGAATGCTCTCTCGATCCCCAGCAGGAACGATCTGAATGGCATCGCGCGGCAAGCCCGCGTCCGCTATGGCGTCCTGCAGTAAGTGGCCGAGCAACTGATTGCTATGAGCGGCATCCTTGCCACCGCGTAGCAAGACGGCGTTGCCGGATTTCAAGCACAGCGCGGCTGCGTCGACCGTGACGTTCGGACGTGATTCGTAGACCATCGCGATCAAGCCGAGCGGCACGCGTTGGCGACCTGCCAGGAGTCCATTCGGCAGACGTTGCATGCTGGCGCGGCTGCCGACCGGATCTGCGAGCGAGGCGATGTGTTCGACGCCTTGCGCCGTCTGCTCCACGACCTTCGCGTCCATGCGCAGACGATCGAGCAACGCGGCGCTCGTACCCTGAGCCTGGGCGGCCTCGAGATCGCGAGCATTCGCCACGCCGATCGCCGACACATTTTGACGCAGACGGCTCGCGATATTGACGAGCGCCTTGTCCTTTTTGTCACGACCCAAGGGAGCGAGAGCGCGCGCGGCGCGCTTCGCCGAAATGGCCTGCTCACGAATGCTCAAACCGGGCTCTGGCTCCTTTGGACCAATCGAGTTTAGCGCACGCCGGCGTCTCCGGAAAGGACGGGACGATTCGGCGGCCCAAGCTGGGGATTCGGAGCTTCTGTCGGCAGCGGAGTCGCGCTCGAGTCCAGACCCGCATCGGCTGGCCACGGCGGGACGACGGGCGCTTCGTATTCCGGCAGTGGCGTCCCCGGAGGGAGGCGATGAGCCGAGCACGCCGTGAGGAGTGCGACGAATAAGGCGCGCCGCATCGAGCGTGCAGCGAGAGCAATCAAAGGGCTACTCCGGACCCCGCGTCCACGGTGCCAGCGTCGGGCGCCGCATCCTCTTCGTCGTCGTCTGGATCGCGGGGCTCCACTTGTTCGGTGGGCGGCGACGGCGCTGCGTCGGTACCTGCAGCACGTGCGCCGAGCGCGCCCGGCGCGGCGGGCAGCAACTCGAACTTGGTGGGCGCAGGAGCGGGCTCCGGATGATCGGCGCGGCACGCGACGAGCCACGAGGCGACGGAAATAGCCCCGATGCGAGCCGCGCGCGTGGCTTTTGATGCGATGGTCTTCACAGCCAGCGTTCCTCGTCTACCGCTCGCAGAGTCTGCAACAAATCGAAGCGCGGGCGATAGTCCATGATCTTTCGCGCTCGACTGTCGTCCACCATGCAAACGTAGCGGATGAAATCCAGCTCCGGCGCCGGGAACGAGCTCACGCGCCAACGGAACAGGCGATCCATCGCCGCGCGCGCCATGCCGTGGGGTACGCTCATGGTGCTACGCCCGAGTAGCGAGAGCGCTCGCGACAGCGAGATGGGCGGCGGACCGGCGATGTTGAACACGCCGCGAACGCCTGGCTCGAGCGCCGCAAGGATCGCCTGCACCACGTCGTCTTGATGCACCACCTGCATCATTGGATCGAATCCCAAGAGAGTAGGCACCACCTTGAGACGCAGATAGTTGCTCGGGGCATTTCGCACGGTGCCCAGGATGTGTGAGGGCCTGAGAATCACGGCTTCCGTCTGCGGATAGCGCCAGAGATACGCCGCTGCACACATATCGAGACCGACCAAATCTCGGATGTCGCTGAATGGACCGGCGCCGAGCAGCGGGGCCTCTTCGTTCAAGAATTGCGGGTTGTCCGGGCGCGGGCCGTAGACGTTGGCGCTCGACAGCAACACCACTTTGGCGACCCCGTATTGCTCGGCGTATTCGAGTAGCCGTTGGAAAGCGACCACGTTCCAGGTGTGGTGCTGCTCTGCATTGCCGCGCGGGTTGTGCATCACGCCCAAATGAACGAGGGCCCTCACTTCGCCAGACCGGAAAATCTCACGCACGCTCTTGCTGCGAATGTCGATCTCGTGGTGGGTCAGGTCGGCGGGGCGATCAGGAAACGCGCGCCGGTCCAGCCCAATCACCCGCACCTTACGGTGAAGTGTACGCAGCAAACGGCGCCCTAGACGCCCGCACACGCCGGTCACGACGACCGCACGATCGTCCCTTTTGCCAGCGAGCTCGGAGGCACTCAAAAAAATACGCTCCGGCGTTGGGACAAGCCGCGACGAAGCAAGTCCGCAATGCTCTGCTGCACGAGCCAGACCTTGTTCTTGATCTGCGCGTCGTCATCGTCCGGGCTACCGCCAAAGCGCATCGGTTCCCCAAAGTACAGCCGGTATTTGGTGGGCAGGGGCAACTGTGCTCCCGGTAGTATTAGTTGGGGCACCACCGGAAACACGGGGATATCGAGCAGGCGGGCAGCCCATTTGAGGTTGCCGACGCTGACGTATTGCTCCTCGGCACCAATCACGGCAACCGGCACGATTGGCGTATCCGTTTCGAGCGCGAGACGCATGAAGCCGAGACCGAACGGCTCGAGCTGGTAGCGGCGTGCAAACGGCTTCGCGACGCCGCGGATCCCCTCGGGAAACGCCAGCAATAGCTCACCCATTTCGAGCAGCCGGCGCGCGTTCTCAGGTACGCCAACGACTTGGCCGACGCGGTTGAAGAACGCCGACACGAACGGCAAGGTCGCGGTCCACTTCTCGACCATGGCGCGCGTAACACGCGGTGGATTCGCGTCGAAGAACATAGCCGAACCCACGATCGCAGCGTCGATGGGCACTTGCCCGGAGTGATTGGCGATCAAGAGCGCCCGTCCGGCGGGCACGTTCTCGATCCCGAATACGTCCGTGCGAAAATACATACGGTGAAAGAAACCGACCACCATCGCAGCGTGGCGCGCCGTAGCGACGTCGAATCCGAACGGATCGCCACCCATCGCCAGGTAGCGCGCGTCGAGTACGTGCGCCCGCTGTTCGAAATCCGCGCCCAAGAGACGCGCGCGGAGCTCGGTCATCGCGTCGCGCGCGACCGAGCGCAGGCGCTCACCCCATGGCAGCGCGCGGCCGGCCACGTCGGAGAGTCGCGCCAGCGCGCCTCGGGTTTCCATCGCAGCGCGAGTCTTGCCGGGCGGCGTTCGCTCGGCAATCGCTTTCACCGGCCGCCCACCTCGGCTTTTAGTCCTGCTAGAAGCAAGACTCAGGGTCGCACTGCCATGTCGCCGCTCAGGATGCCCACGCCGCTCGTCCGAGGCTCTCGGATCCGCGTGATCGCGCCGTCGAGCCCGTTCGATCGCGCGCTGGTCCTACGCGGTATGGGCTGGCTCGGCGAGCGCTATCACGTCGAGTTCTCATGGTCGATCTTCGAAC
The DNA here is from genome assembly GCA_036496745.1 of Polyangiaceae bacterium. Lineage (GTDB taxonomy): Bacteria > Myxococcota_A > Polyangia > Polyangiales > Polyangiaceae > PMG-095. Next base: position 17,458 of record DASXKQ010000215.1, read on the forward strand.
GCCGCGGCTTCCTGGCCGGGGACGACGCGCGGCGGCTCGATGAGCTCAACGCGGCGCTGCGCGACCCTTCGCTCGCAGCCATCATCGCGGCGCGCGGTGGCTACGGGCTCACGCGCATCGCGCATTTGGCCGACCTCGCGGCCCTCGCCCGCTCACCCAAATGGCTCGTCGGCTTCTCGGACGTCACGGCGTTGCACGTGGAGGCGCTCAACGTAGGCGTCGGCTCCATGCACGCACACAACGTGGCAGGCATGGGACGTGGGGACGCCGGCGCGCGTAGCGCGTTCGTGCGCGCTCTCGAGCACCCGGAGCAACAGCAGTGCTTTGCAAACCTGGAAGTTTGGCGCGCCGGGAGCGCGTGCGGTCCGCTCGTGGGCGGCAACCTGACCGTGCTCTTCACCTGTCACGCGGCAGGTCGCCTGCATTTGCCACGTGGCGCGGTGTTGGCGCTCGAAGACGTGACGGAAAGTTCATATCGCATCGACCGCATGCTGAGCGCGTTACGCGCGGCCGGCGTGCTCGACTTGCTCGCCGGCATCGTGGTCGGGGACTTCACGGACTGCGGTGCGGGGCAACATGGCGTACCGGTGCGTGACGTCCTCATGGAGAGGTTGTGCGGGCTCGGCGTGCCGATACTCGCGGGCTTGCCATTCGGTCATGGGCGGACGAACGAGCCGCTCTGCCTCGGCGCGCTCGCGACGCTCGATGGCACACGCGCCCGCGTCATCCTCGGCGCAGACGCTCCATGAAGAGCCGCTATTCGATTAGCTCGTCGTCGTCGACGTCTACCGACAAATCGTCATCGTCGTCATCTGCACCGGGCGCTTCGATCGCCGCACCTGCGCCGCCGGGTGCCGCGTAGGCTGCGTTAGCAGGCCTGCCCGCTGGGGGTGGTGGTGGCCGATTTCCCGGCCCCCGCCCGCCGGGTGGCGGCGGTGGTGGTCGCCCTGCCCCGCTCGGCCCGGGCGGTGGCGGAGGCTTACCCGAGCTACCGGCGCGACCCGGCAACGGCGGTGGGCGCATCGACGACGACGATGAAGGAGGTGGCGGTGGAGGGGCACCCCCCTTCTTGGCGGGTTTGGGTGGCGGCTGCGGCCCACTCGACGGAGGTGGTGAGGAAGGACGTTCGGCGGCGCTCGCGGAGGAAGAGGACGGCGGCGTCGAGGCGCGCGGCGATGATCCGCGGCTCGGTGGCGGCGGCGGCACCGAAGCGCGCGGAGAGGAATCGCTTGGCGGCGAGACCGCGCCTGGCAGCGGAGTTTGTTCGGCACTCGGCTTCGTAGTGAGAGCCTCGGGTTCCTCCACTTTGGCGGCCGGTGCCTTGTCTGCAACGGCCTCAGCGACGGGTGGCGCCTTGTCCTGCTTTTTCTTCGGCGGGGGGCCCGCCTTCGCGGGCGCTGGCGCTTCCGGCTTTGCTTCAGCCGGTTTCGCCTCTTCGCCTTTCACCTCGGCTCTCGCACCCGTTACGCCAGACTCCAGATCGGACTTGTTAGAAGCAGACTCTGTCTCCCCCGAAGTAGGCGCACTTTCCGCCTTCGGCGCGGCCGATTCCAGCTTCGCAGGTGGAGGCGCCGACGGCGGGCGCGAGCGTGGACGCGACGAAGCCTCCGGCTCGGACGCGGCCCGCTTGAGCATATTGCCCTTGGCGCGCTCGAGGCCTTCCGTCGCCTCGGGATCGCCGGCTTTCATGCGCAGCACGCGACGCCAGGCGTCGGCTGCTTCGCGCGCGTCACCGAGTTTTTCTTCCCAGAGCCGCGCCACCTTGCGCGCGAGTTCCGCGCGCGCGCTCGGCTCCTTGCCGCGCAATATCTGATCTTCGTATAGCTGAACCATGCCGCGGAAGTCCTCCAGCTCCGTGTAAAGCTGGGAGAGCTCCTCCATCACGCTCGTGTCCGATGGCGAGAGATCGTGGAGGCGCTTGAGATCGCCGGCAGCGCCGTAGGCGTCGAGTAGCTTGCTACGCCGCAGCGTTGCGCGCCGCTGCAGCAACTTGCGCACGAGCGGCCCGTCGAACACTTCTTCGAGCGCGCGATTCAGGACCACCTCGGCGCGCTTGGGCTCACCCACTTGATCTGCCAGCTTCTCGAGCGAGTCGAGGGGCTCGTCTTCCACGTGCGCGACGATGGCGTCACCCAGCCAGACGAACGCCTGATCCGTGTCCTTGAGATCCTTGTACGCGAGCTGCGCGGCGCGGCCGAGCAGCATGCCTCGCGTACGGCCGCCATCACGCGAGCCTTGCCCGCCGTTGGCCAGCGCCTCGGCCAAAGTGCGCCGCAACTTCTCGCCACCCTGTTTGCTATCCGTGCTGCGCGCGACGTCTTCCAGCGCGACGATCGTCTCTTCCTGCACGGCGCCCGCCAGCGCGATATCGAGAAACGCCCGCGCTTTGTCGTAGACGTCGTGGTTGGCCGCGATGCTCGCGGCGCGACCGAGTGCCATCAGCCGATCCGCGGGGGCCTTGCAGCGAGTGATCTGCCGCTCATAAATCTCGATGATCGCCGCCGGATTGGCGGCGAGTTTGCTCAAACGCGTGAGCAGTGGCTCGACGTCGCCGGGTGGCACGCTCGTCAACGCCTGTTCGCCGTGTTGGATCGCTTCGAGCGCCTCCACTCCGGCGCGGGCAAGCACTTCGGCTTGGCGGACCATCTCCTCCGCTCGGGCTGGGCCGCTGAGCTCCTGCACCAAAAGATCGTGCGCGATGCTGAGCGCGTCGAGATCCTTGAGCTTGACGGCGATCTCTTCAAGCTTGTGCGCGATCTCCGCGTCCGCGCCGCGCGTGCGCGCGAGTTCCTTCGCGACCCCCGCCGCGTCCGCGTCACGGCCCACCTCCACGAAGCGCTCGAATGCGCCGCGCAAAGACGAGTTCCGAGCCGGGCTGGCGGGTGCTTCCAGGTACCACTCGCAGAGCTTCGTCGCGACCACGCCCTTCCAGCCGAGCGAATCACCGAGCTTGACGTACTCCTCTCGACACAGCTCGTCCCCCAAGTCGGCGACTTGCATCAAAGCCGCCAGCGCTTCGTCGCTCTTCTTCACCTTCTCGTGCAGAATCTCGGCGAGCCTGCGAGTCATGCGGCTCGCCTCTTCTTCGTCACCTTCGACTTCTACGAGCGCTGCCAAAAGCTCGGCGACGCGCGGCCAGTCTTCGAGTTTCTCGCACAGCTCCGCCAGGCGCCCAACGGCTTCGAAATTCTCCGGGTCGAGCTCGCGCACCATGTCGAGCGCCTTCACGGCAAGCTTCGGCTCTTCCAGCTGCTCTTGATAAAGATCCGCCAGGCGTTCGGCCACCTTTAGCTTCTCGGTGGGGTCACTGAGTATCTGCAGTCGACGCTCGAGCGCATTGGCGATGCCCTTCGGTTCGTCGAGTCGCTCGTGCAGCTCGGCGATCTTTGCCAGCGCGTCATCACGCTTGGGATCGAACTCGCTGAGCACGCGTTCGTATACTTCGATCGAGCCCTTCAGATCGTCGAGACCATCGGCGATCAGCCCGGCTTCACGGAGCAAGGCCTCCACCTTTTGAGCCGGATCCACGCTGGCCCTGCCGAGCCTGCCCAAGAGTTCGACCGCCTCCTTGAACTCGCCGCGATCTTGCGCATCGTCCGCAAGCGTCGTGAGCGCTTCCAGATCTTCCCCGTCTTCGAGTAGGGCTCGCAACGTCTCGCGCGCTGCCTCGGGATCGCCCAGGCTCTCGCGCTGAAGCTTCGCCGCACGGCGACGCATCGCCGCGCGCTTCGATTTGTCCGACAGCTGCTCCGCGCGACGCAGCAAGAATTTCGCCAGATCGTCGTTGCGATCGCTGGCTACATAACGCTGCTCGAGATCGCTCGCGTAGTTCTCGTTCTCTGGGTCAAGCTCCGTGGCCTGCTCCAAGCGCACCACCGCATTTCCCTCGTCACCGACTTTCGACAGATACGACGCCTCGGTAGCGAACAGTTGCGCTTTCAGTTTCGGGGAACTGCTCAGCTGCGCTCGCTCGTCGATCGCGGTGGCCGCCTGCTCCCACGCCTCGGCGCTCACGAAACACCGTTCGGCTGACTCCCAGAGCGCGGCATCCCTAGTCAGGCCGGCGGCCTCGGCGAACGACTCGCCTGCAGGAACGACTTCACCATTCGCCTCGCGTAGCTCAGCAAGCTTTTTGAGCAGGGCGCCACGCGTCGCGTCGTCGGAGATGGCTTCGATATTTTCCGCGATCACCTGCACAGCGAGATCGCTGCGTTCGGCCTTCTCGAAGTAGCGGACGGCGGTGGAAATAGCCTCCTCGTCGCCCGAAGCGAGGGACGCGATGCGCGCCCACGCTTCCCCCGTTGCGACGGGGTCCTTGCGCTTTTGCTCGTGCAACTTGGCGATGGTGCGCTCGAGCGAGATACGTGCCTCGACGTCCATCGTCTGCTCGGCTTCTTCAGCGAGCAACGTCGCGAGCTCGTCCCAGCGTCCTTGCTTCTCAAGCAGGCGCTTGAGCTGACCGCGCGCAGCCTCGTCTTCGGGATCGAGCGCAAGCAAATCCTTGAGCGCTTGGGCTGCGCCGTCCGCGTCGCGCAGTTGGGTCTCACAAAGCCCCGCGACTTCGCGCAACCAGTCCTTGCGCTTGTCCTCGTCAGCTTCCGTGTTGCGACCCGCGGTCAGCAGTAGATCGCGCAAATCTTGGAATTTGCGCGTTTGACGCAGAAATGGCTCGAGAAATCCGATCGCGTCCAGATTCGCAGGTTCGAGCGCGAGCACCTCACGGAACTTGGCTGCAGCGTCGTTCTTCTTCGCTTTGCGCGCGTACGTCTGCGCCATCTCGAGCAGCGCTTGCACTTGCTCCGACGCGTCCGCACCTGGCGGGGGCGCGAGCGCGTCGAGCAGCGAATCGTCACCGCCACCCTCCATCACGAGGCGACGCGCGTCGCCTGCCAACGCACCTTGCGGGTTTGCTCTCAGATACTTGGCCGCTCGCGGTGCCGCCTCCGCGCCGCGCCCCAGTTGCTCGCCATAGTAGATGGAGAGCTGCATCGCGCGATCGTTCGTCGGCTCGAGATCGAGGGCGCAATTGGAGTACGAGAAGCCGTGCTCACCCGAGTATTCCTCGGCCAGCTCGACGAACGCGGCGGCGGCTTCCGCGCGCTCGGCGTCGGGTACGCGCTGACCGCCTTGCATGCGCTCGAGCACGAGCGACCCGAGCTGCGCCTTCAGGGTTGCGTCCTGTCCCCCTTCGATCGCGCGCGCCGAGCGAATCGCGGCGGCGGCTCCGGCCAGATCGCCCGCGCTCTTTCGAACCTCACTCTCGTCCTGGTATAGAGCGATCTTGCGCTCGGGATCTTGGACCACTCGCTGCTCGAGCTCAAAGTAAGGGATCGCCTCATTCCATTGCGAGGCGCTCTTATGTAGCTCGCGCAAGGCGTAGACCGAATACTGACTCGCCGGATCGAGTTCGACCGCGCGCTTGTAGTTCTCGATCGCTTTTTTGGGCTGTGAAAGTGGCGGATTCTGCCACAACTGCCCGAGTTCTTCATGAATCGCAGCAGCCGTTGCGCGCAGTTCCGGATCTTGCTGCGCGAGCGGAGCAAGAGCTTTCGCTCGCCGCTCGAGCAACGCCACGAGCGCCTTGGTGTCGCCCTTGTCGCGATAGAGGTCACCTAAACGCTCGGCTGGCGTAGGTTGGGTAGGATCGCGATCAATCGCGATCATCAACGCGCGTGCAGCACGGTGCGCGTCGCCAAGCGTGGTGGACCAGACGTTGGCGGCTTCCGTCAACCAATGGCAGGCGAACGCCGGATCGCTTGTTGCGGTTCCGACTTTTTCCAGCAACATCGCATACGACTTAGGGTCGCTTTGCCCCGCCTGATGCGCTCGCGTAATGGCTTCCTGATCATGCGGATTTTGAACGAGACGCTGAACCAGCGCCTCCATTTCGCGTGCGTCCATGCTGAAGTCGACGCTAACACGCGGCTTCGACGTGCCGCAACGCGAACAACCCCTTGAGTTTGCGTTGAAGATTGCGACTCGCCGGACGCCCGGACGGTGAAATACGCACATCCAACCACCAACCGTCGCAAACAGAATTTTCCGTCTTGCTGGTGAGCTCGCTCCACATGCAGCGACTCGATCCGGAACGGCGCAACGACCGGACTCCACCCGCCCTGCGCTATGCTCACGCGATGGAGAGTCCGTTCGAGGGCACGGCACCGTATCCGGGGCCGCTCAAAACGAACACCACCGCGATCGTTTCAATTCTGGCGAGCCTGTCGGGCTTCGTGTGCTTCTTTTGGGGCGTCGGCGGGGTTCTCGGATTCGTGCTCGGTTTGATCGCGCGCAGCGAAATCAAGCGCTCGGAGGGCCGCGAGTCCGGCGCAGGTCTAGCTCTCGCCGGCATCATTTTGGGCGGACTCAACCTCGCCGTCACGATGCTGGTGTTCGGCTTGGGAATTGCGCAAATTGCCGTAGCTTCGCGCAAGGTGTCGTTGCCGCCCGGCCCGGCCGTTGCTGTCGCGCCGAGTACGGCTCCGAGCCACCCCAAACCTCCTCGCAAGCCGGCGGAACGCTCGAGTCGCGACGCAACTACGATCGTGAGCCACGTCGGCTCCATCACCCTCGTGGACCTGGCGGACGCGCCGGGCGAGCTCGCCTCCAACCTCGACGCTCAACGCGCCGCGGCCGCTGCTGCCTCTGAGACTGTGCTGCTTTGGCTCGTGGAACCGAATTGCAAACCGTGTGATGGCCTGGCGGCCGCACTCGGCGATGCGCGCATGCAACGCGCACTCTTTCACGTGCGCCTCGTCCGCATTGAAAAGTACGTCTTCCAAGCTGAACTCGAGGTTCTTGCCATTCCCGCTGAAAAAATCCCTGGATTCGTGCTTTTGGACGGCCTCAATCATGCTCGTGATTTCATTCACGGCGGGGAATGGGACGCGGACGTCGCCGCCAACATCGCGCCAGTATTAGGAAAGTTCGTGCGTGGCACGTACCTACACCGCCGCGATCCTTGGCACGGCGGCGCACGAGAAGACGAGACACCGATTTGAGTAAGCATTGGGATGGGATATGCGTCGCAAGGCGTGGAATTTTGGTACCATGCGCGGCCCTGAATGACGAGCGCACAACATTTGGTCACGCCCTTGCCCGTCGGTAACGCAATAGCCCCTGGAACGCTCCGCGCTCGACTCGAAGAGCTGAGGTCACGGGGCACGCAGCTGAACCTCAAACAGGCGGTCGGCATCATCGTACCGCTGTGTGTCCAAGCAGCCGATTTCCATCGCGCGGGGCACAGGCTGTTGGTTCACCCCTCGAGCCTCGTGGAAGACGAGTACGGCTTCTATCAAATCTCTCCCGAGCTCGCCCAGCAGCCGCCGCTTCTGCCCCGCGACAAGGTGTGCATCCCGCCGGAAAGCCGCGGCACAAATCCCGGTACTGCTCGCCAGACCGTGTTCAGCATGGGAGCGATCCTGTACGAGCTCGTGACGGGCCAGAACGTGGGCGCCGGTATGCGCAGGCCAAGCGAAGTCGTGGCAGGTTTGCCGCCTGAATTCGAGGCCGTACTCGCCAAGGCGCTCGTGTCCGATGCAGCTCATCGCCCGGATGATTTGAACGCGCTCGCGCAAGCTCTGCACCAGTTTGCGCCGCCGGGCAGCGTGGCCCCGCCCCCGCCAGCGGATACGTCGAGACTCGATCACGACGCAAACTTCGAAGTGGACGTCTCGATGTCGATGCTGCCGCCCGTGCCGTCCAAGCGGCGCTCGAACCCTTACGCGGCACCGATCGAACAACCCAGCAAGTCGCGCCCCATGGACGCAACGACGGAACTTGCCAGTCTCAAGGCTCGCCTCGAAAGCGACCCGCGACCACGCTACGTGGTCGTCAAAGACGGCATGGACCACGGCCCGTTCAGCGCCGTTGAGCTCTTGCAGCAAATCGCGACTCACACGTTTGTCGACAGCGACGTGATTCGCGACGCGCTCAGCAAAGAGGAGCGCTCGATCAAGGACTGGGACGAGTTTGCGCCGTTCGCGGAAAATGCACGCCTGCACCGCGACATCAAGGCGGAGAAGGCCGCCATCGAGCGCGTGGTCGTGCAAGAGAGCCGCAGCACGCGCGGTAAAGCCGTGCTCGGTATTTTGGTGGTTGGAGCCATTTTGGTCGGAGCCGGCCTTTGGTTCCTCAAGGTGCGCGGGCAGCGCAACGACGAGATCGCCGTACAAGCCGACTCACAATTGAACATCGAAACCGACGGCGGCATTTCAGGCAAAGGCAAGAGCGGCGGGGGCGGCGCTCGCGTCGTCGGCCACAGCGGGGCCTATCCGATCCTCGGCGGCGGGCAGAGCTGTGAATCGGCGGCGGCGGCGTACAACGAGGAAATGAGCGTCGGTGGCCCCCGCGGCCAGGCGGACATCACGGCCGGTCAGTACAGCTCTATTCTCAATCGCGGCACCTATTTCGCGCACTGCGGAGTGTCGGACTCCACGTCGATCAACATCTGCGCCGCCGTTCAGAACGGTCGTGCAGTCGGTGTCACCGTGATCACGAAGCCACGCAATCGGGGCGCGGAGAGTTGTATCGCTGGATCGGTGCGCGGGCTCAGCTTTCCAAGCAACCCCAAGCTGGATGTGACCCGAACAGCGTTCTGAGCGAGCCCTTTCCGGGTTCGCGACGGCAGTCAGAGGGACAAATGAGACGAGCAGTGGGCGTCCTCTTCGGCCTGATAGCCCTTGGCTGCAGCGTGCCGATCGCAGCGGGCCTCGACGAGACGGACGCCAATCACGCGGTTGTTGCGCTCGAGCACGGTGGAGTTGCATCCGACAAAGAGCGCGACCCCGAGAGCGAAGGGCGCTGGCGAGTAACCGTTGCCCACGACGACGCGCCGAGCGCAGCCGCCGTGCTTGCTGCCGAGAGTCTTCCTCCGCCACCCAGTCCCGGCGTGCTCGATACGCTTGCGCAGGGCTCAATAGTTCCGAGCCGCCTCTCGGAGCACGCCAAGTTCGTTACCGGAATCGCAGGGGAGCTCGAGCGATCACTGCGCGCGCTCGACGGCGTTGTTTCGGTGCGTGTGCACTTGGCCGTGCCCCCCAAAGACTCGCTCGATCCGAACGAGCAAGTTCAAGCACCGTCGGCCTCGGTGCTGCTCCGACATCGCGGCGCGGCACCGCCCATCTCCATCAGCGAGATCCAACGCTTGGTGGCCGGCGCGGTTCCGGGTCTTTCGCCAAGCGAAGTGGCCGTGGTGGCAACGCCGGTCCCCGCACTTGCGCGGCCGGCAGAAAAGGAACTGTCGCGCTTCGGGCCGGTCACCGTTACGCGCTCGTCCGTGTCGCCGTTGCGTTGGACGGTCGGGGGCGCGGTGCTCTTGAATCTCTTGTTGCTAGGAGCCCTGCTCGCGATCTGGACGCGCTTACGCAAGGTCGAGATCGAGCTCACTCAAGCGCGAGGCGAAGGAGCTTCTCCTCGCTAGCGCGCGACCGTAACCGACAAATGATCGAGCTCTCGGGCGTGAACAAGTCGTTTGACCGCGCGGTGCTCTGCGACGTCACCTTGCGCGTGCCCGCGAGCTGCCTCTACGGCTTGATCGGTCCCGGCGCCTCCGGCAAGAGCCTCCTGCTCAAAACGATCACCGGGCTCGTGCGCCCGGACTCGGGCAGCGTGCGCGTGGACGGTCACGACGTCCTCGCGCTAACCGACACTGAACTCCACGAATTTCGCAAGGGCATCGGCATGTTGTTCCAAAACAACGCCCTCTTCGATTTCATGACGGTTGCCGACAATATCGCATTCCCACTGCGTCGCTTGTTTCAGCTTTCGGACAGCGAGGTCGAGGCACGCGTCGCAGAGCGACTGGCCTGCGTCAATTTGCCGGGCTTCGAGGCGCGCTTGCCCGCTGGCCTCAGCGGCGGCCAGAAGAAGCGCGTGGGCGTAGCGCGCGCAACCATCGCGCGCGCGCCGATCGTGCTGTACGACGAGCCAGCCGCTGGCCTCGACCCGGTCACTAGTCAGAAAATTTTCGAGCTACTACGCGCCGAACAGCGATCTGCAAACGCCACGGTGATCATGGTTTCGAGCGATCTGGATCGCTTGCTCACGGTCACTGATCGAATCGGCATGATGCTCGACGGCCGACTGATCTTCGATGGCACCACGGCCGAGGCGCTCGCATCGGACGATGCTCGCGTGCACCAGTTCGTGCACGGGACCGTCGACGGGCCGCTCTGAAGCTCAGGAAGCGACGTGCTCGCGCAAATAACGCAAACTCGTAGCGATGGCCTCGAACGCGTCGTCGAAACCGCTGTCTTGCTCGACGATGAACCACTGGCAGCCACTCTGCTCGGCGACGGAAATGATCCGAGGAAATTCCAGATTCCCCTCGCCCAGCGGCGCGAAGATCGGTTGTCGTTCCTTCGCGCGCATCGCGTAGTCCTTGAGGTGGATCATCGGCAAGCGTCCCACCATGCGAGTGCACCAGGACACGACATCGCCACCTCCAGCGTGAACCCAGTATGTATCGAGTTCCGCCATCACCAGGTTGGGATCGGTCTTCTCGTACAAACGCTCGAGCACTGTCTTGCCGTCGAGCTTCCTGAACTCCATGTCGTGGTTGTGAAAGCAGAGCTGCATGCCGGCTGCCTTGAGCACTGCACCAGAGCGATTGAGTCCTTCGGCGAAGCGGTCCACGTCCGCGATCGTTTCCAGGCTGATGTGCGGCCAGGGGTAAGCCGTGAGTTTGCAGTGCAATGCCGCAAGCGTCTCCACGACCTGCTCCGGCCGGTCGATGATGTCGATCCCTGGTTCGTGAGTGGCGCAGATCTGCAGACCTTCGCCGTTGGCAATCGTATAGATCTCACTCGGAGGAATCGGTCCAACGCCGCTGATCTGCACAGTCTCGTAACCGATTGCCCGCGCGCGGCGCATGCTCTCCGCAAACTCCGGCGCCGTGCGGCAATGGTCGCGAATCGTGTAGCACTGCAGCGCAACCTGCGACATTTTCATGGACTGCCTCGCATCGACGGGCGGAAGGATGCCACACTTCCCGCTCGCAAGGGGCATTGAGAGCATCCATCGCGTGGTTCGAGCACCACGCGCCTTGGTCCTGTCCGCGCAATCGACGATGATCGGGCCTTTCGAGATCGTCGGAGCGAGTCTAGAGTCAGGGCCGTATGGCCGGATCGATAGCGCAACCTGCCGAGCCCATGCTCGGTCTCCTAACGCGCCGCACTCGCGACGCGCTGTTCCTGGTCGGTGGCATGGGGGTGCTCCTCTGGCAAATCATGCGGCGCCTTTGGCGCGCGGATCTCGATCGAGCAGAACTGCTCCGAAACCTTCACCGCATGGGACTCAAGTCCCTGCCGATCGTGACGGTTACCGCGCTATTTACGGGCGGGATCATGGTGATTCAGGCCGCGCCGATCGTGGAGCGCTACGGTGCCCAAGGCCTGCTCGGTTGGGGCGCTGGTTTCGGCACGTTGCGCGAAATCGCGCCGCTGCTGACCGCTCTCATGATCAACGGCCGCGTCGGGGCAAACAATACCGCGGAACTCGGAACGATGGCGGTCACCGAGCAACTGGACGCCCTGCGCGCTCTCGCGATCGATCCAATCGAGTTTCTGATCGCGCCGCGTTTCGTAGCAATCGTAGCGACGCTCTTCTTGTCGACGATCTTCTCG
>DASXKQ010000216.1:0-6408 GCA_036496745.1 Polyangiaceae bacterium
CTATCGTCGAGGCTGACTTGGTCGCCTTCGCGGCGAACTCCTAGATCGCGCCAGAGCGCCTCCGTGTCGAGCGGTGAGCCGGAGAAGGCGTGTTCTTTCACGAAGGACGTCAGGATTGGCGCTCCGAGCGTGCGATCGATTGCGGCCACGACGCGCGCGAGCGACCAGACGTTGGAAGCCATTCCGCCCTCGGCGAGCACGGCACGAAATGCGCTTTCGAGCGTGTGTTGGTTGTTCGACGTGCGTCGGGCCTCGACGTCCACCCACAAACAAGCGAGCGCTCCGCCCCAGTAGATGCCTCGAGAGCTCGCGTACTCGAGACCGGTGTGCGTGATGGCATCGAACCCTTGCGGCATTTGCGTCACGAACTGGCGCCACACCTCTCGCTCGCTGAGCTGACCGACGCGCGCGCGAATGATCGGTTCGAAATAGGTGGCCGAGCCCTCGTCCAGCCATTTGCCCTCGTCGAAAAAGGACGGAAAGCCGATGTGGAAGAGTTCGTGAACTAGGATCCAATCGTCGTACAGCGCGGCGTGTTTCGCGCCGGACCCGACAACCAGCGCGACCCCCGGCCCACTCGCGGGCAGCAGCTTGCCGAAATCCACGGCCTCGTGATGTGGCAGCGGAATGACCGCGATCAGTGCGTGAGGCGCGGGAAACACACCATAGAAATCCGCGACCGCGCGCGCGTCCTCTTCGATCCAGCGACGGCGCTCCGCCGCTGAGGTGGCGAGTGGACCGTCGAGCGTGGCCACTTCGAGCGTGGAGGAGCCGAGCGCGAGGGTCTCGCTCGCAAACGAGCCAAACACGCAATAGGTAGCGACTGAAACTTCGTGGGCTTGCAGATGATAGAGCGAGTCCGCGCCGCGCAAAAGGCCTGCGCTGAAGTGACCCTCATGCGGCGAGTGAACGGCAACGGCGATCGGAATGCCGATATCGACGGGCTCTGGTACGAGCAGGAACGAGGATGCCGGGGCGATCAACGAACGGCCCACGCGTTTCGCGACATCGAATCTTTGGCTGTCGCGCGCCGCGGCGTCGAGGTCCACGCGGTAGTTTAGAAATCCGCCGTTTGGAGTTTGCTCGACCGGGAATGCATCGCTGTTCCGCGCGCTAGTTCGCTCGCCGGGTACGGTGATGAATGGCCGCGCTCGCTCGTCTCCTGCGGAAAATCCAGTGACCCGGCCAGCGCAGCGCGCCTCGACCTCGAGTAAGAGTGGCTCTTCGGAGCGGATCGTGACGTCGTAGCGACACGCGCTTGGCTCTGCTCGGGCCGATGAGGCGCTAGTGGCTTGGTGGCGACCGCACGCGGCCAGCAACACCAGCGAGATCCATCGAAACCGTACCCTCATGATTGAGCTGGGGGTGGAGCCGGCGCGTTCGGCAGCGCGAGCCCTTTGGTGAAGATCTTGGTCGCGTGTGGCAGTACCAGGCCAGGCAAGCCGGCTTTCGGCGCGAGTTGGCCGACGAGTCCGAACAAGAGCGCCAACGTGCGCTCCACGTAAAAATAGCCTTCAGGGTACTCGACGCTCCTCATGATAGCCCGCAGCTTTCCGCGAGTCTGTTGAAAGCCCGAAAGCTTCTCGACAGCGTCTCGATCTAGCTTCGAAAAATCCGTGATTTTGATACCAGCGAGCGCTTTCAGGTATTCGCGACCGACGCGCTTCAGGAGCTCACGGTCGCCATCTGGAGCGACGAAGCCCATGCTTTCGAGACCAGCCAGGATCTGATCGTCGTTGCGCGTCACGCCGCCGAGTACCACCATTTTCATGCCGTTCGACAGTGCAGGCGTGACTTCTTCGACCGCGCCATAGTCCAGGATTACGAGCTTCGGTCCCGGGCGCACCAGGAAATTGCCAGGGTGGGGGTCGGCGTGAAATACGCGATGCTCGAACAGCATCGTGACGTAGCAATCTACGATCAGATTCGCGATCGCGGTCGGCTCGATGCCGTGCGCGCGTTGCGCATCGAAATCGGTGATTTTGATGCCGTCCTCGAACGACATGCTGAGCACGCCCGCCGCGGTGAGTTCTGCGATGACTTGCGGCACGACCACGTCGTCGCGCCCGGCGAAGATGGCCCGCATGCGCTCGATGTTGCGACGCTCGTGGCGATAGTCCGTCTCGCGGGCGAGCATCGCGCCAAGTTCGTCCAGGATGCGCTCGACGCGCCCGACGGGCACGAGTCGTCGCAACACGGGTAGGAGCGAACGCAGCACGGCGAGATCGCGCCGCATCAGGAGCTCGATGCCCGGATAGAGCACCTTGACCGCGATCGGGCGGCCGTCGCGCGTGTGCGCGTTGTGCACTTGCGCGAGCGAGGCGGCGGCAAGAGGTTTTCGCTCGAAGTCGCCGAAAAGCCGGAGCGCGTCCGCGCCGAACGCCTCCTCGAGCCGTTCCTCGATCTCGGAAAATGGACGAGGTGGGACGCGATCCTGGAGGCTCTCGAGCGCCTCGACGTAAGCGGCAGGCAGAAAGGTGCCCATCACGCTCAAGACCTGCCCCATCTTGATGAAGACGCCGCGCAAGCGCGCAAAGCCGTTGCTCAAACGGCGCGCGTTGCGGACATGCGTTCGCTCGAGCCGCGCGGCGCGGCGTTTGGCTCCGAGCACGCGCGAAATCAGCCAATAAGCTCCGTACGAGAGCAAAATGGTCCAAAACAGAACCAGAGCGCGCAGCGACCGGAGCACGGAGCCTCTCATGCTAGTACCGCCCGCTGCCCGTGCCGGCAACCTGTAAAAAGCTCGTGTTCCTGTAGGTTTGTGCACGGTCGGGGGGCAAATCCGTCTGCCATTGAGGGATTAAGCGGGGGGCCATCCGAGCCGTAAACAGATGTGGAGGTCGTTGGCCAGATCTCTGGCAGCACCCGCAAATGAAGATCCTGCTTGCTGACGATGAACCAATTGCCAGAACCATGCTGGAACACTGGCTTACGGGCTGGGGGTACCAGGTTACTTGCGTTCGCGACGGTGAGGCCGCTCTCAACGCGCTCGCAAGCGACCAGGAATTGCGGCTGGCGATTCTCGACTGGGTGATGCCGAAGCGTGACGGGCTCGAGGTGTGCCGCCAGGTACGGTCGAGCTCTGTCGAGCCCTACGTGTACGTCGTGCTGCTCACAGCCAAGGACGACAAGAGCGACATCATTCAGGGTCTGGATGCGGGTGCTGACGACTATCTCGTGAAGCCGTGCAATCCTCTGGAGCTGAAGGTGCGGCTGCGTGCCGGGCGGCGCGTGATTGAATTGCAGGAACAACTCGTTGCGGCGCGTGAAACCCTGCGCTTCGAAGCAATGCACGATTCACTGACCCAGCTCCTGAATCGTCGCGCGACGCTCGAGCAGCTCGAACGCGAGCTGGTGCGGTCCGCGCGTCGCGGCTCGCCGCTCACGGTGATTATGGGGGATTTGGACCACTTCAAGGCGATCAACGACACCTACGGGCACGCGATTGGTGACGCGGTGCTGCGAGAGACCGCGCGTCGGTTAAAGCTCGCCGTGCGCGCGTACGACACCGTCGGGCGCCTGGGCGGCGAAGAGTTCATCGCCGTCTTGCCCGACTGTGACGCGACCGTGGGACAAGCCGTCGCGGCTCGCTTGTGCCGTCAGATCGGCGAGACCTTGATCGCGACGCCGAGCGGAGCGGTACCGGTGACGATCAGCATTGGGGTGGCCGCGTCCGATCAACGAGCTGGGACGACTGGGGCGGAGCTGATTCGCGCGGCCGACACCGCGCTCTACAAAGCCAAACACGCTGGGCGCAACCAAAGCATGCTCGCGACCAGTGCAGACTGGCAGGTCGAATCAATGGCCGACGCGAACGGAGTCAGCACGCTCCGGCCGGCTGAGCCGTCGCCCGCACTCGCGCAATAATTGCTCACAACGAGCGGGTTTCCGCGCTCGCGCGTGCCAGCTCTCCCGACTCCTCGCGGGGAGTGGTAGGACACGTGTAGCGATGAAGGTCGGCATTCCCAAGGAGATTCGACCCGGCGAACGACGCGTCGCTGCAACGCCCGAGACCGTGGGGCGTTTGCAGAAGCTCGGCTTCGAGGTGGTCGTGCAAACTGGGGCCGGGCTCGGCGCCTCCTTCAAGGACAGTGACTATACCGCGATCGGCGCGAGCGTCGTCTCGGATGCTCGCGCGCTGTGGGCGGAGTCCGAGTTGATACTCAAGGTGCAGCCGCCCGAGCAGCACAGCGAGCTCGGTGTGCACGAAGCGGAGCTGCTACGCGAGGGCGGGGTGCTCGTCAGCTTCATTTGGCCGGCCAAGAACCAGGAGCTCATGGAGCGGCTGGCAGCGCGCAAGGCCACCGTGCTCGCGATCGACCAAGTGCCGCGCATCACGCGCGCCCAAAAAATGGACGCGCTGAGCTCGATGGCGAACATCGCTGGCTACCGCGCCGTGATCGAGGCGGCCAGCTTCTACGGCCGCTTTTTTACCGGTCAGATGACGGCGGCCGGCAAGGTGCCACCGGCCAAGGTGCTCGTGATTGGAGCCGGCGTGGCGGGTCTTGCCGCGGTTGGAGCGGCGCGCGGCCTCGGAGCCATCGTGCGCGCTTTCGACACGCGCTCGGAAGTGCGCGAACAGGTCCAGAGCATGGGCGCCGAGTTTCTCGAGGTCCTGATTCAGGAGGAGGGCAGCGGCTCGGGCGGCTACGCAAAGCAGATGAGCGCCGAGTTCATCGCCGCGGAGATGGCACTTTTTGCCGAACAAGCGCGGGATGTCGACATCGTGATCACGACAGCGCTCATTCCGGGCAAAGCCGCGCCCGTCTTGATCACGGAAGAGATGGTGCAGAGTATGCGCCAAGGGTCGGTCATCGTGGATCTCGCGGCGGAAGCCGGCGGTAACTGCGCGGTCACCCGTCCGGGTGAGGTCGTCGAGAAGTATGGCGTGACCGTGGTCGGCTACGTCGATCTCCCGAGCCGCCTGGCGCCCACGGCGAGCCAGCTCTACGGCAGCAACCTCGCACACTTGCTGGCCGACATGGGCGGAGCCAAGAGCTGGCACGTCGACCTCAGCGACCCGGTCGTCCGCGGTGCGTTGGTCCTGAACGGTGGCGAGCTATGCTACCCGCCGCCGAAGTCTGCGCCCATGCATCCGGCGCCCAAGCCGGCCAAGGCCGGCGTCGGGACGCCCAGCGTGGCACCCCCGAAGCCGGCTCCGCGCCGCTCTGGACTGGGAGTCGTTGTCGGATTGCTCGGGCTCGTTCTTTTCGGCTGGCTCGGGACCGTAGCGCCGCGCGAGTTCGTCTCGCACCTAACTGTGTTCGTCCTTTCCTGTTTCGTCGGTTGGCAGGTGATCTGGAACGTGACGCCCGCACTACATACACCGCTGATGAGCGTCACGAACGCGATCAGCGGCATCATTCTCGTGGGCGGCATGCTGCAAATTTCAGGGCCCGTTTCCTCACCCGTGACGCTACTGAGCGCTGTCGCCGTTCTGCTCGCCACGATCAACATCGCCGGCGGTTTCTTGGTGACGACGCGCATGCTGCGCATGTTTCAGCGGTAATATTTGATGTCCGAGAGTCTGATCGCCATCGCCTACCTGCTTGCGGGGATCCTCTTCATTCTGAGCCTCGCCGGGCTCAGCACGCAGGCGACGGCGCGTCGCGGCAATGCCTTTGGCATCGCCGGCATGTTGCTGGCGCTGTTCGTCACCACGCTCGGTCACGTGACCGGCTTCTCTGTGCTCGGCGCTTCGGTCGCGTGTGGCTGCTTGATCGGTACCGTGCTCGCCCTGCGCGTGGAGATGACGTCGATGCCGGAGCTCGTCGCGGTGCTCCACAGTTTCGTGGGTCTCGCGGCGGTTCTGGTCGGCATCGCCAGCTTTTTGGGCAATGCGTCGCACGCGAGCGCGGTGGAAGGAGTGATTCATTCGGTCGAGGTCTGTCTCGGTGTCTTCATCGGGGCCATCACCTTTACCGGCTCGGTCGTCGCGTTCGGCAAGCTGCGCGGAACCCTGCGTAGCAAGCCGCTCTTGTTGCCGGGGCGGCATTGGTTCAACTTGGCGCTTCTCGTGGCTGCAGTCGTTCTTGGTTCGCAGTTCCTTCGGTTACCCGCTAGCGAGGGACTGAATCCGCTCTTGATCATGACGGCGATTGCCGGCGTGCTCGGTGTGCATCTGGTGATGGCGATCGGCGGCGCGGATATGCCGGTGGTCGTGTCGATGTTGAACAGCTACTCGGGCTGGGCGGCAGCTGCCGCAGGCTTCATGCTCGAAAACGATCTGTTGATCATCACGGGCGCGCTGGTCGGGTCGAGCGGCGCAATCCTGAGCTACATCATGTGTCGCGCCATGAACCGCTCCTTCTTGAGCGTGATCTTCGGTGGTTTTGGCGCGGACGAGGGCGCCGCGCCAGCTAAGCGCAGCGCCGGCGAACCGCAAGGTGAGGTGGTGTCGATCACGGC
>DASXKQ010000217.1:0-16325 GCA_036496745.1 Polyangiaceae bacterium
CAACGCCAAGCCACCAAAGATGCCGGCAAAATCGCCGGTCTCGAGGTGCGGCGCATCATCAACGAGCCAACCGCGGCCGCGCTCGCCTACGGCCTCGACAAGAAGGCCAATGAGCTGATCGCGGTGTACGATTTCGGCGGCGGCACCTTCGATATTTCGGTGCTCGAGGTCGGCGACAACGTGGTGCAAGTGATCGCGACCAACGGCGATACGCACCTCGGCGGTGACGACGTCGATCACCAGATCATGGACTTTCTGACGGCCGAGTTCAAAAAGGACACGGGCCTCGACGTTTCGCACGACAAGATGGTCATCCAGCGCCTGAAGGACGCCGCGGAGCAGGCCAAGATCGAGCTGTCCACCAAGCAGGAGACGACCATCAATCTGCCGTTCCTCACCGCGGACGCGAGCGGTCCGAAACATTTGCAGAAGCAGCTCACGCGCGCGAAGCTCGAGCAGATGATCCGCCCACTCGTCGACAAGACGATGGAGCCCGTGCGACGTGCGCTGGAAGACGCCAAGAAGAAGCCGGCCGACATCGACGAGGTGGTGCTCGTCGGCGGCTCGACGCGCATCCCGCTCGTGCAGGAGGTCGTCAGCAAGTTCTTCGGCAAGGAACCGCACAAGGGCGTAAACCCGGACGAGGTCGTCGCGGTCGGCGCGGCCGTGCAGGGCGGCGTGCTCTCGGGCGACGTGCAGGACGTCGTCTTGCTCGACGTGACGCCGCTGTCGCTCGGTGTTGAAACGCTGGGCGGCGTGATGACCGTGATGATTCCCCGCAACACCACGATTCCCACGCAAAAGAAGGAAATTTACTCGACGGCGGCGGACAGCCAGACCTCGGTGGAGATCCACGTGCTGCAGGGTGAGCGCGCGGAGGCTCGCTACAACCGGACGCTCGGCAAGTTCCACCTGGAGGGTATCCCTGCCGCGCCACGGGGCGTGCCGAAGGTCGAGGTCACGTTCGACATCGACGCCAACGGCATTCTCTCCGTCGGCGCAAAGGATCTCGCAACGGGCAAAGATCAGCGCATCACGATCACCGCCTCGAGCGGCATCAACAAAGACGACATCGATCGCATGGTCAAGGACGCCGCGGCGCACGAGGCCGAAGACAAGCGTCGCCGTGAGGAGATCGAGCGGCGCAACAAGCTCGACAACCTCTGCTACCAGCTCGAAAAGCAGATCGCCGAGAACAAGGACAAGCTCGCTGGTACGGACGTGTCGAGCATCGAGGCCTTGATCAAGGAAGGCCGCGAGGCGGTCGAGAAGCAGGACGATGACAAGGTGCAGAGCGTCCTCGAGCGCCTGGAGAAGGAAGCGCACGCGATGGCCAGCAAGATGTACGAATCGGCCGGCGCGGGTGGAGGCCCGGGCGGCGCACCGCCCGCCGGCGGCGCCCCGAGTGGCGGTGACGGCGCGAAAAAGCCTGGCGACGTGATCGACGCCGAATTCGAAGAGGGCTGACGCCGTTCGCGAGCCCGGTGTAGTGTGAGCCAATGTCGAGGGCTCACGGCTGGTGTTCGCTCGGGTTCGTGGTGTGTGTCGCGTGCGGAGGAGCGCCGAAGCCGATCGCTCCTCCGGCGACCGCGGTTACGGTCGTGCGCGCCGAATCTGCGCCCGAGGAAGCGCCGGATCTGTCGCCCGTGCCGGCGCCCACCGACCTGTTCCTCGTGGGACGTTTCAAGTCGCCGCGCCAGGCGCTCGAGACCCTCGCGAGCTGGGCCAAATACCCGTTCAAGTTGCACGACATACTGGCTTCGGATCTGAAGCCGCTCGAGACCATGATCGCCTGGGACGCGCCGGTGGAAATGGCCTCTGCGCTGGACGAAGAGGGGGAGGGCAAGGTCCCCGAGCCGCTGGCCGCGCTCTCGTTCGGTGTGACCAGCGTGGATGCCGTGCTGTCGTTCGCGCGGGCTCAGGGCTGGCACGTGCAGAAAACGGGGCCCGGCATTTATCGCCTCGGCGATGACGCCGAGCTCACGTGCACCGTGGCGCGTGCGCTCGGCGCGGCGCCCGCGCGCGTGGTGTGCGCTCATCGATCGCACGATCTCGACGGACTCTTCCCGTACATGACGCGCGGTTTGCCGCTCGAGCCGCTCTCCACGTCCGATTTCTACATGGAGCTCCGAGTCACGCCGATCAAGCGTAAGTATTCCGGTGAGCTCGCTTCCGCGCGCATGCTCGCGGGTTTCTTGCTGCGGGAGGTTCAGCGGGACAGCCCGCGCCTCGATCGGGCGCTGTCCGATTGCGTGTACGGCTTGGTCGACGAAGCAGTGGCGTTCATCGCCGATTTCGACACGTTTTCGCTGGACGCCAAGTTCGATGCGCCGTCTGGTCAGATCGTCTTGGGGGCCACTGCCGGCTTCGGCGGTACGCGCTCGTGGCTCGTGCAGAACAGCGTGGAGATGGCGCAAAGCTCGACGCCCGACGCGTTCTGGCAGCTGCCCGCGGCTGCCAGCGCGGGCACGTTCAGCGCCGGGTTCAAACCAGGGCGCATCAAACCGCTCGGACGGTCGCTCGCTGAGCTCTTGGCTGGATATCTGCAGTACGAAAAGGTTTCGCCGAAAGTTCGCGACCAGTGGCAAAGGCTCGTCCAGAACGCTTTCGACGACACGCTGAGCTACGTGAGCGCAAAGGGCGACATCAACGATATTCCGAGCGATCCAGCGCTGGCCATCGCCTACAACATGTTCGGCTGGCAGCTGGTCGGCACCAACGTCGAGGCGAAACACTACCAATCCTTGCTTGATGATTTGGGCACCGCGCTCGCCAATCCGGAGCTCGCAGCATTGCTCAAAACGCGGGAACACGTGTCCTCGGAGGTCTTACCCAAGCTGCGCGGGCAAGCGTTGACGCTCAAGGGCTTCAAACCAGGCGCACGCGCGTACGACATGGAGTTGCCGCGCGCATTGGTCGACGCTTTGGCGACCTATCACGGCGGCTCTAAACTGCCCGCGCCGAAGGGCGGCAAGGCCAAGGGGTTCCCGTTCACCATCCTCGTTGCCAGCGACGACGATCGCACCTGGCTCGCCTACAGCCCCGACCCCAAGGCCGCGCGCGCTCACCTCGAGTCCCTGCACGATCCAGGTGTGCCGCGGCTTGCATCACGCGCGGGGCAAGCGCTGCTCAGCCCCCTCGATCTGAGCCCGCTCAAAGCGGGTCCTGCGACGGGCGGAGGGTTCTTTGCGCTCAAGAGCCTGGCCAGTCCGCTGCGAGCCCTCACGAGCGACGAGATCGCCGATCGGATGCTCAACTCGCTCCCGCACCACGGCGAGACGGCCATCACGTTCCTGAGCACGGTGCATCCAGGCGCGCACACGGCCTCCAGTGTTCAAGTGCGCGTGCCACGGGCGGTCATCGAGGATGTCGGGGCGCTGATTCCGGCGCTCGCGCTGCTCGGGGATCACCAGCACCTCCTCAGCGGACCCTTGGGCGTCCTGCCAAGCCCGTGATCGCGCGTGGCATCCGGGCTCTAGGTCACTGAAACTTCAATAAGCGCATTTTCGCGGCCAAATTCTTGCCGCCTCCCAAACGGCCATGTAATTCGATATCCTACATGTGGGATATCAGACGACATATAACCACCCTGTTCGCCTTAGCGGCGGCCGCTCTCGCGACGCGGCCGGCGCAGGCTTGGGTCGAGACCGACGTGAAATCCCACGTAGCGACGATCGAGCTCGACCGTACGGGTCGTGCGCTCGTGACGCAGGACATCGTGCTCGCGGTCCGTGGCGGTCCGCTGCAGGCGTTCGAGCTTTCTGGGATCGATCTCGACGCAGAGCCACTCCCCGATGCGAACGTATCCTCGGATGGATCGAGCAAGACGGTGCTGGCAGCGACGCCACTCCTGGTCGACAAGCGCGATGATGGCAGCGTGCGCCTCGAGCTGGATCGTGAGCGCGGCCTGCGCACGGGCATCTATCGCTTTCATTTTCAGTATCGGACGAACTTGCTCGCGCGCGGATTGATCCGGCGCGCGGGGCGTTCGCTCGAAGTGCGCTGGGTGGGTCCGCGCATTCAAGAAGGCATCGACTCGGCGCGTGCCATTTTCCGCTTGCCAGCCGCTCCTACGCCGCCCGTGCTGCCGAGCGCCGACGAACTATCCGGTCGCGTCGACGACGCGGATGCGCTCGGCGGCGTGTTCATCGGCAACTTGCACCGTCTGTCGAGCGAAGACGAGCTCGAGATCGTGCGGCCGCACGTGGCGCGCGGCGAGCCCGTGGTCTGGCGATTGTATGTCGACTCATCGGCGTTCGACGGGTTCGGCGCGCCTCCACCGGCGCGGCTCGAGAAGGCCGCGCTCGAATCGCGCGCGACGACGGTGGGAACGCTCGCTCGCCGCCGCGTCGAGTTGTGGCTCGCCACGCTCGCCGCCGCGCTCGGGTTTGGCCTGCTTTCCTGGCTAAAACGGCTGGGATTTGCGGCGGCATGTCGCGTCCGCCACGCCAGCGCACGCGGCGTTCTGCCGCTGCCCCCCGCGTTGAACGCCGCCGCGGGAGCCGTCTGTTTCGGGTTTGCGATCGTCTGCGCCGAGTGCTTCGTGCACCCGACCTTGGGCGCGTTGTTCCTGAGCCTGGCGATGGTCAGCGCGGTTTGCCTGGCCGGGCAGCACAAGAACTTGCCGCGCGGGCCTGGACACTGGCTGCCGCTCTCGGACCGCGAGGCGTTCGCGCCTGTGTCCGAGCGCTTGCCAGGGCGTTGGCTCGATGCCGGAACCTGGCCAGGGGCGTGCTCGCTGGGGCTCGTCGGCTTGAGCGTGGCCTACGGTTGCCATCTGCTTTGGCAACGCTCGCCTTACCAGGCCACGATGGCGTTGATCGGAGCGGGCGTGTTTGCCCCAATTTTTCTGAGTGGTCGCGCGGCTCAGCTTCCGGTGGAGCCGGGCTTGGCCGCGCGCGGCTATTTGCGCAAGCTCGCCGCCGAGCTGCGCCGGTTGACGGGGATCAAAGTGGTGCCCTGGGCGCGCATTCCCGAGGGACTGCACGAGCCGGACGAACTGCGCTTGCTGCTGCAAGTGCGTGGCGCCGAACGGGGTCTGCTTGGTCTCGAACTCGGTCTCGAGCAGGTGTCGACTTGGGCCGGTGATCTGGCCGCGCCCTACGTTTTGATGCGAGCGCGTGAGGGCTCGGCGCTGGTATCGGCCTTGCCGAGACAGGTGGTGTGGGCGAGGGGGCGCAAGGCGGACGAGCGAGTCGCGCTGCTCAGGCCGCGGGCGCCCACGCGCGCCCAGTGCGTCGAGCTCGTGCGCGAGCTCTGCGCGCTGCTCGTCCCGAAGAGTCAGGCTTCGTCGAGCAAGCGCGCGAGCGTTTCCGGCAAAGGCGCGCTCACGCTGAAGCCCCGCAGATCCGCATCGCCGCTCCACGCCAGCTGACTCGCGTGGAGCGCGTGGCGCTCGCCGAGCCGCGGCTCACGCTCACCACCATACAGTCGATCACCGACGATCGGGTGGCCGATGGCCGCCAGGTGCGCGCGGATTTGATGGCGAAACGCGCTCTCTAGACGAAGCTCGAGCAAGGCGCGTCCCGCGCCGACCCGCAGGCGACGATAGCGCGTCACTTTGAGTCGCGCATAGCCCACTTCGATTTCGTCATCGTCGAGTACGCGCACGCGTCCGTGCTCGGTCGTGTCGGGTTGCAGCGCGCGCGCGATCTCGCCAGATTCCGCGATCGTTTCGCCGGAGACGACGGCCAAGTATTGCTTCTTCAGCGCGCCGGAATCGAGGGCTTGGCTGAGCCGCGAAAAGGCGCGCGGAGTGCGCGCGGCTAGCACGAGCCCCGAGGTTTGCGTGTCGAGTCTATGCACGATGCCGGGCTCGCGCCGGCGATGTCCGACCTCGGCCATCTCGGGGTAACGAGCGAGCAGCGCGCCGCACAGGCTGCCGCGTTCGGCGAGCGAGAGCGGAGCCGTCGGCGTGCCCGCGGGTTTGTCGACCACCACGTATTGTGGTTGCTCGAGCAGCACGCTGAGCTCGTGCTCGGGTTCTGGCTCGAGTCCCGCGGGCTCGCTCCACTCGAGCTCGACGCGTGAGCCGGGCTGGACGACGCTCCCCTTTTTGGCGCGCCGCCCGTCCACGCGTACGCGCCCTTGATCGCACAGTTCGCCCGCTCGCTTGCGGCCGAGTTCGGGGAGGCGAGCGCACAGCAGTTTGTCGAGTCGTTCGGGCTTTTCGTCGGGCGCGAGCAGAAAATCTCGAATGCTCACCAGAGCCCCTGAAAACCGGCGTTCAGGGACGCCGCGGTGCCGCGCAGCGGCTCGGCGGGAAGCACCGCAAAATACGGCTGCGCGTGCAGCCGCGTCCACGCGCTGTCGTTCGGGGAACCGTTGGTCGACCAGATGCCGATCGCGCCGCCCGCCAAGGCGCCGAGCGCGATGCTCGAAAGCCAGAGGCGATCGCGGACTTTGGTCTCCTTCTCCTCGACGAGCAGAAGCGGGCTCGCCGCCGCGGCGCCCGTCAGCGCGCCGAGGCTAGCGCCCAGATCGATCAGGAGCATGCGTGAGCCCGAGATGTTCGCGCGCATGCCGATCACGCCGCCGAGCAAGACACCCGCGCCTGCTCCATAACCGATGCCGCGCTCGGGCGTGATTTTCGTGGTACCGCGATAGGCGAGCTCCGTGAGGCCGCCGAACAGCGTGCCGAACGCGCCGCCGGTATGCGCGATGACCGCGCCGCCTTCGCTGATCGGGTGCAAGGTGAGCGCTGCGGCGCCGAGCGTGATCCCGCCCGCGGCGGCCGCTACGCCGCCCATATAGGCGTTACCGCTGCGCACCCCGTAGCTCCTCGCGAGCGACAATTCGGACACGATGGGCCACCACGTGCCGGCTGACAGATACCAGGCGTCGCCGAGTCCGATGTCCCATTCCTCGGTGACCAGCATGGAGGCACCGAGTCCGATACCCGTGCCGAGCGCGACCAGCGGGTAGACCAGGCGCGCGTCGTTCGAGCCGCTGGCGTTCTGTAACGCAAACCCGACGTATCCGCCGAACACGGCCGAATTCAAGGAAAGCACGGCGCGGCCCTGAGAGCGGGGCGCTTGGGCCTCGTGCAAAGGAGGCGCGCCCGCTGGCGGCGGCTCTGGAGTCTGCGGGCGCTCGCTTTGAATCAGGTCGCGCATCATTACGCTCGCGCGCACCTCGAGCCGGTTGCGCGTCACGCGCTGCGTGCGAGTGAGCAGCACGTTGTGACCGGGCGCAACGGCGACCAACTCGAGGCGTAGATCGCCCGCCTCGAACCTGATGCGAGGGGAGATCACCCAAGAGTCTTTGGCGCGTTCGACCATGGCGTCGTCGCTGGGCGGCTCGTCGTTGTCGTGGCCGCGTTCGGACAGGGTGAGCGTGAGCCCGAGATCCTGCACGGCTTCGCTCAGAATCGCGTCGACCTGGCGCGCGAGGTGAGTCAGCCTTTCGGCGTCTTCGGGGTTTCTGTGTTCGTCGCGCGTCGGCGTTGGTGTCGGCGTCGCGGTCGGCCAGAGCACGGCGTCGGTCGGGCCGGCGGCGGCGTGGCGGGCGCCCGTGAGCACGCCCATCGCCAGTAGCCCACTCAGCGTGATCCGCGTCAGGCTCGTCATCGTTCGAGGTCCACGCGGGCCGCGCAGACGCACGTCGCGTCCTAGAACATGACGGTGGCGCTGAGCCACCCGTCTAGACCGCGGCCGTCGTCCACCTTGAAGCGCAGGCCAGGGTCGTTGATGGTGCGACGAAAGTTGGGGTTGGGGATGCCGGAGCCCGTGTACGCCGAGTTCGTGGCGCCGGTTTGCGCGTGGCACGGTCCGGATTTGCTCAGATCCCCAGAAAAGTTCGGGTTACACGCTTGATCGAAGGTGATGAAATGACCCTGGGTGAGCGTGTAGCCGCCGCCGAGGTGAAACTTGATGTACTCACCGGCTTGCACCGTGACTTCCGTACTCAACGTGTAGACGCCGTGCTGCTGTACGTCCGTCAGACCCGTGAAGTAGACTTTCTGAGACCCGGGGTTCACGACCGATGGCGAGACACCGTTGGCGCCGTTGCAGGGCACGCCCGGCGTCAGGTCGCACTGGGGATTGTGCTGGTACTCTGCAAAATTCGGGTTGCGCAGCGACGGCGCGTCGCTCGAGCCGAGCGCGTCGAAGAGCTCGGAGTAGTCGCGGCCTTCACTCACGTACGTGCCGGTGAAGCGGAAATCCAGCGTGAGGCGCTGGAACTGATCGCGCACCTCCCACGGGATCACGTTCATACCGACGATCATGTCGCCGCGAAACGGCGGGTGGTTGACGAGCGAGCCTTTTAGATCGACCGCGCCGTAGTCGCTCGAGTCGTTCTGAAATTCGAGCAGCGCGCGGAAGCCGCCGTACGGCTCGATGTACTTCACGCGTCGCGACAAGTAAGTGTGAATCTCGAGGCCGGTGGTGCCGCGCGAAACGCCCGGCTTACGGCCGCCCGCGAAGTTACCTTCCAAGGATTGGTTCGGCGGCGTGGAGTTCGGGTCGGTGACGTCGCCCGCTACGCCGTTGCGGTTGATGTCCGACACGTTCGCGCACTGGAACTGCCCCGCTTTGCTGTTCGCGTTGCAGGCGTGCATGGCTTCCGACACATTGAAGCGGCCTTCGATGCCGAAGAGCCAGGTCGGCTTGGTGGCGTCCCGCTGTTGATTCATGATCGCAGCGTCCACGCCGACGGCGAGGTACTCGATGCCGCTGCGCGTTGGGGACTTGAAAGGCAAGCTGAAGAGCTGCTCACCGGGCGCGCCCTGCAGCGCGATGGATTGCTGGCCGTCGCTGCCGGCCGTGCCGTTGAGTTGGCGATCGTCGGACAGAATGATCGGCATGCGCAGGACCAGCGCGATGTCCTTGTATACGCCGATATCCGCGCGCGTGAGCAGCCGGCTCGTGGTGTGCTTGTACTCCGCGACGTTCAGGTTCGACGCGGTAAAGCCGCCCTGAGTCAAGCCGGCTTGGTTGATCGAGGTCTCGCGATGGATTTGCGAGCTCTCCCAGCTTGTTTGGTAGCCGAGAGACAACTGCAGATCGAACGGATCGTCGTCGTCGAAGGCGTCGGCGACCTGAACGATCTCGGCAGGCTCGCGCATGACCTGCGGCTCGCTCACCTTGCGCGGCTCGTCGGCCAACGCCGGTGTCACGCGCGCGATCACCGCAGCGGCCAGAGCCAAGGTCCAGGCGTCAACGGCTAAGCGCTTAAGGTGACTCATGCTTGCTAGGGGCCGTGCCTGTCGCCCGTGCCTCCGGGACGCTAGCGGCGCAGCAGCGAAACTGTCAACGGACCATCGCTATTTCTGCGCAGATGGGGTCCTGGGAACGCTCTGCCAGAGCCCGTCCCAGCGGGTCACGGCAGCCCAGATATTCTGCCGCTCGGCCGGATCGGTGACTAGGCCTGCGGCAGCAGCTGCCATGGAGCAGGCCGCGCGGGCTTGACCACGCTCCTTGACGTGTTCGGCCACGCGATCCCCGAGCGCGCCGGCGTCGGGCGCGGGGGCAACGACGTTGCGCGCGCCTGCCTCTGCGCGCTTGGCGGCGGCCTCGCAGTCGGCGAGCAGTTTTTGGGTGTCGACGGCGTGCGTGGTCAGCGCCGCGCGCCCCTTGGGCGGGCGCAGCGGATTGGTGAAGGGGGGCGAGCCGAGTGCTTCGGGTTCGAGCCACACCTCACCTTGCTTGACGTTGATGCGCAGTCCTTTGGGGCCTACGTCCGCGTCGAGCGCCGCGTCGCCGTAGCGAATCGTGCCGAGCGGTGTCGCGATCAAGACCTCCGCGCCGGGTCGCGCGCCCATGCCTGACGCGGTCGCGACTTGTCCGGCGGAGAGCAGGATTTGCTCGCTGCCGTGGCGGCAAACCATGGCCGTGGCGGGACCTTGGAGCTCGAGCTCGCGACCGCTCTGCGTGTGCTTGATCGACAACCTCGAGCCGGATGCGAGCGTGAGCCACCGCTCGCCGTCGAGCATCGAGCCCGTGATGACGGCCGCGTCGCCGAGCGTCACCAAGCCTTTGACCGCGATCGCGCGACAACCGGGATTCGGCCGCGGCAGGTGCGGCGCCGTCACGACCGGCGCAGCGCTCGCGTTTGCCGCAGCGGACGCGGAGCTCACGAGCGAACTCGGCGGCTTCTTCTTGCACTCCGGCAGCAGCGCGCAAGCGAGCGCGACAGTGAGCGAGAGCGTGGATAGGTGTTTCATTCCCCGCGCACGGACGGCGGGGGGGG
The DNA here is from genome assembly GCA_036496745.1 of Polyangiaceae bacterium. Taxonomy (GTDB): domain Bacteria; phylum Myxococcota_A; class Polyangia; order Polyangiales; family Polyangiaceae; genus PMG-095. Next base: position 10,192 of record DASXKQ010000217.1, read on the forward strand.
CGGCATGATCAGCGTCTTGCGATTTTCGTCGTCGTCTTCGTCGAAGATTTCGCCGGTGATGTCTTCCAGCGCGAGCTCTTCCTTGGCGGCGCCGAGTTCGCGGCTGGTGTCGGCTAGGCGATCCGCGAGCACGCCCAGGAATTGCCACAACAGCTTGACCGCCAGCGCGTGCTCTTTGCGCAGAATTTCGAAAAATTCCGTGCGCCGGATCACCATCAGCTCGCTGTTGCCATCGGAGATCACGGTGGCGGAGCGCGGCTGGCTGCGCACGAGTGCCATCTCGCCGAAGTGATCGCCCGGCTTGAGTACCGCGAGGTCGGCGCCGTTGCGCATGACCTTCACGTTGCCGACGAGGACGATGAAGAGCTCCTCGCCCTTGTCCCCCTCGGAGATCACGGTTTCGCCGTTCCTGTAGTCGACGACGTCGGTGACCTGCAAGACGCGCAAGATCTCGCGATCGTTCAGCGGACGGAACAGCGGCATGCGCGCCAGGATCTCGCGCTTGAGTTGCAGCTGCTTGGCGCGATTCTCGTCGCGCGACGTCACGTCGCCGACGGTAACGATCACCGCGGTGATGTTGTCCTTGCCGCCGAGCTCGTTGGCAGCGTCGATCAGAGACTTGCAAGCCGCGTCGGCGTCCGGCGTGCCGAGGCGCTGTCCGAGCCCCTCCAAGTCTTCCTCGAAGTAGCCGCACAGGCCGTCCGAGCACATCAGAAAGCGATCGCCGGCCGTGAGATCGATGACCAGCGTGTCCGGCTCCACGTGCTCGTACACGCCGACCGCGCGCGTGATGGCGTTCTTTTGCGCGAGCTGCTCGACCTGCTCGCGCGGCATCTTTTTGCGCTTGATGAGCTCGTTGTAGACGGTGTGGTCCTCGGTGAGTTGCTCGAGCAAGCCGTCACGCATCATATAGATGCGGCTGTCACCGACGTAGATGATGAACGCCTGCGAACCGACCACCAGCAGGCAGACGAGCGTCGTGCCCATGCCGCGCTTTTTCGTGTCTTTCGCGGCTTCCGAGTGCACGCGCAAAGAAGCGCGATTCACGGCGAACTCGAGCATGTTCAAGATGTCGCGCTTGCTGACCTTGGCGGCGCCCTTGCCGCCGTTCGCGTAGTCCTGAATCAGCTCGACTTCTTTCTTGATTTCCTCGTGCAGCGTGCGGACCGCGAGCGCGCTCGCCACCTCGCCGGCGGCGTGGCCGCCCATGCCGTCGCACACCACGAACAGCCCAATCTTCTTGTCGACCAAGAAGTTGTCTTCGTTGTGCTCGCGCTGCCGCCCCACGTCGGTCAGCGCGGCGAATTGAACCTCGGGGCCGCTCATCGAAGGCCAAGACTAGGCTGGTTCTCGGTTATTTTTCTAGTATTTCCTAGGAGTGGCCGCTTTGCGGCCGTTCCATGAGTCGAACCGCGGGCACGGCAACGCTCGTGCGATCAATCGAGCATTTGCGACGGTGATGATGGCTAGCCGTGCAAGCCGCGCTCGTAGAGTGAGCAGGCGCCCTGGCGCGCGACGATCACGTGATCGACGAGCGGTACGCCCACGGCCTGGCCGCCGGCCTGCACCGCGCGCGTCATGCTCATGTCCTCGGGGCTCGGCTCGGGATCGCCGCTCGGGTGATTGTGGATCAGAACGATCGAGCTCGCAGCGTCGCGCAGCGCAGGACCGAGGATGTCTCGCACGCTGAGCGCGCAGCCGTGCGCGCCGCCCTGCGCGACGCAGCGCGCGGATTTCAGGCCGTATTTCGCGTCGAGCGACAAGAGCCACACCTCTTCGTGATCGAGCGCAGACAGACGGGGGTGCGCCCACGCGGCCACTTCTTCGAAGCAGCTGAAGACCTGGCGCTTTTCGCCGAGGCTGCCGAGCATGGCGCGGCGTCCGAGCTCGAACGCCGCCGACAAGCGCGTCGCCTTGGCGGGGCCGACGCCACGCTGATACAGACCGTGCGGCCCTACGCGCGACAGCGCGGGCAGCCCTCCGCCATTTTCCAAGAGCGTGGCGGCGACGTGGAGCACGCTCTGCCCACGCGCGCCGGTGCCGAGCAGGAGCGCGACGAGCTCCGCGTCGCTCAGTGCGTCGGTGCCATAAGCGAGGCTGCGTTCTCGAAGGTCGACCATGCTCTCGTTTACGCACGAAGCATGCCTTCGCCAGCGGCGCGCGGTTTGGGCGTGTTGCTTCGCTGGTGTAAGGCGATCGAGGGGTGGCGCACGCCGCTCTTTGGCGGGCGAAGCGCCACGCAGAGCACTTGTATGTCCGAGCCGGCTTGCTAGCACTGGGTCCTCATATGGCTTCGTTCCGCTTGCTTGCTGAGGTTTCATTGGTCGCCCTGTGCGCCGCGTGCACGACGTCGCAATACACGCCTGGCTCGGAGCTGCCCCCGCCGCCCAAGGAGATCGACGCGGAGGTGAGCGTCGACGCCAACACCGTCCTCAGTACGGTGGCGGCGGAGGGCTTTGGTCTGCACTCGTCGGTGTACGACAACAGCTTGCAGGACCCGACGCTCCCCGGCTTGCTCGACGCCGTCGGGGTCAGCATTTTGCGTTACCCGGGCGGCGGCTACTCGGACAACTACCATTGGTCGACCCACAAACTGGTGCCGTCGTACGGCGATCCGTCGCAGCTCGGGTATCTGGCCGCCGGCAGTGACTTTGGCAGCTACGTTTCGCTGCTCGACTCGTTCAAGGGCACCGCGATGATCACCGTGGACTACGGTTCGAACCCCGCCGCCAATGGCCCGGGTGAGCCGAAGGAAGCCGCCGCCTGGGTCGCCTACGCCAACGGCTCGCCCGACGACTCGAGCGTGATCGGGCTCGACTCGGTCGGTACGGATTGGCACACGGTCGGCTATTGGGCGGGGCTGCGCGCCGCCGCCGCGCTGCCCGTGGACGACGGCCAAAACTTCCTGCGCATCGCGCACCCCGCGCCGGTCGGCATCAAGTACTGGGAGGTTGGCAACGAGCTGTTCGGTAACGGCTACTACGACAGTGCGCACGAATACGAAGAGGATCTGCACGCCCCGTACGACGGCACGCCGCGCGAGCACGACGCGCGCTTGAGTCCGTCAACGTACGGCGCGGGCGTGAACGCCTTCATCCAGGCAATGAAGGCGGTCGATCCGAGTATTCAAGTGGGCGCGGTGTTGAATACGCCGCCTCTCGACTACTCCTGGGGACCCGACTGGGATCAGGACGTGCTCGCGGCGTGCGGCACGAACATCGATTTTGCGATCATCCACTGGTACCCGTCGAGCACCGCCGCGGGGCTGATGCAAGCGGCAGAGCGGGAGGTCCCGAACATGTTCGCGGCGCTCAGCTCGCTGTTCGCCGCGGTCGGGCCGCGCGCGACGCCGATCCAGGTCGCAATCACCGAAATGGGGCCGGCCCCGGGCATCCAGATTTCGAATCAGCAGGGGCAAATGCTGGGCGTGTTCGTGACCGAAGGCTATCTCTCGATGTTCGAGCACGGCGTGTTCAACGTGGATTTTCTGGAGCTCCACAAGGGTGGGTTCTTGTCGTCACCCGGTGAGCGCAAGGGTCCCGCTTACAAAGCCATTCAGATGGTGCACGAGCTGGCGAATCCAGGTGACGTGCTGGTCTCGACGACGTCGAGCGCGCCGGACATCGCCGTGCATGCGGCGACCCGCGCCGACGGCAGCCTGGGCGTGATGCTGGTCAACACCAGCGCGACGGCCAACGTCACCGTGACGGCCACGCTCGACGGCGACGTCCGATTCAGCAGCGTCAAGCGCTTCGACTACACGCCGTCCAGCGGCGCGGCGGACGGGAGCGTGCAGGGGCCGACGGACGCTTCCGGTCTCGCCAGCCCCTTTACGATTCGCGTGCCGCTCTACTCGACCACGCTCTTGGAGTTCGAGAAGTAAGCGTCAGTGAAGCGTGATCCGCGTCACTCGCTGCGAAAGATCTGCTCGCTCGGCACGCGCGCGCGAAGCTCTTCCAGCGCGGCGTCGGCAGCGCGTTGTTCGCGCGCGTCGAAGGTCACTTTGGTGCGATAGCTCGCTTCGAACCACTTGGGGTAGGAGCCGATTTCGACCTCCGGGTGGCGCGCCACGAGCTCGTCAAGCAGCGGTTTCAGATCCGGCTCGTCCGTGCGCAAATAGAGCGCTCGCGTCACGAACGGCTTCGGCCCCCCGAGCCACGCGCGCACGGTGAGCAGCTTGAAGCGAAAGAGGTCGGGGACGCCGGGCAGGATCCAGACGTTCTTCATGACGGTGGTCGGCCACTCGACGTCGGGCGCGCCGCACAGCTCGGCGCCCGCGGGTACGCGCGCCATGGCCAGGTGCGCCGGCGTGGTCTTCTCGCGATAGACGCGCTCGAGCAGCTCCACCAATGCCGGATGCTGTACGACCTCCTGGTCGAAAGCGCGCGCGACGGCCTCGATCGTGACATCGTCGTGAGTCGGTCCGACTCCGCCGCTCGTGAACACGACGTCGAAGCTGGCCGAAAGCGCGCGAATTTCGGCGGCCAAAGCGGCGACATCGTCAGGGAGTACGACCACGCGGCACAGGCGGATGCCGAGCGCGCGCAGGGTCTTCGCCAGCTCGAATAGGTTCTGATCGGCCACCTTCCCGCTCAGGAGCTCGTTGCCGATCAAGAGCGCGGCGGCGGTATCGACGATGCGTGACGCCATGTCAGTCGACGTCAATTTCCCGCACGACGGGCTCGCCCTGTTCGTCGATGGCCAAGAGCTCCTCGACACGCTTTTCGGCCGCATCGAGCCGCGCCTGCGAGGCGCGCGCGAGCCGCACGCCTTCCTCGAACAGGCCGAGCGACTCCTCGAGATTGAGCTCGCTGCTCTCGAGCCGCTCGACGATCTCGTTCAGGCGGGTGAGCGAGGTTTCGAAGCTCGCCAGCGAGTCCGGGTTCGGATCGCCGGCAGGGCTTTTACTTTCGGCTTTGGCGCGGGTCATGGGGCAGGACTCGGAGCCTTGTCGTTCGGCGCAGGCGGCGCAACTCGAAGCGTGAAAGGGCCGATCTCGAGGCCGGTCTCGATCAAGACTCCGTCCGGATCGGCGACGGCGGGCAGGGCGAGCCCATCCGGTCCCGCGACGAGGGCGAGCGCGCTACCCGCGCTGCCGTCTCGCCCGAAATCGAGCCAGGCGCTGGCGCGACCGGTCACGAACGCGCCGAGCTTTTGGCCGGTCAGCGCGAGCCGCGCCGCTTGCCGCACGGGCGGGCTCGCGTCGAGCTCGGCCGCCAGCTCGAGCGTGCGACGGCGCGCTCGCTCGGGCCTCTGGCTCAGCGCGCGCACGATGGCGAGCCGCACGGTTTCGTCGCTCTCGAAGCGATACGCTCCCGCGAGCAAGCCGAGCGCCGTCGGGTCCTCGCTCTGGCCCAAGCCGAGCAGGGCGTGCGCGCGCAACAACGGATCGTCGTCGGCGATCAGCGCTTCGATGCGCGGGCGCAAGTTGGCCGAATCACGCGCGGCGAGGGCGCGCGCGGCGAGCGGCGCGGCGATGCCGCCATCCGCCAGCAGGCTGAGCAAGGTGTCCGTCGCCACGCGCTCGCTGGTCGGCTCGAAGGCGAGGCAGGCGGCGAGCGCCGAGCGCGTCAGCGGATCGCTCGTTCGTTCCAGGCGTTCGGCAAGCGCCAGAGCCACTTGCGGGATGCGCGCAGCGCGCGCGATCGCGCGGAGTTCGCCCGGCGAGGCGCGCGCGACCAAGCGTTCGACGTGATCCGGATCGGAGAGCGCCGAGGCCCACGCGAACACGGCGCGATCGCTCGGGTCACTCGCTGACTCGAGCGTGTGCAGAGCTTGCTCGAGCCCAGATACGGTGCGCCCGAGCGCCCAGCGCCGCGTCACGGCGGCCCGGATCATTTGTCGTCTGGCAAAGCCTGGCAGAAGCTTGGCGATCGCTCGTTCGAGCTCCGCGTCGGCCTGCGCGCTCGGCGAGAGAGCGAGCCTGAGTGGTTCGCTCGCCGCCGTGTCGCGCGCTGCGTCGGGTCCGGGACGCCCGAGCTCACTCGCTGCGCCGGTACCGCGCTCGGCCTCGAGCGCCAAGATGCGAGTAGCCGCCTCGTGGAGCGGTGAATCGGCCTCCGCATTCTGCCAGCGGAGCGCAAGTTCGTGTGTCTCGCGCAGGCCGAGGCGCGCGAGCTGGTAGGCGGCCTCCC
>DASXKQ010000218.1:0-43263 GCA_036496745.1 Polyangiaceae bacterium
GCACCGGTGCCTGTCGCGACGATCACGCCGGACGAGCTGTGGGTCGCACTCTCTTCGCGGAGGGACAGCTCGTAGCGCGCCGACTGGTGGCTGCGGTGGCCGAGGAAGAGCTCGTTCAACGCACAAAGGGTCTGACCGTCGTCGAGCGCGACGCTCGCCATGCTTCGCCGCATCGGCTCGATCTCGTGATGCGCGACAGGCTCGAGCAGCCGCACGCCCTCTTCCAGGCGATGCGGCACGAGCACGCCATCGAACGCCTCGGGGGTCGGGTTGATGCCGATCACCGGCTGCTCGACCAGGTATTTGGCGACGTTGGCGACCAGGCCGTCCTGGCCGACGACCACGATCGTGTCCTCCGGCTCGAACAAGAAGCGATCAAGCTCGCTGCGCGGCACGCGATTGCGCCGCCACTCGAGCGGGATGTGCGCCTCGACCTCCGCGACCGCGGCGTGGATGCGGTGATGCACAGCCTCTAGGGCGGCCAGCGACTGGCCGCGTTGTTTCAGGAAAAATTCTGCCTGCGCGCGGGTGGCGTGGTGCGCGAGCAGCTCCTCATACTGCGTCGGCCGCGTCACCAACACCACCCGCGGAGCGAGCGTCACGTGCCGCCCTCCAACTTGGCAAAGCCGAGCCGCGCCGCTTTCTCAAGCAGGCCGCCGAGCATGTCGGGCGTGATCGTCAGGTTGTCGATCTTGAGCTGACCGGCGAGCTCCTGGGCAGCCAGCGCAAGCACGGCTTGCGGCGGCAGATCGCGGTAAGCGTCTAGCCGCTTTTGCTCACCGAACGCCTTGGCCTCACCGATGGCGCGCACCGTCTCCGCCTCGGCCAAGCCCTGCAATCGTGTACGCTCGGCGCGCGCGCCACCGACCAGCCGCTCGGTATCGGCTTGCGCTGCCGCTTCGTGCCGCGTGCGATCGGCTGCGGCGGCGCCCTCCAGCCGCTGACGTTCGGCCGCGGTCTCCGCTTGCAAGCGTTGCTCATCCGCGTCGGCCGCGGCGAGCAGCCGCTTGCGAGACGTCTGCGCCTCGGTTTCGAGCAGCTGCCGCTCGGAGGTCGCTTTGGCCTCAATGTGTTGATCCTCGGCAACCGCGACGACACCGAGCCGGCGCGCCTCGGCCTCCCGCTCGACTTTTTGGCGAACGTTTTGGCCCTGCTGCGCGATCAGGGCTTCTTCACGGCGTGCCAGCTCGACGCGCGTTTGCAGCTCATTTTCAGCAATCGCGCGCTCCTTCTCGACCGCGAGCGCACGCCGACGGAAGGTCGCCTCGTCAGCGCGCTGTTGCAGTTGCTCGCGCGTCGGCGTCTGCAGTGCGCGCTCGAGCTCCACGGTCGGCTTGAGCTCGTCGATGCGCACGTTCTCGACGTCGATGCCGAGGGCGGTCAAAGATGGGTGGTCGCGCAGGGTTTGTTCGAGCGTCGCGGCCAGCGCGGCGAACCCGTTCACCAAAAGCTCGGCCACCTCCGCTCTTGCGATCACTTGCAGACCGGCTTGCTGCGCAATACCCGTCAGCAAGATCGCAATCTGTTCGAGCGGTTGCTTCACGTGTGTGCCCCGCTTCAGATCGATCGCGAAGTCGACGCGCTCCGCGAGCTTCTTGGCGTCTACCACGCGGTAGCTGATCACGCCCTGAACGACCACCTCCTGGAAGTCACGCGTGCGGCCCTTGAATAGGTAGTTCAGGTCGCGGTCATCCACCGGCACTTCGGCCAGTGCGGTGGACATCGGGTTGAACCAGAACGCCAGCCCGCGACCCGCGCGAGCCAGCGCGCCGCGACGGTAGTAAAGGACGTGGTTCGTGGCCTCCGCCCTGAGGTGGCGCATCCACAGCAACTTGCGAATTTCAGCCATGATCTTCTCCTGGGCTTGCCGGGCTCACCGGTCTCGCGCTTTGATAGTGTCAACTTTACACCAACTAAGTGTTCTGTCAACACTAAGGCCCGCGATTTTCGAACATGCCCCACACCTACCCTTTCCCCCGGCCAGGCCTGACCGTCGACACGGCCGTGTTCGGCTACGACGGTAACACTCTCGAACTGCTCCTAATCGAGCGCGCGCTCGAGCCCTTCAAGGGGCGTTGGGCGTTGCCAGGAGGCTTCGTGCACATGGACGAGTCGGTGGACGACGCCGCGCGCCGCGAGCTTCTCGAGGAGACGGGCCTCGACAAGGTGTACCTCGAGCAGCTCTACACGTTCGGCGCGCTCAAACGCGATCCGCGCGATCGCGTCGTGTCGGTTGCGTACTTTGCGCTCGTCGATCGCTCGAAGCATGCGCCAAGAGCTGCGAGCGATGCGAGTCGTGCTGCGTGGTTTGCAATCAAGGCGCTGCCAAAGCTTGCCTTCGATCACGACGCGATCGTGGATATGGCGCTCACGCGCCTGCGCGGCAAGGTCCGCTACCAGCCGATCGGCTTCGAGCTCCTGCCCGACAAATTCCCGCTCCGCGCGCTGCAGAACCTGTACGAAGCGATCCTCGACACGCCCATCGACAAACGCAACTTCCGGAAGAAAGTGCTGGCAATGGGCCTACTCGAAGAGCTCGACGAAAGCGAAACCGACGTCTCGCACCGCGCCGCGCGGCTGTATCGCTTCGATCCGAAGGCGTACAAGCGGCTCGCCAAGCAGGGATTCGAGTTCTCGCTCTAAGGCTAGAGCCGAGGCGCGCTCAATTGGGAACGATCAGCCTCTCGCCGGTTCCGTCGAGAATTCTCTCACGACTTCGATGACTCCCACGATCGCTTCGTTGAACGCGTCCAGCTCTTCCGCCGGGATCCAATACTCCTCGTGGTAACGCGCCCCCACGATGTGTGTCTCATAGCGGGTGAGGAAATCGGACCGGACGCGGAAGCGCGTTACCAAGCCCTGGCCGCTCTGTTTGGCATTCCAGCGTTCGGCAATTTCGATGGCATACCGTTCGTTGCAGACCGGGTAGAAAATGGGCTGCTCCGGCAGACGCGATGGGAATCGACGGAATCCGGACTCCGCGATCAGGGCAAGCTCGCGTGCGCCGACGGGGCGGTACAGCGTCATGGTCGGCTCAGGCATCGACGCCCTTTGTGGACGCGGCGTTTGTCATTCCCAGCATCTGAAGCGCGTCCGCCGGTGCGGGATAGACCCGCTCACGCGGAGTCAGGAGAACCGATCGCTCCCTGGTCCGCTGCGCAGCCACGAACTCGGATACGTTCTCGATCGCGAGAATCCATTCATGCACAAAGCGCTGAAGCGTCTCGCCGCGAATCCCGAGCTGAATCGCACGACGCTGGACTGGCGCGCCTGACGGATCGTGATCTGGATCCCATTGCAGGCGCACAGTCGACGCTTTGAGGTCGTGGCGCCACTCCGTTTCGTTGCGACCGTCGTGCTCGTGGTGGCTGGACGCCACCGCACCGCATAGCAGAGCGTCGAAGCCTGCTCTCCTCAACCGAATCGCAAGCGTCACCTCCTGGCCCTCCTTCGTTCCCCAACCGGATCGGAACATCATCCACAGGAAGTTCGGTTTTATCCAAGTCATCCGGGAAAAGGAAAAGCCGGCGCCGAAGGTTCCGTGCTCGGCGGCGTACAGACCGATCTCGGGGCGGTACACCTGGTAGACGACAACCGATTCGTCATCGAATTGAGCGAGAATGTGCCGGCCGATGTTCGGCCAGTGCGGGAGCTGATCGGCGTAGGGTTCGAGGACGAGCGTCATCAGAAATGCTCTTGGCTCGGTACGGGCCGCCCCTATCTCCGGCCGAGTCTGACTCCCTGAGCGTGCCGCTCGAGATAGTCGACGTCGGAATCGAGGGGCTCGCGGGCGCGGACAAACGCTCTCGGAATGCCAGTGTGCCCGACGGCGAGCGCGACGATACCGCCGACGATTGCACACGTCGTGTCGCGATCGCCAAGACCGGAAACGGTGACCCACAGCGCTTCTTCGAAGTCGTTGATGTGGCGCGCGGCGCACCACAATGCAAATGGAACCGTGTCGGATGAGATCACGCGGCTGCCATTGCCGAGTGCGGCAACCGCAGTCCGAATATCGTAAGAGAGCGGAAGAGTGGCCGCCTTTTCGATCCCGTCGCGAGTGGGGCCCAGCGGCGTGAGATCGGCCACACCCCTCAAAAAGCCTTCGAGCTCGAATTCCCCCGCGCCGATTCTCCAGGCAAGTGCTGCCCCAACCGCCGCGGCAATCGCGCCGGCCTGTCCATCCGGATGCGCGTGCGTCGGTTCGGCCGAGGCACGCGCGTGCGCGACGACCGCCTGGAGATCGTCGGCGAAATAGCCGCCGATCGGCGCGGAGCGCATGCCGCCGCCATTGCCCATCGATCCTTGACCGTCGAACGCGGAGCTCGCGGTTTCTCGCCACGGCTAGCCAAGGGAGATCGCCATCAAGATGGTGTGGGCGGTGCCGCCGTAGCCGCGGCGCGGATCTCGCCGATAACGACGCGCGAAGCTTTCCGCCAACTTGTCTTGCTCAATGCGTCCCCGATCGCGGAGGTGCTCGAAGATGGAGAGCGCCATCGCGGTGTCGTCGGTCCAGTACCAGGGAGCCGCGGGTACCGCCCTCGATTCAATCAGAGACTCGACAAGCGACGGCGACACGAAGAACCTTTCGCCGAACGCGTCGCCAACTGACAAACCCTCGAGAGCCAGACGCGCGCGTCCCAACGCTGAGCGGTCACCGGGAACGATCTCGAACGGTCCCTTCATCGGCGCCTCCGCGCGTCTGCGGATCGGTCGTGCTTCGCGAATCTGTATACGGACGCCGGCTTGGACGCGGTCAGTCTTTTTCCCGATGCCTGTTCGATGATGCCATCCTCGAGCATGCGCTCGAACTTTCTGCGAAAATTCCCTGGATCTTGGGTCTTTCCGCTCAAGAGCGCATATACGTGGCGAAGCTCTTGGATCGTGAAGGTCGCCGGTACGAGACTCGCCGCAATATCCGACGCTTCCAATCGAGCCGCGACGTGCGCGATCGCCCGTTCGATGATCGCTGCGTGATCGAATGCGAGCTTCTGTTGGTCGAGCTCGTTCGTGGAGAACCAGTGCGCTTGTGTCGCGTCGCCGCCGGCACGCACGAGCGGAACCAGGTCCGGGCGAATGAGTGCGCAGAACGCCACGCTGATCACGCGCATGCGCGGATCGCGTCCAGCTCGGCCGAATGCTGCCACTTGCTCGAGCAGCACGTCCGAAGGCGACAAATTCGTCTCCTCCTGAAGCTCACGGGCGGCGGCCGCGTCCAGGTCCTCCCCCTGATTCGCATGGTCGTCGCCGACCCGGACGAAGCCGCCAGGAAGCGCCCACGCGCCTTTGAACGGATGCTCCCCGCGCTGGATGAGCAACACCCGCACCTGAGCGTCGATGACACTGAACGCGACGATATCGACGGTAACTGACGGCCGTGGAAAGTCAGCCGGGCGGTATTTGCGAAGGAACGCGGCTTCGTCGGGCGGAATACGCCGAGCTTTGTTGCGCGTAGGCCCAGCAACCTGCCTCTGCGTGCGCTCGGGGGCCCCCGTGCGTGGGTCTAGTTGAACCCGCGATTTCTGTTGAACAGCAGAGGACGCCACACCCGTAGCATACGCTCCGCAGAAAGAGTTTCAATGACTTTTTATTGTGCTGATCAACTATTTTCCACGCTTCGTCGCTTCCTCGCCACCACGAGCGGGGCAACCGGTTAGGATTGCCCTCCGGTGCCGGACCATCACGATCTCAACTGGCTTCGTTCGGCTGCTCGAAGCGGAGCACGGCTAAAGTACCTCCACTTTTGGGGGCACTCAGAATCGCGTCCGGGCGAGCTCGGAAGCGCATGCCTCAGTCAGTGGTATGCGGCGCCGTTCACAGCTGACGGACATCGCTTCCCAACGACGGAACACTACATGATGTTCCGCAAGGCCGAGCTCTTCAACGACCTAGAGACAGCTGAACGAATTCTGAAAGCAGGCAGGCCTGCCGCGGTGAAGGCCCTCGGCAGAACCGTCCGTGGATTTCAGGAATCGATCTGGCAGCAGAATCGCGTCGCGATCGTAGTCGATGGAAACCACGCCAAGTTCTCCCAATCCGAGCTACTGCGTAGCTTTCTGCTCGGTACAAAGCAGCGAGTACTCGTCGAGGCCAGCCCCGTCGACAAGATCTGGGGCATTGGCCTCACCGCCGACGATCCACGCGCTGAGAATCCACTCGAGTGGCGAGGGCTGAATCTACTCGGGTTCGCGCTGATGGACGTCCGCGAGCGGCTGAAATGAAACCCGCAGCTGGGTCACTTGCAACTGGTAAGAACGGCTTACAAGTTGACCGCTCAGCAACGCCCGGGGCGTAGCGCGGGGCACGGCCACGATACTAGCGAGTGCTTGCAGCCGTGTTCACGGCAGCCAAGTCAGGTACGCTCTGCACACATGGCGATCCCCGAGCTTGAACGAGCCCGCGCGCTCGCATCACTGAAGCGCTTCGCCGAGAGAGTCCCTCCTCATGCTCGCGCTCAGCTCTGGTACGAGTTTCCGTGCCGGGGAAATTCCATCACGCTTGTTGCGTGCCGCCCGTACTTCCGCGACGCGGCCCAAACAACGCGGAACTCGATCGCGCGTTTCGTCTTCGATCCAATAGCTGTGCTGTGGTCGCTACAATGGAGCGACCGAAATGGTCGCTGGCTCGCATACGACTTGGGTGAGCCCACGAGGCACTTTTCCGACCTCGTCGAAGAAATCACGCGTGACCCGCGGCATGTCTTTTTCGGGTGAGGCGCTTCCCGAGTGCGGAGCGCACTTGGACGCCGCTGCCGGCGGAGAGCGGATACTCTCGACGACCCCGACGATGGATGCGGACCTACGTGCTCTTGGCGAACCGGACATCGTGATCGCTAGCCTTTCGGTGTGGATCCAACGACGCGAATTTCCCGACGCGACCGACTATTGGGACGGGAACTGGCTGCAAGCGGTCGCGCGCTGCTCGCAGCGCGGCGCCACGGTTTGCGCCACGGGCCCGATTCTCCGAACGGATGAAATTCGTGAATTTTGCGATCAATGCGCAAGCCTTCAGGCCAACCTTGCCGGCGACGCAAAGCTCACGTGTATGGAGCCGTATCTCCGAGTCGAGCTTGCCGGCAACGCCCGAGGACAGATCGCTGTCACGATCACTCTTACGCCCGACCACCTTGTACAGCGTCACGAGTTTCGTGATCAGAGCGACCAGAGCTACCTGCCGCTCATCGTCACGGCCTGTAGGAGGGTCCTCGCGCGGTTTCCAGTCGTTGGCACCGATCCGAGTTCGACGGACCCGACTCAAGCGACATCTCGGAACGCGTGATGACGATGCCGAGACACGGCTGGCAATGGTGGGCGCTTCGCGCGCTCGCTGCTTCCATCTTCCTTCCAAGCTTGGCGGCGGCTCTGCTCGGCGGGCTCTGCACCTTTTTTTCGCTCACGCCTGGAACCGATATGGCGGACGCGAACGTGCTGATTCGCTACGCTCCACCCTACGCCTTGGGAGGGATCCTGGGCATCGCCGCGGCTGCGTGCTGCTGGTCTATCAGTCGAAGGAAGTAGCTGGGATCTGGCTTTGATGCCACGAGCGAGATAGGTTGGGCTGACGTGAAGCTTCGTGGGATCCTGGTGGCCGTTTGCGTCGTAACGTTTGTTGCGTGCATACGCAGGGGAGCTCCCGTCCGACCGAGTGTAGACTCCGCAACCGGCTCGTCGAGCCTTGCCGTGTCGCCTGCATCTGCAGCACCGTCGACGGACCGCAGCCCGGTAGCCGAACACTCCGACGGTTCTCCATCGGAAAGCCCGACGGAATCCGTGGAAGACCACAACGACGGGTCGACGCGCGAGCTTGCATCGCCAGACGCGTCGATGACGTCGTCGTCGATCAACATTTCGCGTTACCGAAGCGCAATCGAGGGGTACGTGCCCGCGATCAGCGGCCGCAAGCTGCTAGCGATTGGGAGCGCAGCCCCCGCATTTGCTGATTACCTCATTCGCGTGCACGCGCGAATTCATCCGATTTTTTCGGATTCAACTTTGGGTGCCTTGGACCGCCTACCCCCTTCACATCCGCTGAACGACAACTCGCTGCGCGTAACGCTCGAGCTGGTGATCGACGACCAAGGCCGTTTGGCGCGGCTCGGAGTCGTTCAGCCAAGTGGTCGTGTTGCTTTCGATGTCATCGTCCTACATGCGGTGGAAAGCGCTGCGCCATTCGAGCCCCCTCCGGCTCAGGTGCTGTCTTCGGACCGACTATTTTATTTGCACTGGTCTTTCGCGCGCGACACCACCGCCTGCTCAACGATGAATGCTCGTCCTTACCTTCTGGCACCCGCGCAGACTGGCGCGCGCACGGCCGCTGACGCGACGCTGGTCTCGCGAAGCCGGCCGCGTTAGGCTCGCTTTCTGCGAGCAGCTGCAGGGAGCGGGCGGCGCCTCGGCAACTTGGTGGATGTTCCAAACGACCGGCCCCGTGGAGTACCTGTTCGCGGAGCAGGCCAACACCGCCCAGCTTCTCGGAGCCCTACAGACCGTCGGCAAGGGCTCCGTCGACGAGACCGAGTGGCACCGACTCTGGAACGGGTGACTGCGAGCCCGGCTTTTCCGTTTCCCACCAGTTACCCAACCCCACGTCATTTCCCGTCACTTTCCGTCATTTCACATCGGAGCGAACGGATTCACAAGCCGGCATAGTTTCTGGTGTTTGCGCGTGATTTGACCGCCCTTGTTAGGTGCCGCTAGCGAATCCGCCCGCCCCGACCACTTTTCTGTTTTTCGGTTCAGGTACCGTCCGCATTCATGCGTGCACTGGGTTGAGCTCACCCCGCTCACTAGCTAAACGCCAAAATTGCTGCCGGCAGCAAAAGAACATCTTCCGATCACCCGAAAGAGCTCCCAGCAGCTCCGGATCATCGGTTCGCAATCCTCGAGAGCTACCGGCGAGCAAGCAGTGGTCGCTCGATACCTTGGAAGAGCTGCCGGAAGCTCGGGATCGGTCCGCTGTTAATCGGCGGGAGCTGCCGGGAGCTCGGTTTGGTTATCGCTCAAAGCTCAAAGGGCTGCCGGGAGCCTATTTGGGTTATCGAGCGACGCATGGGGAGCTGCCGGCAAGGAGTGGTCGACGCGGGAAGCTTCTTCGAACTCCGGGTGTACGGTAGTGAAGAAATTCCAGACCACGTGTGCACTATTCGGAGCGGGAAAATGATCAAGTCGTTAGACGGAATGATGTGGGATGGACGTGGGCTCGCGCTCTTGTTGGCAGGCCTCGGTGTCTTCGGGCTCGTGGGCTGCAGCAGTAGCTCGAAGCCGGGCAACACGGTCACGAGCGCGAGCGGCGGGGGCGATGGGAGCGGCGGCGGCAAGGGCGTGGGCTTGTGCATCACGCCGCAATGCCAGGGCAGCGGCAAGGTCGCCGGCAGCGTCGCGGGTCAGTGCTTCGGCGAATGCGTCGGGCAGAGCTTCGCGTCGACGTTTCAACAGGACACGGGCTGGACACGCGCGGGAGAGTCGGCGGACGGCGCAGAGCTCTTTCTTGCGGGCACGGGCGTCGCCGTGGACGGCCAAGTGGCGACCGTCAGCTACGCGCTCTATCGAGCCGGCAACACGGGTGGACCGGTCGATGGGCACTGGCTGTGCGCCATGGGCGGGACGTTCACGTCCGAACCGTATTCGAGCGACAACCAGCTGCCCCAACCCTTCACACTGACCGGCGTTACCGATCTCGGTGTCTGCCACGGCGATGACGCGAGCGGCGACCAGCTCACCCTGGAGCTGATGGGTCTCACGTCGCAGATCAGCGGCAGCGTGCTGGGTCAAGCCGTGTCCCTGGCCGGCTCGGGGCCGTTCTGCTCGGCCGAGGAGTGTGATCTCACCGTGAACGAGCCAGGCCCGCTTGCCGGCTCCTTCTTCTTCACGACCACACACACCGACAACGCCGTCGGCACACCGGTCGCCCTGAATGACGCGATTTGGGTCGCGCCGCGCAGCCTGGGCGCTGACGTGCTGTGCGGCAGCGCAAGCTCCACGGTCACGCGCGCCTCCGGCGCAGACTCCGGGACGGCGCACATCGAGTTGCGCGGTCTGCACGCGCTTCACTGCCCCGGAGCC
The DNA here is from genome assembly GCA_036496745.1 of Polyangiaceae bacterium. Taxonomy (GTDB): domain Bacteria; phylum Myxococcota_A; class Polyangia; order Polyangiales; family Polyangiaceae; genus PMG-095. Next base: position 10,062 of record DASXKQ010000218.1, read on the forward strand.
ACGGCGATCGATTCACTGGGCGGTCAGCTCTAACGCTCGCCCTCGGTTTTTGACGGGTTCAGCGCCGCGTGGCGCGTGACAGGCTCTCTGTCATGCGATGCGAGCGACTCGCCCAACGCCGTCAGCGCGATGCCTGAGGCGATCCGTGCGCGCAAGGGACGTTCACGGCCTTCGTCCAGGCAAGGGCTTGCCACCATTCGTGTCGCATGTCTCCGGAACTGAAGTCCGTGCTCCGCGAGCCCAAGCACCACGCCAAGCAAGAGATTTTCGACTAGTAGGGAGGCATGTCTCGGCTGATCCAAGTTGCGTCGGCGCTCGCCGTGCTCGCGCTCTTGTTGTGCGAGGCTCCCCCGGTGTCCGCAAAGGACGGCCGGCGCGTGCTATTTTTGAGACAAACCGACAGCGTCGCCGAAGCAATCCTCGCCGAGGCTCTTCGCATTCAACTCGCAGGAAGCGCCGAGCTGATCGAGTTACGCTCACCGGCGACGAGCGCCGAGGCAACCGCCGCGCAACGCTCCATGCACGCTGAACTAGTCGTCTGGTTGAGCCTGGTGAACGGCAGCTCGGAAGGCAAAGTTGCCGCCGTACGCGCGTCCGATCCGACGACGAGGCTCGAGATCGGCCCGGAACCTAGCGACCCTGCGACGGCCCGCACCGTCGCGTTGCAGATCAACGAGCTGCTCGATTCCGAGCCGCAGGCCGTGGTACCGCCCGCCTCACCGTACCAACCGCCGATGCTCGCGTTCGTGGAGATACGCGGTGCGGCCACGTTTGGCGGCACACCCTCTTTCTGGTTGCCGAGTATCGCGTTCGCCTCCGGCCCACGTTTTCAACGCGTCGGTGGTTTCGCTGAAGCGTACGGGCTGTTCGCGCTCGATGCCAACGTGCGCTCCGTTTCGAGGATAGGTGAGGTCGACGCGAGCCTTGCTTACTTTGGCGCAGGCGGCCGAGTCTTGCGCCGCTGGGAGGCCGCCGCGCTGGGGCCGTATCTCGAGCTTGGTGTTGTCGTCTTGCGAGCGCGAGGCCTCGTGGATCCCAAACACACGGGGGGCGCGGAGCTACGGGTGCCCGTCAGCCAGCTCGGCCTCGAGGCTCGCATCCCAATCGACAGTCTCGAATTGCGTGGCGCGCTGGGCGCGGAGCTTTGGTTTGAACGCCAACGCCTCTCGCTTCGCGCTACGCCCGTGCTGGATTTCGGGCGCGTTCGACCGGCCATTTCGCTGTCGGCGGTGCTGCCATTGTTCTGAGGTCACTCCTTTCGCCGCTTCGTTCGCAGATTTTTTCAACCCGGGCACCACTTGGGGACACTCTGATAGGAACCTTGGAACCTGCTGCGTTGGAACAATTGGTAGGAAGCCCGGACGTCTCGATTGAGGCGTGTCGGCAAGGGGAACGCGGCGCGCTCGACGCCTTCTTCCGCGCGGAGCTGCCGTCGTTGACTCGCCTGGTTGGGCGCCTCGTTGGCCCGAGTGGAGACGTGGACGAGCTGGTGGAGCTCACCGTGGTCGCGGCGATTCGTGCATTTCCGCGGTTCCGCGGTGAAGCGTCGCCGCGGCGCTGGCTTGCTAGTATCGCGGTTCAGATACTGCAAAGGGAGCTGCGCCGGCCCGAACGGAGACGCCGCGTAGCGTTCGAGCTCGTGCCCGGCGAGGCCCTCGTCGACCGCGCGCCGTTGCCGGACCGCGCGGCGGACAGCCGTGCTCAGGTGCGACGTTTGTACGCTCTGCTCGATCGCCTGGCGCCGAAGAAGCGGATTCCATTCGTTCTGCACGTGTTCGAAGGGCGACCGGTCGACGAAGTCGCGGCCATCATGAACGCGAGCATCGTGGCCACCAAGTCACGTATTTTTTGGGCACGCCGCAGTTTGCTCGCCTCGGCGCGCAAGGACCGCACGCTACGAGAGCTATTTGAAGCGGAGGTCGTGCGATGACGGATGCATGTTTCCGCGTGAGCCGACTGCTGGAGCGCCGGGCGTCAGGCCTCAGCGAGGCCGAGCGACTGGTGCTCGAGCGGCACCTCGCTGCTTGCGCCGGTTGCCGTGAAGACAGCACGTTACTCAGGAATCTAGCTGAGCTCTCGCTGCACGCGGCAGAGAGCTCGCAGCTGGCAGTCCCGTCCGAGCGACTGCTTGCGCGCGCGTTCGTACGGGCAACCAGCGACGCACCGGAGCAAAGCTTGCTGGAACACGCGTTTGCGCCACGTTCTCCGTATGCGCTGGCGTTCGGCTTTGCATTGCTACTCGCGTGCGCGTTGGGTGGAGCCTGGCTCCGCCATGGTCGGGCAGCGCCGTTGGCGGATGCGGCCGAGCACAACCTGTCCATGGTCGTGGCGGGCACTGTCTCGATCGGCGGCCGTACGTTGGCGCTAGGAGCAGTCGTACCAGAACACAGCAAACTGAGTGTTGCGGCGCAAAGCGAGCTCGCGCTCGCCCACGCGCGCGTGCGTACGGAGGAGGCGACGTCGCTCGCGTGGAGCGAAGCCGATTCCTGCGTGGAGCTCGCGGACGGCGCCGTCAACGTGTCGGTGGACCCGAAACCGAAGCGGCCGTTTGCCGTAAAAACCCCGCTATTTCGCGTCGACGTACTCGGCACGGAGTTTCACGTGGACGCACGGTCCGTCAGCGTCTCGCGCGGCCGTGTACGCATTTCAAACGCGGTCGGGGTCGAGGTCGCGGTGCTGGATGCCGGGCAGCGCTGGCGTGCAAGCGACGCACTGGCCCAGAACGCACCGCCCGTTGGCACTGCCGACGCAGTGGGCGGCGATTCGGATGTCGCGGAGCCCGCCCCGACGGTCGCACGTACGGTGACGGCCGCGGAATCGCTCGCACTGGCGCGCCACGCGCTCGCTTCCGGCGATGTCTCGAGCGCTCGCCACGCTATCGATCTGGCGCTCCACGCTCACCCGCGGATGGACGAGCAAGCGGAGGCGCAAATGCTGCTCGGTGATGCCGCTCGCATCGCCGGCAACCCCGATCTCAGCACAAGCGAATATCTCCAGGTGTTCACGCGCTTTCGCAACCTGCCGCTCGCGGAAACGGCCTTGTTCTCCGCGGCGCGCGTGCAAGCGCACGCTGGCCACAATGCGCGCGCCGATCAACTATTTTCCAGCTACCTCGCCGCCTATCCCCGCGGGCAATTTCACGCGCAGGCCCTCGAGCACGTGAACGCGCGAGCGAGCGAGAAACCGTGAAATGGACCTGGCCCTGTTGCATTTTGCTGGCGTGCGGAACGCGCAACACCGATCTGGTGCCTCTACCGTTCACTTCGGCTGCGCCACCGATGAGCTGCGAGCCACTCGGAGCAGAGTGCCTGGACGATCCAAGCTGCTGCATGGCCATGCCCCCAGTCCACTGCAAGCCGGATGGCCCGGGCATCGCGACCAAGCATTGTCAGCAAGATCCGCCAAAGATGTGCCACGCGGACGGTATGGTCTGCATGCACGCGGCGGACTGTTGCGGTGGATTTTGCTTGGTGCAGCCGATGGGCATGCTCACTTGCTCGTCGCAATGTCGAAACAGCGGGGAAGCCTGCGCCAGCGCAGTGGATTGCTGCAGCGACGCGCCGATGTGTGCGGCTGGGGACGCCGGACTTGAATGCGTGATCGGTAACTAAGACTCGATATGTCCTAATCACTTTCATCATTCACGCGTGAGGAAAAAATGGATCGAAAACGAACCCATCGCCTGGGCTACGCCTTGCTATTGCTTTCAACCGCAGCAGCCGTGAGCGCGTCGTGCAGCGGCAAAAGTGCAAACGACAACAAGGGGGCCGGCCAAGGCACCGCGGCGAGCGCGGGCACTGGGGTCATGGGCAGCGCGGGAACCTCGTCCTGGCTCGCCGACGCGGGAGCAGGCATGTCGGTGCATAGCGGGTATCCCTGCCCTGGCTGCGACACATTCCCGGGTCTCGGCGGCAGCGAGTGCAGCGCGAACGTACTGGCGGCACCGACGCTCGCATATCCGCCCGATGGCGTGCTCTTACCACCAAACATGAACGTGCTCGAAGTGCAGTTCATCCCGAACTCCGACGCGACGCTGTTCGAGGTCGATTTCAGCAGCGCAAGTACGCAGGTCACGGTCGAGACCCAATGCGTCGCGGTGCCCGACGTCCGCGGCGGGCCGAGCAAGGGCTGCGGCCTCACGCTCTCGCAAGCCGCGTGGAACGACATCGCAAACAACAACCGCGAAGCGGAGCCTGTGAAGGTGACCGTACGAGCCACGAAGAGCGGCCTCGCTTGCGCGTCGACATCGGCCAATTCGTCCCGCATCGCGTTTGCCAAAGAGGATCTCGCGGGAGGCATCTACTATTGGCAGTCCGCAACGTTTGGCGGAATCGGCGGCAAGACCGGCGGCATCTACAGCCATGATTTCGGCTCGTTCGACCCGACGCCAACGCCGTTCTACACCTCCGACGCGACCGGTACGTGCATCGGTTGCCACACGGTGTCGCGTGATGGCGCGCGCATGGCGCTCGAGTACGACGACCCGGATGCCGACGACGAGATGGGCGATGTGCATTCGCAGTTGATGGACATCGCGACGCGCTCAGCTCTCGGCGGCAAGAACATTTCGCCAGGTTTCCAGACCTTCACGCACGATCACCTCAAGCTGATCGCCAGCACGTTCAAGGCCCCGAAGGCGATGCCCATGCCCGGCATGGGCATGCCCGGCATGGGCATGGGCATGGCAACTCCAGACCTGGAATGGGCCGTATTCGACGAGACCGGCACCCAGCTTGCAAGCACGGCGGTCGGCAACGACCTTGCCGCGACGCAGCCCGATCTATCGGCCGACGACGCGACGATGGTCTACGTCGTGCCGCAAGCGGGCACGATCTCGACCGCCGGGGATCATCACTTCATGTCCGGCGCCTTGTACACGTCGAGCTTCGACTACGCGAACAACGCGTTCGGCGCGCCAAGCCCGTTTCTGGCCCCGCAGGGCGCGCAAACCTTTTACTATCCCTCGTTCGCGCCCGACAAATCGTTCGTCATCATGAACAGCGCGACTGGCGGCGATTCATTCTACAACCGGCTCGCACGTGTCGCGCTCGTACACTACCCAGCAGGGGGCGCCGCGGTCGATCTGCCCGCACTCAACACGCCGCCCACGGGAACGGCCGACACCAGCAAGCTCTCGAACTCGTGGCCCAAATGGAGCCCTTTCGTGCAGAAGTACCGCGGACACAATCTGCTCTGGGTCACCTTCTCATCGAACCGAGACTACGGCTTGCACCTCACCAACCAGGGCTTCGACAACTGCTACCCGCCTGAGTCCCCCGACTACGACCAGCCACAACCGCTCTCGAAGCAAGGAGTCACGTACGAAGCGTGCGCGCAGCCCCAGATCTGGATGGCCGCCGTCATCGTCGATGAAGACGGCTCGATCGATGGGCTCGACCGCTCGTTCCCCGCCTTTTGGCTGCCGTTCCAGGACGTGAACTCGCACAACCACACGGCGCAATGGGTGGAGAAGGTCGTGTCGACGCCTCCGCCGCCTGCTGATGACGCGGGGACGCCCGACGGCGGATACGTGTGTACCCCTGCGGGCGGCTCCTGCACGAACAGCATCTGCTGCTCGGATAGCGTCTGCTGCGGAAGCGGCTGCGCCGCGAGCTGCGTGAAGTAGGCAACAGGCTTGGGCGCCCCGCGCGGTTGGCGACGGTGCGGGGCGCCCTTTCTTTTCGCGCTGCCGGGTGGCGTCATCTCACGAGCGTAGGGAGTTGCGCGAGAGCGCTCGCCGTTTGTAAGGTACGGCTACCGCGCGCGCACGCGACGGCTCTCTCGCCCATGCAGCCGCCTCTATTCGTCTTCGCTCACGGTGCCGGTGCCCCCTCGAGCCATCCCTGGATGCGTGCCTGGGCGGAGCGCTTGCGCGAACTCGGCGAGGTCGTCACGTTCGACTATTCGTACATGGCCGAGCGACGTGGTGCGCCCGATCCACTCGCGAAGCTCTTGCTCACCCACATCGCGGCCATCGCGGACGCCGAACGGCGCTTTCCAGGGCGAGCAACGGTCCTGATCGGCAAGAGCATGGGCGGCCGCGTGGGTTGTCATGTCGCGCTCGAGCGCCCGGTCGAGCGCGTGGTGTGCCTCGGCTATCCGCTCAAAGGGCAAGGGCCGAATGGCAAACTACGCGACGCCGTCTTGCGCGAGCTCGAGACGCCGATTCTGTTCGTGCAAGGCACACGCGATCCTTTGTGCCCGCTCGAGCTCCTCGCGGCCGTCCGCCCGACCATGCGCGCCCCAAACGAGCTCTACGTGGTCGAGCACGGCAATCATTCGCTGGAGGTGACCAAGGGCGAGCTCAAGCGCACCTTGCGCACGCAGGAAGACAGCAACCGCGCGATACTGGCCGCCATCAAGGCCTTCATCTGACTACAGCGTCCCGTCGTTAAGTGGTAAAGGGTCCGCATGCGTGTCGCGATCATCGGCGGCGGGCTGACCGGGCTCACGGTGGCGTATCGACGCGCTAGTCTGGGTGACCGTGTGACGCTGTACGAAGCCAGCACTCGACTGGGTGGACAGCTCTCGACCGAGCGCAGCGACGGGTTCGTCGTCGAGCACGGGGCCGAAGGATTCGTGGCTCGCAGTGAGGCGGTCGCGCGCCTCGCGACCGATCTGGGTATCGCGGATCGATTGGTCGAACAGCTCGTACATCGCTCGTACCGCTTCGACGGCTCGTCCTTGCTCGAACTCGCCCCGGGCGAGGCCGCGCGCTTGCTCGGCTTTCAGGTACCAAGCGACGAGCTCGGTCGCGGGATCCGCTCATTCATCGGAGGCATGGCGGATCTCTCGGACGCGCTAGTCGACGCGCTCGAAGACCGCGTCGACCTGCGCCTGAGCAGCGCAGCCCAAAGGGTCGAGTCTTCAGCAGGCAAACTCGCCGTCTTGTTTGCGGCCGGTGATGGCGAGCACTACGACGCCGTGGTCGTCGCTACGGGCGCGGTGATCGCTGGCGAGTTACTCTCGAACGCGTTCGGCGCGCGCGCCGCTGCGCTATGCGAGACAACCTGCACCTCCAGTACGACCGTCACCCTCGCGTACGCGCGCGCCGCCATTGCCCACCCGCTCGACGGCACGGGTTTCATCAGCATTCCCCAGCCGCTGCTCGGAGCGCGCGCCGCGACCTTCGTGTCGGCCAAGCTCCCGGCGCGCGCTCCGGCCGATCGCGCACTCTTTCGCGTCTTCTTTCGCCCGACTGAAGACGAGCTCGCAACGGAGACCGATGCAACTTGGGTCACTCGCGCGCATGAAGCCCTCAAGTCGTCTCTCGGGGTCACGGCAGAACCTCTGCGGAGCTGGGTGTCACGCTGGCCACACGCGCTGCCCGTGATCGACGCCGTACACCGCGCACGCGTCAGCGAGCTCGAAACCGCGCTCACGGGTAGCCGGATCCGGCTCGCCGGTTCGGCATTTCACGGCTCCGGAATCGACGCCGCTGTTCGCTCGGCGGAACAGGCGGCCGCAGCCCTGTCGTAGGGAAATAACCCTTCAAAAGCCCGAGTTGACGCGCCGCGAAGCTGCCCCTATTGGATGCCCATGACGATTCGAACAAGCGGTTTGCTCGTAGCCACGATCAGCATCCTCAGCGCGTGCGGCGGAGCGCCGCCGCCCGAACCCGCAGCGCCGCCTGCAGCGCCCACCCCGCCTCCCGCGGCGGTAGAAGCGCCTGCGCCGACGGCAGCAGCGACGCCTGCACCGGCAGCCGAACCAGCGAAGCCGGCTGCACCCACGCCCATCTTTCGCGTTACTGAGGGCATCATGACGCCCGAGAGCGTGCTGTGGGACGAAGCAGGCGACCGTTACTTGGTCTCGAACATCAACGGCGTTCCCAATGCAGCCGACAACAACGGCTACATCACGGAGCTCTCGCCGGACGGCAAGGTCGTCAAGGACAAGTTCATCGCCGGCGGCGTCGGCAAGGTGAAGCTCGACGCTCCGAAGGGCAGCGGCATTGCCGGCGGCGTGTTCTACGTCACCGACATCACCGTCGTGCGCAAATTCGACGCCAAGAGCGGCGCGCCCAAGGGTGAGATCAAGATCCCAGGCTCGACCTTCTTGAACGATCTTGCGATCGCCAAAGACGGCAGGATCTACGTCTCGGACACCGGCGTAAAGCCGGGTGAAAAGGGCTTCGACCCCACCGGCACCGACGCGGTGTACGAGATCGACAAGACCGGCAAGGTCAAAACCCTCGCGAAGTCCAAGGATCTCGGTGGCCCGAACGGCCTGCTCGTCGTCGACAACGGCGTGCTGGTCAATACCCTGCTCAGCAACGAGCTTTATCGCCTCGACGACAAGGGCGCCAAGCAGGACGTCACCAAACTACCTAACGGCGGCCTCGATGGCCTCGCCAGCACGGGCGACAGCTTGCTGGTCTCGAGCTGGGGCGCGTCCGCGATCTACAAAGGCAAGCTCGGCGGCACGTTCGAGGTTGTGTTGGCGGACCTAAAAGGCCCTGCCGACTTCGGCTACGACAGCAAGCGCAAGCGCGTACTCGTGCCGCGCTTCATGGACAATGCAGTCGAAGCCTACGAGCTGAAGTAGCCGTACGGCCGAATGTCCGCGCCGGCTCACACTAGCCGGCGCGGGCGACGCTGCGCGCCAGGTGCTGCGCGATGCGGCGATAGAGCTCGCTCGCCAGCCGCGGCTCCGCGCAGATCTCGGCGAAATCATCCGCGCGCACGCGCAGCACGCGACACGGGCGTTCGGCTAGGAGGCCGTCGACCACGCCGGGCACACCGACCAGCGACTCCGGGAAGAGCAGCGCTCCAGCGCCCACGCGCCGCTCGCCGCCGCAGTCGACGACGCCGTCGAGCACGATATAGGCGACCAGATCGTTGGCCACCACGCGCGGAATCCCCTCGCCCGCTTGGACTTCGATCTCGACCGCCGCCGACAGCGCGGTGAGCGCGAACGAAAGAGGCAAGTCGGCCAAGAGCGGGCTCTGGCGCGCGCGCTCCAAGTCCTGCGCGCCCAGGCCACGATCCTGATCGCTGCGCTTGACGAAACGCTCGCCCACCTCGATCACAATCGCGGTGGCGTTGTCGCGCCCGAGACGCGCGGCGCGGGCGATCAGCGCGGCCGCTGCATCCTTGGGCGTCCCTTCCCGCAACAGCTCGGAGAGCTCGGCTTCGCCGTCGAGCTGACCGTAGACACCGTCGCTGCAGAGCAGCAAGCGATCACCGCGCGTCACGTCCACGAACAGCGTATCGACGGTGAGCACGTCGCTGATGCCGAGCGCGTTCGTAATGCCGCTGCGGTACGCGTTGCCGCGTCCGAAACCGTCCGACTTGCCTTGCGCGACGTGATCCTGCGTGAGCTGGAGAACGGCGCGCTGTCGAGCCAGGTAAACGCGACCGTCGCCTGCGTGACCGATGAACGCGTGGTCGCGCGCGAGCCAGACGACGTCCAACGTCGTGCCCATGCCGCCGCGTTCCGGATTCGATTGCGCGTCCGCACGAATGGTGGCGTTGGCTTGTTCCATCGCATGCCGAAGCTCGCTGTACATCTGACGACGCGCACCGAGGTCCGAGCGCGTGACGTACGCTTCGACGGCGCGCTGCGCGGCGCGGGCGGACAGCACGCGTTCCACTTCGCGCACGGCGTGTTCGGCCGCCACCTCGCCCGCTTGATGTCCGCCCATACCATCAGCCACACCGAACACGGCGATCTGCGGCGCGATCAACGTGCGGTCTTCGTATTGGCTGCGTGAGCTCCCGATGTCGTTCGCCTGGGCGTACTCGGCCCGGAAGTCGAAGCGCGGGAGGATCGACGACATTCGAGCCAGCATAGCGCGTCCGCGCTCGGTTCGTTTCATGGTACACGCTCGACGTGCGTATTCTCGGGTTCGAGACCTCCACCCGACGTGGCTCGGTAGCCCTGCTCGAGGCCGATCAGGTCATCGCCAGCCTCACGCACGACCAGCCCAAATCGCACGCCGAGGCCATGCTGCCGCTGATGACCCGACTACTGGCGGACGCCGGCTGGTCGAAAAACTCGCTCGATCGCCTGGGCGTCGGGCTTGGTCCCGGCTCGTTTACGGGGCTGCGCGTCGGGATTGCGCTTGCCGACGGCATCAGTCTGGGCCTCGACCGACCGCTCATCGGTATTCCGTCGTTGCGCGCCATGGTCGAAGGCCCGTTGTCCGCTGGGCGGGGTCCGTGCGCGGCAGTGCTCGACGCCCACCGCGACGAACTCTTCGTCGCTGTCTTCGCGTCGGACCGCGAGCTTTGCCCGGCGAGCGTGGTTGCTCGCGCGGGGCTCGCCAGCTTCTTGCTGGCGCACGCCGTCGAAGCCGTCGTCGGGGCCGACGCCGATGGCAATACGGGCGACGTGCCCTATCTCCGGGGCGAGGACCTCGATCTTCCCCACGCTGGGCGCATCGCCCAACTGACGGGTCGAGCCGACCCGCACAGCTCGGCTCAGCCGATCTACGTGCGGGGAGCCGGGGCGACGCTGCCGACGTTGCCGCGGTCGCCACTCGAGCAGGCTTGATCTAGCATGCCCCCGATGTCTTCGACCGACGGCGCCGACGCAGACGAACGCCTGCTTTCGCGCTATGGCCGCCGTTTCAGCGCGGGCGCCGTGCTCTTTCGAGACGGCGAACCCGCGGTGGATGCATTCCTGCTCCAGAGCGGCCGAGTCCGATTGATCAAACACGCCGGCGCGATGGAGCGCAGTTTACGCGTCGTACGCCCCGGAGACTTATTCGGCGAGTCGGCACTCGTCAAAGGCTCCTTGCGCAGCTCGACGGCGCTCGCCTTGGACGACGGTGTTGCGCTCGCCTTCGACCAGGCCACCTTCGACCAGGTTCTAGCAACCAACCCGGACGTCGCGGCGCGCGTGCTGTCACAGCTGCTGCGCAGGTTGCGTGACGCGGAAGACCAGATAGAAATCCTGATGCTGCGCGACGCGCAATCCAAGGTGGTCGTCGCGTTGATCAAGCTCGGTCAACAGCAGATGCTTTCGGACGGACGGCCGAATGGCGACATCTCCCTCACGCTCTCGCCCCTCGAGCTCTCGGCTCACGCCGGGCTCGATGTCGACACCGTCAAACGAATCATTTCTCAACTGCGGGAGACGGGGTACGTGAACATTCGGGACGAGCACGTCGAGCTACCTGATCTCGAGAACCTGCGGGAGCTCTACAATCTACTGGGGGTCAAGGATCAGCTGCGCGGTACCGTGCGGGAACGGGGGCGCGGTTGATACGGAAGTTTGCGGGCGCTTGGCTCGCGTTTGTCTTGGCAGCCTGCGGCTCACGCCACGGCCTCGGCCCAGGGGCCCAGGACCCCTCACGTGTGAGTGAGAGCGAATATGACGTCGCCCGCGATCTGTGGCTGCGCCGGAGCAAACCGCGCGATGCGCTCGAGCACGCACTCAAGGCGGTGGACCTCGACCCAGACAATGCGGAAGCGGCCCACTTGGTCGCCCTGCTCTACCTGGACTTTTGCGCCCGGGGTCCGAATGATTGTCGGCTAGGCGAGGCAGAAAAACACGCGCGGGCCGCAGTGAACGCGCGGCCGGACTTTCGTGAGGCCAAAAACACCCTCGCGGTCGTGCTGATTCACGAGAAGCGCTACGCGGAGGCCGTGTCGCTGCTCAAACCGCTGACCGAGGACATCCTCTACCAAACGCCGGAAAATGCTTGGGGCAACCTCGGGTGGGCCTATCTCGAACTGAAACAACTTGATCCGGCCATCGATGCGCTGAAGCGCAGCATCGCGGCCCAACCCCTATTTTGCGTCGGCAACTATCGGCTCGGCATGGCCTATGAGCGCAAGAAGGAGCTCACCTCGGCGCTCGACTCGTTTACGCGCGCACTGGAAACAGAAGCCCCCGGTTGTAACTCTCTGCAAGACGCACTCGAAGCGCGCGCTCGCGTCCAAATGCGACTCGGGGCGACGGATGCAGCCCGGGCGGATCTAGATCGCTGCGTCGCGCTCTCGGGAAACACGGATACCGGCAAAGAATGCGGATCCATGCTCAAAAACTTCAAGTAGTCTCTGTCCGCTTCGCATGGACACCGTCGGAAGTTTTCTACGCCACGCGCGCGAATCCAGAGCGATGAGCGTGGAGGAAATCTCACGTTCGACGCGCATGCCGAGCTCCAGCGTGGAACGGATCGAAGCCGATCGCTTCGATGAATTGCCGGGCGAAGTGTTCGTGCGCGGTTTTCTGAAGGCCTACGCGCGCGCGCTCGGCGTGCCGGCCGACGAGGTGCTCGCCCGCTACACGGCCAGCCGGCGCGTGGCCTGGGTTACTCCTCTGCCGATGGCGAACGTGGTCAAGCCGGCCCGTTCGCGTCGTTTCGGTGTCGCGATTGCATTCGTGCTGCTGCTGATCCTGTTCACGCTCGCGCTGAGCATCGTGCTCAAGCCCCGCGGCGACGACATGCCGCAAGAGCTGTCGTCGCGCGCATGCAGCGCGAAGTTCATTTGAGCGTGCCGCGTACGGCCCGCTCAGCGAGCGAGACGCGAACGGCTCAAGCACTGCTACTCCGTCGTGTCGACTACGGTGACAGCGATCTGATCCTGACGTTGCTCACCGACGCTCAGGGCCGCATCAGCGCACTCGCTCGCGGCGCACGTAAGAGCCAGAAGCGGTTCGGCGGCGCGCTCGAGCCCATGCACACGCTCGGGGTGCGCTACGATGAACGCGCAGCGGCAGAGCTCGTTACGCTGCGCGAGGCCAAAATCATCGTGCCGCGCGCGCGCATCCTGGCTAGCCTCGAAAGGCTGGAAGCCGCGGGCGTTGCGCTCGGCTGGGTGCGCAAAGCCGCGCCTCCGCGCGTGCCGGAACCCGAAGTTTGGCAGGAACTTTCCACGCTACTCGATCAACTCTCGGACAGCGCGGACCAGAGCGAGCCGCAGGTGCGTCTCGCTGCCGCTGGTCTGCGTTTGCTCACGGCATTTGGTTGGGGGATCGATCTCCTGCGTTGTGTGAGCTGCGGCAAACTAGCAGCGCTCAACCAGGGCGCAGCGGTCGACCCGGGCCGTGGCGGACTCGTGTGCCAAAGCTGTGGCGGAGCGCGCATTCACTTGAGCGGCAAGCAGCGTGAGGCGTTGAACGCCGTGGGTAGCGGAGGCAGCCTCGAGCAGGACGACGCGCGCGTGGCTCTCCGGTTGGTCGAACAGGCGCTGAAAGCGCACGGTGGGATCGAATGAGCAACTCCGAGCGCGCCAAGATCACCGGACGCGCGGGCATCGTCGCCGCCGGCACGCTGTTCAGTCGCTTGCTCGGACTCGTCCGCGATCAAGTGATCGCGGCGATGTTCTCGCGCGCGATCACCGACGCCTTTTTCGTGGCTTTCACGATCCCGAACGTGCTCCGGCAGCTGCTCGCAGAAGGTGCCCTGCAAAGCGCATTCGTGCCCGTGCTCGGCAAGCTACGTGAGCAGCAAGGCGACGACGCCGCGCGCCGTTTTTTTCGCGCGGCGCGCGGGCTATCGTTGCTCGTGCTGTTCCTGGTGACCGTGCTGGGCGTCGCGTTCGCCCCGACGCTGGTCGCGCTATTTGCCGGGGGTTATCGCGAGTACCCGGGACAATTCGAGCGCACCACGCTGCTCACGCGCTGGGTATTCCCCTACATCTTCTTCATGGGCTCGGCCGCGCTCGGCGTCGCGGCGCTCAACACGTATCAGCGCTTCGTCGCGACCTCGTTCGCTCCGGGGCTGCTCAACGTGGCCTTCATCGTGCTCGGGCTTGGCTTGCCGCGCCTGCTCGGCGCGCGTGGTTACGATCCGGCTTTGGCTCTGGCGTTCGCCGTCCTGCTCGGCGGTGCGCTGCAAGTCGTCGCGCAGTGGCCGAGCCTCAAGAAGATCGGCTACCTCACGAGCCCGCGCCTCGACTTCAGCGAACCGGGCGTCAAGGAGGCCCTCACGCGCATGGGGCCGACGCTGCTCGGCATGGGGGTGTATTGGGTCGACGTGGTGCTGGCCCGACGCTTTCTTTCCGAACTGCCGCAGGGCTCGCAAAGCTATTTCGGTTGGGCACAGCGCCTGTGTGATTTTCCGCAAGGCATCTTCGTGATGGCTTTGCAAACAGCCGCCCTGCCGAGCCTTGCCCGACAAGTCGCTCGCGGCGAGCGCGCGGAGGTCGCGCGCACGTTTGCGTTCGGCATGCGGCTCGCGCTGTTCGTGGCGATCCCGGCGACCGCACTACTCGTCGGGCTCGCGGAGCCCGTGGTCGTGCTGCTCTTCCAACGCGGTGAGTTCGACACCGAGTCCGTGCGTGGCACGGCACACGCGCTGATGGCGCAAGGGCTCGGCATCTGGTTCGTCGCCGCCGTACGCCAGCTCGTCAGTGTGTACTTCGCGACCGGTGACACGCGCACGCCGGTGCTGGTCGCCAGCATCGATCTCGTCGCTTTCATCGCGCTCGCCTGGTTTCTGCGCGGGCCGCTCGGACACGTCGGTATCGGTCTCGCGGTCACCGGCTCGAGCGCGGTACAGATGGTCCTGCTCTGGCGATTGCTGGCAAAAAAGCTAGACACCTTGCATACGCGGGAGATCTTGAGCTCCGCGCTGCGCACTCTGATCGCCTCGACGATTGCCGCCGCCGCGGGCCTCGGCACCTCGCGTGCGCTCGCGGTCGCCCCGAACGCGACCGGTTTTTACCGCGCGCTGCCCGGGTTACTCGGCGCGCTGACGTTTGTCGTGGTATTTGCGCTGGCGGCCTTGCTCGTCAAAAGCCCAGAGCTTGGCGCGCTGCTCGCCGCGGCCCGCCGCCGCCGCGCGAGCGGCTAGTACTTACCGCCTTTGCCGCGGTGCCACCCATGTCCAAGCCAGCGCAACCCGACCCCAAACCACGCGTGCTCCAGGCCGAATTCAGCGCGGCTGCTCGCCAGCCCGGCGAGCTTCCCGCGCCCACGCAGGTGGAGATCGCGTTCGCCGGGCGCTCGAACGTCGGCAAGAGCTCATTGCTCAATCGGCTGATGAACCGCAAAAGCCTGGCCCGCACGAGCTCGACTCCCGGCTGCACGCGCCAAATCAATTTCTTCGCCATCGAGACCTCCGCCGGTACGAAGCTAACGCTCGTGGATCTACCCGGCTATGGCTACGCGCAGCGGTCGAAGCACGAGCGCGCCTCGTGGGGTGAGCTGATCGACTCGTACATCACTCAGCGCCCGACACTGCGCGCCGTCGCGCTCTTGGTGGACGTGCGGCGCGGGCTCGAAGCCGACGATCTCGATCTGCTCGAGATGCTCGATAGCGAGAGTCCTGGGCGGCCAGCCCTCGGCAAGCTCGTCGTGGCGACCAAGCTCGACAAGGTCCGCGCAAGCGACCGCGCGAGCGCGGTCTCGAAGATAGCGACGAATGAGCTTCGCGCGATCGGGTTTTCGTGCGAGCTCGCCGAGACCACGAACGTGCTCTGGAACGCGCTCGAACGAGCCGCGGGCCTCCTGGCAAGCGCTCGTGAGCGACCAGCGAGTCAGTAGGGCGACACCACGGCGGCTTCTTGCGGCGTGAGCTCCCGCGCGCAGTCGCCGTACAGCGAAAAGCGCACTTTGCTGCCGGTCTGATCGAACCGCCAGGCCGGGCCGGCGCTCGCGCGATAGTACTCGATGCGCGCGAGCCTGTCGGCCGGCGCGCCATGTTCGAGCGCGCGCTTCCAAACCGCGCTCGGAGTGCAACGAGGCTCCGGCAAGGGATCGACCGGATGCAGCGGACAAGACGCCTCGGCGTTGTCGACCTCCGCCGCCATGCCCTCCTTACGCACGAACACCGACTGCCTGCCGCAATACCAACGTCGGGCGAGTGTGCCGGGCTCGCGCGCCGGCTGTGGGCCTTGACCCGCCGAACTCTGGAACGCGTAGCTGATACGTCCGACCGACTCGCTCACGTCAACGCTGCCGTCGCTGTGCACTCCGTCCATGACGATGCCGCGCAGCATACTGCGTCGAGTCAAGGCGCGAGCCGCAGCGAGTGTCTTCACGGCGTCGACGCTCTTCGGAAAACCGACCACGGAGACGGTGGTCGGCGGAGCCGGGGGTACACTCAGCTCCGGACGCGAGGCGCGCCTCACCCACGCGGAGGCCAGCAGACATGCCACGAACGCGACGCCCACGATCACGAGGCCACGCGTTCGGTCGCGCCGACGGAGGTCGTCCAAAACCAGGGCCTTCACGCTGTCGTCCATGGGAGGCTCGAAGGGGGCTTCCTATATCACCAAACCGGTCGCTCGCTGCCGTGCCATTCTCTCCCGGTTGCAGGAAAGATTCGACCGCGGTAAGAGTGCGCCCGGTAACCCGAACGCATTTCGGGCGCATAACTCAGCGGTAGAGTGCGTCCTTCACACGGACGAAGTCGCAGGTTCAATCCCTGCTGCGCCCACCACGTGGCCATGACCCCTCCGGCGAAGCCACTCCTCGCGGGCCTGTCGCTAATGGCCTTGAGCTGCGCGGGCTCGACACCGAAGGCCGTGACCCCCGTCCATCACCACGTCGTACCGGCGTTCTTGTTCGGGGCATTCGATGGACCGGAGCTCGACGTACGCAATGACTGCCCGAATACCTCCGCAGAATCCATTCGGATCGGGACCACTTGGTCCACGCTCGGGCTGAGCATCCTCACGCTGGGCATCTACACACCGCGCGAGGTCAACATCCGCTGCAAGCGCCGAGGCCCGTCGTGACCTCGTCTCTGCGCGCCGCAGCGCTGGCGTTCTTGACTCTGGTCACTGGCTGTACGGTCACCACGGTCCGCTCTGGGTTGCCACCCGCTGATCCGGCGCCGGGGTTCAACGACCGTTGGCACGTCGCCTTCTTGTTCGGTACGGTCGAAGCGAGTGGACCGTATGAGCTCGGGCAGATTTGTCCGCGAGGCTGGTCTGAAATCCGCATGTCTCAAGACCCGTTCACATTCCTGGCCGGCGCCGTGACCCTGTTCATCTACTCGCCGAGTCGCCTGGACATCATCTGTGCGGCGCACACCGCGCGTGAAGAGCCGCCAACCGAGGGGTATTCTCCGGGCGTACGACCCGACGCGCCGGAGCGGAAGATGCCGACGGCGCCCTCGCCATTTTGAATCGCAGAGCCTTTTTTAATGCGCTATTTCGTCGATCTGTGCGGTGAAGAAATCGAGCTGGAGCTCGCAACCGACGGCGACGACGGTTACTTGGTTACTCGCCACTCCCCAACCGGACCCGGCGGTCGGCGGCGGGCGCGCATCGTCGAAAGCGCACACGACATTCTCAGTGTCGAGATCGACGGCCGGATCGTGGAACTACGCTTTGGCCGCGACGGTGAACCGCCGCGCGTACTGAACGTCGCCGCGAGCGCTGCAAGCGAGCGCGACCGAGCCGCGCAAACCGCCGGTCTGCGCACGAGCGAGGGCTCGGCCGAACTACGTGCACCGATGCCTGGACGAATCCTGCGCGTGCACTGCGCGCCCGGAATCGCGTTGAAAAAAGGTGACACATTGCTCGTGATCGAGGCGATGAAAATGGAAAATGAGCTCGTAGCCCGCGCGGACGGCACGGTGACCGAAGTATGCGTGGCCGCGGGTGACGCCGTCGAGCGAGATGCTTTGCTAGTGCGGTTTGGCAGCTGACCCTCGGGCGTTCTGGTCGCTCCTTGCGACGGCTCTAGGAACTCGGCAAACAAAACCGCAAGCTTAGTCGGGTCGCACGAACACTTCGTGCAGCTTGCGTCGAAACGCCTTGAACTCGGCGATCATCGGCGCAGCGATCTCCGTGTCGTCCAGCAGATCCTTGCTCTCGCCCGGATCGACGTTCAGATCGTACAAGCTCAGCGGCCGACCGCCGCTGGCCGCCAGCTTCTTGCCTGCCGAAATCAACGCCTGGCGTTCACCGTTGTTGGGTCCCGCCGCCATGTCGATGAAGACCGGGCGCTCGTCGAGCTCCGCGTCCAGGGGCGCGAGCAAATCTTTGACGAGTGACACGCCGCTCATGAAATCCGAGCCGATCCCCGTCGGTCCTGGAGCGCCGAACAGATCGACCACGGTGGGGGCGAGATCGATCGCGCTGCGGCGCGGCACGATGTGCCGCGGCGGTAACCCTGGGATGCGCACGATCAGCGGCACACGCACGAGCTCCTCCCACAGCTCGAAGCCGTGCCGAATCATACCGTGCTCGCCGAACGCCTCGCCGTGGTCGCTCGTCACGATCACGATCGTGCGATCCCAAAATGGCGACATCGAGAGCGCGTCCAGCACCCTGCCCACGTGATGGTCGACGAAGGCGACCTCGCCGTCGTAGCGTTCGCGCGGACTCGGTCCGAAATCGAAGCCGGGGTGCGGCACGTATTCCGCGTGTGGATCCACGTAGTGCACCCACATGAAGAATCGGTGATTTTGCAGCTCCGGCTTGCGCAGCTCGCTCAGCGCGGCATCGCTGACCTTGTCGCCGTTGGTATTGCTGTCACCGTCCACCGTAACGACCGCCGGCGCGGCTCGCGAGTTCACTACTTCGAAACCGCGCTCGAGCCCGGTGTTCATGAAGAAATACCAGTAGCCCTGCACGCTCACGGTATGGATCTTGGCTTTGAGCAGGCGCTGCGGGAAAAAAGTATCCTTGTTGCTGAAGCGGTTGAAGTGACTCCAGTCGCGGTGCGTCTCGCTGCTGTACTTGCCGATCAAGAGCGGGCCGACGCTCTTGGCGGTGTAGGAAGCCAGCGAGTAGGCGTTGTCGAACACCGTGCTCGAACGAGCGAGCGCATCCAAGTTCGGACTGATCGCTCGCTTATTGCCGGCGAAACCGAGATCCGCACGCAGCGTATCGATCGTAATCAGGACGACATTCGCGTGGGCCGGCAAGCGACTGCGGTCGACCGACTCCGAGCTCACCGGCGGCGCCTTGGGCACGACGATCGGCTCGTCTCCGCGCGAGCAATCCTCGTCGATTCCGTTGCCGGGAATGTCGTAGGCCCCGGGGTTCCTACGCGGGTCGTGGTCGTCGCAATCGCCGCCACCGAAGCGGCCGGCGTAGCCGTCGTGATCGTGGTCGCTCAACTTGCGCAAAGTCGCGAGCGCCACCTTTCCGAGCGGCGCCTCACGCTCTATCGACAGCGCCACCAACCGATCATCGAGAGCGGAGTACGCCGCGCGACGCGTCAGCCAGAGTGGAGCGAAGCCCAGCACCAGGGCCCCAATCTGCAGGGCACGGCGGTTGGTCGAGGGCACGACGTAGGCCGCAGCGAGCACGAGCAGGACCAGGCCAGGTCCCCTCAAATCGAGCTCCGGACGCTTGAAAACGCCAAAAACGGCGAGCGGCGCCCCAGCCCCGCTGGTCGTGCCCGCGTGAATGGCGAGCCCCAAAAATAAAGCGAAGCCCAGCACGCTGACCACCAGCGCGACCCGGGGATCGGACTGACGCACGCGAGTGGACTCTGCGAGAACCATGGCCAGAGCAAAGCTCACCACGATCACGACCCAACCGAGTGCGAGAGCCGCGAGCGCGAGCGCGGCGCCGACCGCGCGAGCGTCCGCCCCCGAAGCCAAGAGGCGCGTGGCCCCATTGGCCATTTGCGTCAGCCAGCACGCGATGCCCACAGCTAGCGCAGGAAACAGGACGTTCAGTTTTCCACGCTCCTCCGGCTCTGCCTCGCGCAGCGCGGCGAAGCCGTTGCGCAGCGATGGCGCGCGGCCACCATTGAAAAACAAGCGGAGCGCTCCACCGACGAGGGCCAGCGCGATGCCGACCGGCGCGAGCAATCCGCAGTCGGCCGACCAACGCGCGAAGAAGTGCTGCGGGTTGCGCGCGAAGCTGCAGTCAATCGCGCTGGCGACGAGCAGCGCCGGAAGCATGCCCAGCATCGCGCCAGCGAATGCCATCGACAAGCGAGCTATGGGGGCGGAGCCGGATCGGTTCATCGCGACGAGTCCCGCGGGCGCTTGGCCAACGGGTGCGCTCGGTCGTATACCGCGAGGAGCTGGTCGAGCGACACGTGCGTGTAACGCTCCGTGGTGGAAAGGTTGCTGTGCCCGAGCATTTCCTGAATTGCGCGCAGATCCGCGCCACCTTCCAGCATGTGGGTCGCGCACGAATGGCGCAGTGCGTGCGGATGCAAATCGGGCGTTCCGGCACCGAGCGCACCGTAGCGGCGCACCAGATCCTGTATGCGCCGTACGCCGAGCCGCTTGCCCAGGCGACCGAGCAGGAGCGCTCGCTCGTCGAACGCGCCGGTCTTGGGGTGTCGTAGCGCCTCGCGCTCGACAAGATACGCTGCCAACGCTTGAGCTGCCTTCGAACCGAGCGGCACGATGCGCTCCTTGCGACCCTTACCGAGTACACGCACCTCGGCCGCGCCGAAAGCGAACTGATTCAGATCGAGCGACGCGAGCTCGCTGACGCGCAGCCCGCAGCCGTATAGCAGCTCGAGGATCAGGCTATCGCGCAGACGTTCGACGCTCCGCAACTGGTCCTCTTGCGACGGGGCCTCGACGACTTCCTGCATGGCTTCGGCAGATAGAAAACGCGGCAGCTTGCGGCGCAGCTTGGGGCTCGCGAGCAGCGCGCTCGGATTCACCGTAACCACGCCGGTGCGTAGCAAGTGGTCGAAGAACGAGCGCACGCTCGAAAGTTTCCGCGCGAGCGTGGGCGGCGCCACCGTCTTCGACAGCTCGCCGAGCCAGCCGCGCAGCGTCAGTTTGTCGAGATCGGCGAGCGCTGCTTCGCCGTCGTTCCGCTGGCGCACGTAGCTCGCGAGCGACTCCAAATCTCGGCGATAAGCGGACGTGGTGTGCGGCGACGCCCGACGTTCACCGGTCAAATGCTCAGAAAAGCGTGAGATCGCCGTGCCAAGACCGTCCACTTTGATGGCATAGCCTAAGCCCGGAGGATGGCCAGGGTCCAACAAGCGGCGCCAATTCCGACCCAGGCGAGCCCCCAGAGCGCGCGCTCCCAAACTATTTTGCCGCTCGGGTCAAGCCCGCGCCAAGCGAAAAGCGCGAGGCCGCCGAGCGTCAGACAAAAGCTCGAACCGAGCAGCCATAGCCAGCCAGCCGCCGGTGCGCTCTCGCTCTCCAGTCGCTTGAAGGCTTGCGTTTGTTGTTTATTGCGCTGATCGCCGTCGCCGGCGCGCGTAAACGCCTCGAGCCGCGCCAAATTTTGATTGGCCTGAGCGAGCTCGCCGGGACGCGGCGACGAGAGGTGCCGGGACTCGAGCGCCGCGCTGCGGATGGCCTGCCACGCTGCAAATGCGGATAGCGGCTGCCCCGAGGCCTCCGCGCCGAGCGCAATCGCACGCAAGCGTGCGTAAGCGAGGTCCACGTGGCGCGCGCCGGGCACATAGGCCGTTGCGCTGCGTCGCGCGTGCTCGATGGCGTCGCCCAGCTCCCCTTTATCGAATGCGGCATCGCTCGCGCGTAGCTCAGCCTCCCCCTCGACGAGTACGCGAGCGGTAAGAGCACCGAAGGCGAATACCAAAGAGAACGCCGTGAGCGCGAGCACGCGCAGCAGCTGGCTTCGCATCCGCTACAGAAAATCCCGCCGGCGAAAGATCGCGCTCGCGAGTACGAGCAACAGCGCGGACCATGCCGCGGCGTGCAAGGTGGCCATCGCCAAATAGGAAACCAGCGACCCTGACGCAGCCTCCCCCGTGAGCAACGGCCGCGGCGGAACATACAACATCAAGTTCGGTACGACGCTCGCTAGCCAACGCCCGAGAGACGCGACCGCCTCACCAAAAACGCGCGTGGGTAACCGGGACAACGTATCCGCCGAGCGGCCCACCACGAACACGCCAAACGTAAAAATGGCGGTCAGGAAGGGCGATGAGAATGCCGAAAAGACGAGCGCAATGGCCGTCAGAATCGATACCTCCGAGAGTGTCAGCAAGGCCGAGCCGAGCACGACGCGACGATCGTCCGGCGCGCCGCCCGAGAAATACGCCCCCGCCAACAAGAGCCCGAGCGCCCACGGGATCGGCATGAAGCTGCGCAGCGACGCTCTCTTGTAAGCGAATGCGGCAGCTATCAGCGTCAGACCCGCCGCGGTGCCGACGACCGCCCAGGGCGAGCGCCCGGACATGAGGCCCAGCGCGAGCAGAAGCGCGCCAGAGTCGGCGGCAATGAAGACCCCCAGCGTGAGCGCGGTGCCCAGGTACTTTCCGAGCAGGTACTGCGTGCGGCTGAGCGGCCTCGCCAAAATGGGAAAGATGGTCTTGAGCTCGAGCTCGCGGTAGAGCGACGTCGCGCCGAGAACCACGGCCACGACCACGCCGTACAGCGAGATGGATGCGGCGCCGAGATCGCTCACCACGCGAAAGCTCGCGCGCAGGGCGAAAGCGCCAACCACCAGGCAATAGCCCGCGGTTGCCAGCGCGAGCGCAAACAGGCCGTGGAGCACGCGCGCGCGCACCGCCTCGCGGTAACTATTGAATGCGATGACGCCGACCTTGCCGAACACGCCCTCGATTTACCACCGACCGCGATCCGCTGACTAGTTCGGCGACCGCGACTCGACGAGCGCCAGCGCGCGAGGTTCCACGAACGAGCGAATATGAGCAGGTGAACTCAAGATTGCGCGCTCGACGGCATCCGAGAAGAACAGACTGGCCAGCCCGGACCCGAGGTCGAGCGCGACGGCGACCGTGACCACCGTGCGCCCGTCCGGGAACGGGCGCGCACGGAAATAGCCGAACACGTCGCTGACGTCGTGCGGTCGCGAGCGATCGAGCGCCAACCGGAGCTCATCTCCACTCGGCTCGCGTTCGAGCTTCACCGTGTAGCGCGCGCCGACTCCACGCGACCCTTGGACCAGCTCGATCCAAGCTGCGCCGGGCTCTGCAGCGACCAAGCGTGCGCTTTCGGTGCGCGGCAAGGCGTAGGGCAGATCCTCTGGGTTACTCAGCGCGGCCAAGATTGCTTCCGGGCTTGCGCGAACGAGCGCGTAGGAGACGCCACCCAAATAGTGTTCGCCGTCTCGCTCGAAGTGGAGCGGTCGCGCGACCACCTCCCCAGCGAGCAGCGCACTTTGCTCCGCAGCCGACAGGGACGACGTCGCCGCGAACGCACCCCGGCTGAGCGCCAGCGACGCAAGGCATGCGAGGCCCAGCCAAACTCGTCGCATGCCCCTCAGGATAACCACCCGATGCGAGCGTGGCCAGCTCACACGCCCAATTAAATGGGCGCGATGTATGCATCCAATTGCCACGCCCCGGCGGCCCCGTCGTAGCCGTCCACCAACACGAAATAATTCCCAGGGTCGAGCGTGAGGTCCAGGAAACTTCGATCCTGAACGTAACCCGCCGCGCACGCCAACGGCAGTTCCAAACCGGGGCAATCTTGCCCTGAGCGGACGCTGAGCAGTGTCGAATAGTCACTGCCCGCCATGTCGAGCACGACGCGACTCTTTTGAGTGAGCGCGAGGTGGAAGATCTGATCGGGCGCACCGCCGCTCGCTTGCCCACCAACGTCGCAGCCTGCCTCGAAGTCGGCGTTTGCGCTGGCTGTACTGCCCTGGAAGCGTCCTCCTGTTTGCGGCATCTCGAACGGTGCGTCGCAGGAGTCGGCGAACGCGACGAACACGGGCGGCGCGGACGTCCGCGTCAGCGCACTGAGCGTCACCGGATTTCCGATCTGGCTCTCTGCCACCGCGCGATATGTCCCTGGCGAGAGCCCGTATGCCCGTGCGCGCACGGGGCTGTTTTGCGAGCTGTCGCACGCGATGCGACTCTGCTCGCTGCAGTCCGAGCCAAATAGGCCGACCGCGCCGCTATCGAAATCTGAAATGCGCTCGACGAGCAACACGTCCGAGGACACATCGAGCGTGAGTAGATGGCTCGAATCCGGCGCCCCGACCAAGCAGCCCGTGGTGACCGCATCCGTGTGATCGGAGAGATCGATCGCGACGCTGACGGAGGGGGCGAGCGGCGGTGGCGCTGTACACCCTTCGTCAGCCGGTGCCACGCTCGCCGCGGACAGCTCGAGGCGCAATTCGATATCCGTCGGCTCGGACGCCGCGACGCTCACGAAGTATTGACCCGCGGGAAGCGCCCGCGCGAAGAGCGCCGCCGGCGTTGCTGAACGGCACGTGAGCTCGTCGCTTGCTTTCTTGCAAGCCGTGTCGCGCAGCGACACGAGCGCAGCGGCCTGGTCGTCGAGCGGATTCGCATACAGCCGCACGTCGGAAGCCTGATCGAGCGTGAACGTGTACACGAGGTCGCCCGTCGACGACGCGCATGCACTCTGTACGTCCACGCTGGCAGAGGCGAGTGAGGCGAGCGTGCTCTGAGATGGTGAGAGCGTCGCCGCGGTCTGACACGTTTCGTTGCTCGGCGGGCTGGTCGCTGGCCCAAAGGTGACATTCAACGAGACAGTGGTCGCCGCGTTGGACGCCACGTAGAGCGGGTAGTTGCCGGGCGTGAGACCATAAAATTTCATGCGCGCGACGCTGCCGCCCCCGGGCAGCGGAAAGCCCGAAACGCACTGCGCGCTTGCGGCATCGCCGCAGGTTTTGGCCGTGCCGAGCGCCAGCACACTGGCGTTCGCCAGCGCCACCACGTCCACGTCTTGCGCGTCGCCCGCGGGCACCGACAGCGCGACCACAGCGTCGTGGTAACTCGTGCTCGCGGCGCAGCTCGTCGGGTAATCGAGCGCGGTGGCGACCAGTGAGATCGTGTTCGACCCGCTCGCCGCTATCAAAAGCGGATCCGCACACGTATCGTGAGCCGGTTTGACGCAATCGGCTTCGTCGATTTGCCCGTTGCAGTTGTCGTCTTTGCCGTTGCCGCAGATTTCGAGGGCCTTGCTCGAGACCAGCGGATCCGTGTCGTCGCAATCACCGCCTCCCCCGTCTACGCAATTCCAGACCGGATCGCCATCGCCGTCGGCGTCGCGCGGCTGATGCAAGCAGCTGTGATCGCTCTCGACACAGGTATCGATCGTGCAGGAATTTTGGTCCGAACAAGACGTCGGATCGCCGGCGCGGCAACCCAGCCGCGGCTCGCACACTTCGCTTCCGTTACAATAGACGCCGTCGTCGCACAGCGCGTCGTTCGGGCGATTGCGGCAGCGGCTCAACGTGAGATTGCAAGTGTCGCTCGTGCAATCGAGCTGGTCGTCGCACTGCGCGTCGTCGTTGCACGGGCCGCCGAGGGTCGGGTCCTCGACCGAGCCAACGTCCAGACTGAGATCGCTCGTCGTCGCGTCGCGCAACGCGGCGTCCACTCCGGCGTCGTCGTAGGCGAAGGGGCTCGGCACCGAACTCTGCGAGCACGCGCATGCGAGCCACGGCAGCGCAGCCCAGACCAACGGACGGACGGACCGCGAGACATTGCGAAACATCCGGAAGGACGTGAGACCCGAAGCCGTGAGCATGTGCGAAGTTTGAAGAAAGCCGAGCAAAAAGGCGAGCCGTCGAGCGACCTGAGCCTCGCCTAGCGGCATGAAGCCCGTTCGGTCTATGATTATGACACGGTGCCGAAGGATCGCCTCACGCGTCATGAGCTCAGCTGGCTGCTCGCCCAAGAAGCGCGGGGTGCGGCGCACGCTCTGCGTGAAGGCGTCACCCAGCTCAAGCAACCAGGGCCGACGATCGAGAACCGCGTGAGTGAAGCGCCGCCGGTCGAGACGAACCTCGACGCCCTGGACGACGCGATCAACATGCTGAGCGCCCTAAACTCAGCCAACAAGGGTAAGGCGCGGCGCGGCCGCATCGATCTGGCGGCTCTGCTCTACGAAGTCGCTCCCGGCGCGCGCATCGCGATCGAGCCCGGCGCGGGCACGGAGGTGTTCGGCGAGGAGAGTGACATGCGCCGCATGTTTCACCTGCTCGTCAATCAGTCGGACGCCACCATGACCGGCAGCGACGGCCCAGCCGAGGTGACGATTCGACGTCAGGGCGAGTGGGTGCGGATCCGCGTGGAGCTCGGTCCCGACACGTTGGCGGCGGCCGAACTCGAGCGGCGCTGGCTGAGCCGAATGGCCACGCGCTACGGCGGCTGGGTCGAGCTCGAGGGCGGCACGCAATCGATCTTTTTGCCTGCGGACGGCGCGAGCGACCAGCGCGAGGTCGTCGAACTGCGCAAGGAGCTCGAGCAAGCTCAGCAGCTCGGCGAAGCGTACGCGCGCGAGCTCGCGTCGGTGGTCGCGGCCGGCGATACGCGCAGCGAGCTACCCACGACCCCGCCCGAACGCCGCGAGGAGCGCTTGGAGCTCTTGCAGGGTACCGCGCTCGCCCTACAGCGCAGCCTCAAGCACTGGTTCGACGGCTTGCGCGCCGACACCGCGAGCTTGATCGGCGAAGCCGCGGAGGCCTCACCGCTGGCGCACCGGTTGAGTAGCGGGAGTGAGCTCTTGTTCGACCTGGCGTTGGTCACGGAGTGTCGTGTCAACGAGACCCCATCGAACGTCGACATGGTGGAGCTGGTGCACGAGGCGCTGAGCGCGGTCGAGCAACGGGCCGCTCGCCACGACGTGAGCTTGGAGTTCGTGCTGCCGCCCAAGGCGCTGATCGAAACTCGACCCTCTCAGGTGCGCGTCATGCTGCGCGCTCTCTTGCATCACGCGCTCCACGCTACGCCGCGCGGAGGCATGGTGCGCTTGTCAGTCATTCCGACGGAGCTCGGCCTGCTCGTGACCGTCGAGGACGGTGGGCCCACCGTGCCGGAGGCGTCGCGCGCCGACGTGCTGCAGCATCGAGTGGATCCGGCAAGCTTCGGCCGGCCCGCGGGCGTCGCGCTGCTCGTCGCCGATGCAGTCGGCAACGCGCTCGGCGGGACACTGGCCATGCGCGAAGGCACTGGCTCTCGCACCGAGCTCTGGATCGTGCTGCGAAATCGCGCCTCTTAGCGCGCCTTTTGGAGTATGGTCATCCGATGCGAATTCTGGTCGTCGAAGACCAAGACTCGATCCGGCGAATGATCGAGGCGCTCGTGCAAGCGCGCGGCTACGACGTGATCGCCGTGGCTTCGGGGACCAAGGCAATCGACGTGGCCATGACGACCCCTCCGGATCTGGTCCTTTTGGACTTGAACCTGCCCGGCCAATACGACGGCTTCGAAGTGTGCCGCCGTTTGCGCAGTGACCCGACCACGCACAAGATTCCCGTCGTGGTCATCAGCGCGCTAGACGACCAGGACTCGCGCGCGCGCGCCTCGGACGCTGGCGCCAACTCCTACTACACCAAGCCCTTCAGCCCGATTGCGCTGCTCAAAGAAATCGAGCGCTTCAAGAACCAGGCTTCGAGCTGACGCCCGAAACCGAGCTGCGCGGTCGAGCCTGCGCAAGAGGTCTATAGGAGCTTCAGTAGCGTGCGGGCGCGTTCTTCAGCGGCTGCGATGATGCCACGTGACTCGACGGACGGGATGCGCAGCACCTCGCACAGATCGTCGATCAACTTCTTCTCTTTTTCGTCCTGTTGGCCGTCGACGAACGACAGCAGCACGGCGTGCTGCAGCATGATTCGGCGCGCGTCGGTGCTGAGATCGTTCAGTGGTACGTCCACGAGCGTGCGTGGTTCGCGCGCATACATGCGAATCTCGTGGGCCTCGCTAGGAGTTGCCTCGAACGCGAGCAGCAGGGCCTCCAGAACCTCGGTCTCCTCGCCGGCGATCCGACCGTCAGCCCAAGCCACGCTGACGAGGCCCTTGAGGATGGCCATGTTCTGGATGTGCATGGCAGAGGAGAATTGCATACCCACGCTGCGCGTCAACGCTCGGACATCTGCGCGGCCGCTGAGCCGCATTTGGTCAGCGAATGAGCGCAGCGAATGGCGCGGGGGTGAGCTCGAGTCCGGCCATCTCCTTGACCGCACGGCATAGCTCGGCGCTCGAGTCCTCTCCGGCAACGCTGAACCCGGCGACGAGGTCGCTGAGCTCGCTCTGACGCTTAGGCAGGATCGATTCACCCGGACTGAGCGGAGCGACCTCCGGCACGGGCTCGCTGCACTCGAGATTCGCAGCAGCTTGCGCGCAAGCCTGCCCGCCGAGACGCAGTGCGATCTCTTCCGCAGAAAGTTCGTCGAGGGTGTCCTCCGACAAAACCGGCAGCTCGCCAGCCAGGGTGCCCAGCGCTGGCGTCAATGACTCGAGCGCTGGCAGCTCTAGCGGCGCAGGCGTCGGCGTCAATGACTCGAGCGCCGGCAGCTCTAGCGGCGCAGGCGTCGGCGTGAGCGTGCGCGGGAGGCAAGCCGCCGGGGTGAACGCCTCGAACTCGACGGGCTCGAGGTTGGTTTCAGTGATGGCCTCGGGCGGGGCCGCGGGCGGTCGCTGAGACGCGCGCAGCACGACGGGCTCCGGCCGTGTGCAAACCTCCTCCGTCACGAGGACGGCCAGCGGCAAGGCGCGGGTCGGTGACTCCTCGATCGGTGATTCGTCTTCCGTCAAGAGATCACAGAGATCGACGTCCACTTCGAGCTCTTGAAAACCGGCAGAGACCACCAGCGCCCGCGTAGGCGATTCTTCGCACTCCGCCTCGATTGGGTGCTGTTCGGCGACTGCGATGGCCGCGGTCTGCTGCGGCAACTCACTCACCGCGGGGACCGCACCCGGCGACAGCACGAGCGCCGACTCACTCACCGCGGGGACCGCAACTGGCGACAGCACGAGCGCCGACTCACTCACTGCGGGGACCGCAACCGGGGACAGCGCGAGCGCCGGTTCACTCGCTAGCTCGACGGAGGGCGCGCGCGCGAGCTCCGGCGCGGCCGGCGCAGGCTGATGCGCAGCTTTCTCTTGTTCGGGCGCCAGGGCCTGCTCGTCTTTGGCGCGAGCAGTCTCCCGTTGAAGTCTCGAGAGGGCGCGACGGGCGGCCGCTCGATTGGCTGGGATGAGCGCCGCCTCCAGCTCGCGCACCAGACCTTGCAGGCCAGCCTGCGCGCTGCGCCTCGACGCGCGGAGCAAACTCGGATTTCCCGAACTTGCTACGGAAAGCAACTCGTCCAAGAGCACGCGCAAACTGTGTTCGGCTTGCTCGGCCGAGCTGGCCGCGCCGCTCAACAGACGAAGCCCGCCGTCGTGAGAGAGCTCCACGTCCGCGGCCTGAACCGCCCGCGGCGCACCGAGCACTTGATCGGCGACCGCGAGCACCAAATAGCCCGCGCTTTCACCGGCCAGTGACGCGCGACGCGCACGCGCCGCCCTGATGACTTCCGATAGAGACACGCTCATTGCTCAGCTCCTCGCACCCGGATGCCGTGCTCGGCCAGATAGCGTTTCGTCTGCGCCACGGTAAAAACACCATCGTGAAAAATCGAAGCGGCGAGCGCGGCGTCCGCGCCGCCCTCGTCCAAACCTTCTCGCAAGTGCTCCAGGGTGCCCACCCCGCCAGACGCGATGACCGGGATCTCGACCGCGTCCACCACCGCACGCAAGAGCTCGATGTCGTAGCCGGCCTTGGTTCCGTCGCGATCCATGCTGGTGAGCAGAATCTCACCCGCGCCGAGCTCGTCGGCTCGTCGCGCCCATTCGACCACGTCGAGGCCGGTCCCACGCCGACCGCCGTGCGTGAACACTTCGAACCCGCCCTCGGCCCGTCGCTTGGCGTCGATTGCGACCACCAGTACCTGCCTCCCCCACCCTTCGGCGATCCGCTCGATCAGCGTCGGGTCGCTGACGGCGGCCGAGTTGATACTGACTTTGTCCGCGCCAGCCTCGAGCAGGGCCCGTACATCGTCCGGTGAGCGAACCCCTCCGCCCACGGTCACCGGCGCGAACACGACCTCCGCCGTGCGCTCCACCACATCGATCAGCGCGCCGCGGGCCTCATGCGAGGCGGTAATATCGAGAAACGTGATCTCATCGGCGCCCGCGGCGTCGTAACGACGCGCACATTCCACCGGATCGCCCGCATCGCGAATGCCCACGAAATTCACGCCCTTTACGACGCGACCGTCGCGCACGTCGAGACACGGGATGATTCTTTTGGCGAGCATGAGACCGAGGGGCTAGTTCTCCCATATGTTACGGGGGCAAGATTGGACAAAGACCTTGCAAGGTTGCCGGGGGCGGCCGTTTTGGTCGCTCTTGGCAATCCGAGGCTATAGTGTGACGGCGATGCAGATTTGCCCCCGCTGCGGCCTGCAAAACCCCCCAGATGCTCGGGGTTGCACGCAGTGCGGGCTGGCATTTTCCCAGCCCGCACTGACTCTGATGGGGCACGCTGCACCCGCGATCCCCGCGCCGCCCGGCACCGGCCTTCCTGGGCAGCCTCACGCCCCCCCGGCCGACGCGCGGCAGGCGCTCCGCGGGACGATGATCGGCATGACGCCGCCGAACGCACCGATCCCAACGCCCGCCCACGTGGGGCCCGCACCCCAGTCGGCGAGCGCGCAGCCAGGGCACGCCCATCGCTTCGCGCAAACGATGCTCGGGGGTGCAGCGCCACAATGGGTTTCTCCCCCGCCCGATGCGGTGCCCAACGCGAACCACGCCCAGCCGGCCGCGGGCACGTCCCCTCAGTTCGATTTGGGCCGGGCCAACGCCCCCGCCGCGGCCACCATCGTCGGCAATCCTCCGATCCATTCTGCCACCAAGACAGTGCTTGGCGTGGCGCGACCCGGTGTCGCCCCCTTGCATCCGGGGGAAGCGAAAGCCCGACCCGCTGCCACGGAACTCATCAAACCTCAGCCCGCTCCGGCACCCGCTGCGCGCGCCGCTCCGCCGCCTCAACAGGCTGCGCCGGCCGCGCGCCTCGAGCGAAAGCCGGTCGAGCGCGAGCGCTTGCCGGTCGTTCCTGCGCGCCGCGCGGAGGCTCCCGGATCGCCGAAAAAAAAGCAACAACGGCCGCGCATCCCGCTGCTGGCGGCCGCCGCGTTGATCGGCGCGGCGTGTCTCTTTGCTGCCGCTGGGGTCGCTTGGTTTTTGGCGCGTGGTCACGGCTCGCTCGAGGCGCGCATCGAGCTTTCGCCGAGTGGAGCCGAGCGGCTCGGTCTCACGTGTGCTCGCTGCGACGACGGTTCCAGCGCCGAGCTCGACGGCAAGACGGCAGCTTTCGCGGCGCACCACGCTTCGCTCGAGTTGGTGCGCCCAATCAAGGTCGGCGAAAACGCCCTGAGCATCTCGCTCACGACGAAGGGCGGGAGTCCGAGCAGCGTGAGCCTGTCGGTCCCGCTCGATTTTCGCGTGCGTGGCGATCTCGGTGGACTCGACGCCGACAAGCCGGAGCTGCGTGTGCTGGTCAACGCGCTACCGGGCTCTTTGGTTCAAGTCGACGGCCAGTCGGTCCCGCTCAGCGCCGACGGACAAGCGAGCTACGGTGTCGACGTGAGCCGCGACCTGACTGGTCCTGAGCCGACGGTCCAGCGCCTGGTCCGCAAGCTCAGCTACGCCGTGACGCCCCCCGGCGGCACTATGCAAAGTGGCGAAGTGTCTCTGCAGGTCGGAGTCGTGCCACTCGTGATCGACGCGCCGGGGCCGTCGATCGTGCTGGAAACGCCGACGTTCGTTCTCGCGGGCGGCACGCTCAAAGGCGGCTCGCTAAAGGTGGGCGAGCGACCGATCACCGTAGACCCCGCCGGTCGTTTTGCCCAAATGATGAACGTGTCTTCGCTGGGCGAGACCACGATCGTCGTGCGCGCAAGCGCCAAGGACTACGCGCCGAGACTGATGCCCGTGCGCGTGCGGCGCGTCGAGAGCCTGGCGAAAGAGGCGGAGCGCCTGCGGAAACAAATGACCTCGAGCTACAACGCCTTGACGAGCCAGATGGACGTCAATCACGCACTCGACGTCGCGCTCGAAGGTTTCGTCAGCGACGTACGCTCGGAAAGCTACACCACGGTGGTACTCCTGGACATCAAGGATGGGTGCGCCAAAGGTCCGTGTCTGGTCAAAGTGAGCTGCGGAACCGCCCTGAGTTTGTCGAAGCGCGACAAGGTTCAAACAATCGGCAAGCTCGTCGGTAGCGTGGACGGACCACGCACGGGCAGCAGGATTCCGCACGTGAGCGCAGACTTTCTGGTCAAGGTCGGCCGTTGACCGATCGGCCCGAAGCGGGGCCGCTCGCTTGCCCCGACTGCGGCAGCAGCCACGACGCGCTCGCGCGCTTTTGCAGTCATTGCGGCCTCTCGCTGATCGCGCTTCGCATCCCAATCGACACCCGAGCGTTCGCCGCCCACGAGATCTCGCGAACTAGTCTGCAGCGGGTCGCGCTGGATTCGACGCGTCCACCGTCCAGCCGAGCGGCTAGCGCGGCACTGCACGACCGCCCGACGGATCCAGGGTACCTCGCTGACCCATTGATCGGCATGGTGATCGCCGAGCGATACAGAATCATCGAGCAGATCGGACGCGGCGGCATGGGCGTCGTCTACCGCGCCGAGCACGCGCGCATCGGCAAGTTGATGGCCTTGAAGCTGCTCGCCGGTGAGCTCACTCGAGACCGCGAGCAAGTCGCCCGTTTCAAGCGTGAAGCGCTCTTGGCGAGCAAGCTCTCGAGCCCGAACACCGTACAAGTGTTCGACTTTGGCACCTCGGAAACGCTCGTGTATTTGGCGATGGAATACTTGCGCGGCGAGGATCTCTCGCGCTTGATTCGACGTCAGGGTCCGCTCGGCGTCGAGCGCACCGCCAAAATCGTGATCCAGATCTGCGCCTCGCTCGGTGAAGCACACGAGAAAGGCATCGTGCATCGTGATCTCAAGCCCGAGAACGTCATGCTCGGCGACTTTGGCGAAGTGCTGGTCATGGACTGGGGGTTGGCGATGTCCACCGCCCTGTTCCGCAAAGCCGACAGCATTACGCAGACAAGCAGCATGGGTGGCACGCCGGCCTACATGGCCCCCGAGATGGCCACCGGCCCGGTCGATCGGATCGGCCCGGCGTCCGACGTTTACCTGCTCGGGGCGATTCTATTCGAGATCATTACTGGCAAGCCGCCGCACACGGGCAAGAACGTGATGAACTGCCTGTTCGCGGCGGCCAAGAACGAGATCCAGCCGACCGAGCATTCCGGAGAGTTGCTCGAGATCGCATTGCGGGCGATGTCGACATCGCCGGCCGATCGTCCTGCCACCGTGCAGGATTTCCAGAACGGAATTCGCACCTATCAATCGCATTCGGAAAGCATCGTGCTCTCGAGCCGGGCCGAGGAGGATCTGGCCCGGGCGGAAAAGTCCGGCGACTATCAGGTGTTCTCCCGCGCGCTGTTTGCCTTCCAGGAAGCCTATGCCCTGTGGGACGGCAATGCGAAGGCGAAAAGCGGCATCTCCTCCGCCAAGCTGGCTTACGCCAAGCAGGCGATGGCGAAGGAGGACTTTGATTTAGGCGCCTCGCTGTTGGATGCCGAGGATCCGTCGCACAA
>DASXKQ010000219.1:0-15096 GCA_036496745.1 Polyangiaceae bacterium
CGCACGCGTAGCCGAAGCTTTTGACGACTGCGTCGAAGTCGACTTGGCTCGGCTCGGCGCCGAGCGTCTCCTGGTTCGCCGGGGTCGAGCAAGCGAGCGTCAGCGTGCAACCGGCCAACATGATGCGCGCGATCAGCGAGCCTGTCATTCGAAGGCTCCTTCGATACCGACGGTGACGAAGCCCGCCAAGCGCGAGGTCAGGTACAGATCGTCGAGGAAGTCACTGGCGGCGAGATCGCCTTGCATCACCAAGGTGAACGCCGACGGTTCGCGTTCGGGTCCAATGCCCACGCGCGCGCCGAAGCCGGTCCCCACGGTAACGAGCGGGCCGAGCTCGCGATCCCCGGTGCGGTAGCGCGGCAGTTGCCAAGCGTTGTTCGCTTCGAAGTTCGAGACGTACGCGCGGCGCCAAAAGTAGACGCTGTTTTGAGCATGCACGCGAAAGTGTGGGCCGAGCGTCGTGCGCTTGGAGACATCGAGGTAGAGGCGCAGATCGCTGGTCGACGCGAATAGGCGCCAGCTGTCCGCGTACACGCGCTCATCGGCGCGCAGGGTAGCGTGCGCCAAGCGATAACCAAAGCGCGCGGTCAACGCGTAGCGCTCGCGAGACAGGGGCAGCTGTTCGAGTGGACGCTCCGGCAAACGCTTGGCGTTCACCGAGTCGATCGCCTCGCCCCGCTCGATGCCGCGCGCCACGAGCGCATCGAACATCGGAATGTACCGATAGGGCTTCGATTGGTCGCCGCGCTCCACCATGACGTCGCCGAGTAGGGATAAGATGGCGGTACGGCTGAGGGTGATCGTCACGCCGACGTTGAGGTCGTGTTGCCAAAGCCGGTGAGAAAACACGCTGAACGGCGTATGCGCCCGGCCAATCGTGTCGTGATCGAGCGAGTAGCCGAGCAAGAGTGTCTCGTTCTTGTCGGCGAAATCCCAAGTCAGTAGAGCGCCGCCCGCGAACGACAAATAGTCGGGCTCGCTTGAAAACGCTCCCGACACCTTTGCGCCGACGGATCTCGGCTTGTAGCTCCCTTCCAGAGTGCCGGCTTGGCGCGTTTCTCGCCAATGTGAGGAAGCGGTGGACACGATATCCACGGAGGCGGCTGAGATGGTGTCGACCAAGTATTGCCCGCGCACGTTCCAGCGCTCCTGGCGGTCGTCGATCTCCCCGCTCGCGACGGGCGTGAAGACGATCACGTGGTCGGAGTCGGAGTAGGTCGTGGCTTGCAGCGCTGCGCGCTCGACGACGGGCGCCGGTGCAGGGCTCTCAGCGGCAGCGCTGGTCGCCAGGAGCGAGAGCCCCACACAGGCTCGCGCGCGCCACGTCAATTGCAGCCACATCCGCTCGAGGCGCCCACGGTGCCGCCTGCCGCGCCTTCGTGCACGCTGTACACGTGCACCTCGGCCGGCTCGGCCAGCTCGGTCATGCGCATGGTCGGGTGAGCGAGCCGGCCGCGCTCATAGGGCGCGACGTGTGCGCAGCCGCTCAGCAGGAGCAAGCAGACGATCGCGGAGCGAATCCCGAGCCTCACGGTACAACTCTCCGTGGAACTACCACGCGGACGGTGGCCCCGCATCTGGTGATACCGGCAGGAGCACGGGTCGCGCTCGGTCGTCGGTTTCGGTTCAGGGCACGTTCACGAGGAACGCGATGTGGCCGTGCGGCGAGTCTTCCGGGTCGTCTGCGCAGTCCTCGAAGAAGTGAAAGCGTATGGTCCACTCACCGGGTTGGTCGAATTCAATTGGCCCAATTTGGTACACGCCGTCCTTCAGCTCGATGGTCGTCTCCGTGGCCGTCAGCCCGGGGTGCGTCCCGATGTTTGCTTCGACGAACGGTGCGGCGCCGGTGAGCGCCGAGTGATCGGGGGTCCGCTTGTTGGCAGTCACCATGAACGTCACTCCGGTGTTTTCGCAGATCGGCGTGGCCGTATAGGAGACGTCGTACTTGCAGTCGTCGTCGCTGCCTTTGGTGTTGTAGATGGGATCGCCGTAGTCGGTGCCGGCAGCCGCCATCGCCATTTGGCACACGCCGGTTTCTTGGACGATGGGTCCGCCGTCGCCATCGCAATGCGCATCCACTGGACCCGATTCGGGGCCGCCCGGAGCGGCGCACGTCGGGCCAGCGCCGCCCGTACCCGGAGGTGTCACCGGCTTGGCGTCGCTCGAGCAACCGACGAGCGTCGACAGCGCGACCCATGGAAGGAGTGCGAGACCGAGCGCGAGCGAGCCGCGCTCGAACTTCTTGTTGAAAAAGGATGTCATCATGGAGGTCTCCGTGCAGGGGTGCGCTTCGGTGTAGATTTCACTACGCTGCGCGTGCAGCGCCACTTGGATAGAGGTATCTTAGTCGGCAAACGGCGCACCGTTACGCGCGGCAATTTGTCGCGCGACAGCGATTCGTCGGCGCGCCTCAATCGGCTTGACCCCCTCAGTTGCGGCGCATTGCGACGAGGCGTGGCAAGTTGTCGCACCCGAAGTTGGGCTTTGCGGAGCGCTGCCTCAGGCGTTGAGCGGCAACCGAGTTCGACGAGCAGCCAGTAGAGCGCGCCGCTGCAGGGTGTGCAGGCGAGCGCAAGGCCGGCATTTGCTTGCGAACGATGACTGCAATTCTTCGCGAGCGCAATCTCAGCGCGGCCGGCACGCCGCGGGCGCGATCTTGGTCTGTTGTAGGAGCCAGGCGGCGGCTTGAGCCGGCGATGCTTTGTCCACGGCGCGGTCGACGCTTTGGTTGGCTTGTCGCATGAGCTCGACCGGAATCGAGTCTCGGAGCACCGACAGAGCGCACACGACGCGCGCGTCGTCCGACACGCGCGGACCGAGCAGCAGGATCGCGTCGTACGGCGGCAGCGCCGCGGCGGGGTCGGCGAGCACGACCAAGTTGTCGGCCGCGATGCGGCCGTCGCTGGAAAAGACGGCGACCACGTCGCTTTCGTTCTTCAAGAGCGCCTCATAGAGCAAGGCCGGATCGAAGCTGGTTTGGCTCTTGAAATGCAGGTTATAGGTGTCGCGCACCGAAGCCCACTCGGGGCGGCCGAAGAATTCGTAGTCGCCGGCGATGCGCAGCGACGCGGCAGGTCCCGCCAGATCGGCGATGCTTTGCAACCCGAGCCGCTCGGCCGTCTCGCGACGCACGGCGAGCGCATACGCGTTCTCGAAGCCGAGCGTGCCCAAGTCCCGCACGTGCTCTTCGCGGCCAAGGTAGGCCGCTACGTCCGCGTCGACTTGCCAGCGTGAACCGCCGGCGTGTCGCTTCATGACGTTGGCGAAGATCGTGCCGGAATAGTCGACGTAGGCGTCTATGTCACCATGACGGAGCGCGTCGAAGACGACGGTAGAGCCCAAACTTTCGGCGACTTCCACCGCGATACCTTGCGCCTCGAGCAGGCGCCGGAGAACTGCCACCAAAATATATTGCTCGGTGAATGTTTTGGCGCCCAAGCGCACTTTGGTGACAGCCGGGTGATGCTCGGGTGGTGCGGTGGCGCGTGTTGTCGCTGGGGACTCAGCCGGCGCAGCGCTCGGCTTCGGCGAGCTGAGCTGCGCGCTGGCCAAGCCCGCTCCCAACAAGAGCACGAGCCCCGCGCACGCTCCGAGCACGAGCCCAGCCCTGCGCGCGGCGAGGCCGCGCTCGATGCCGGCGAGACCGAGATCGAGCAGCA
This sequence comes from Polyangiaceae bacterium, assembly GCA_036496745.1. GTDB lineage: Bacteria > Myxococcota_A > Polyangia > Polyangiales > Polyangiaceae > PMG-095. Next base: position 3,660 of record DASXKQ010000219.1, read on the forward strand.
GCGCGAGCAGCGAGGCTGCGGCCACGCCGATGAGGACCATCGGGAAGTTGCGCGTCTGCAGGCCGGCGAAGATGTAGTTGCCGAGGCAGCGTTGCCCTACGGGCGTCGCGAGCGTGGCCGCGCCGACGGTCCACGTCGCCGCGGTGCGAACGCCCGCCGCGATCACTGGAGCCGCCAACGGCAGCTCGACGTCGAAAAATAGTTGTCGAGGGGACATGCCCATACCTCGCGCTGCTTCGACCGCCGCGTCGTCGACACCGAGCAGGCCCGTCACCGCGTTGCGCAAGATCGGCAAGAGCGCATAGAGCGACAGCGCGATCACCGCCGGCGTAAAGCCGAACGCGGAAGCCCCCACGAACAGGCCGCCGGTAGCCGCGATCAATGGCACCATCAGCGCGAGCAAGGCCAGACCCGGAATGGTTTGCACGAGCGTCGTGGCCGCGAGTAGAAAATAGGCGAGCTTCGGCCAACGAATCGCGGCGAGTGACAGCGGCAATGCGATCACGACGCCCGCCGTCACCGCGCTGAGCGTTAGCGCGATGTGGCTGGCGAGCAGCGGCGGCAGGCCCGTCAGGAGCTCGGACAGCGCTCGATTCATGAGCTCGCTCGGCGCGCGAGCTCGCTCACGCGCGCTGCCTGCGCGACGACGCTCTGAATGAGCTCGGCGACGTAGGCGTCGGCAGGGGCGTGTAGCAACTGAGCCGGCGTGCCGAGTTGACGAAGCTCACCGGAGCGCAGCACGGCGATGCGATCAGCCAGCGTCAGTGCTTCTGCCAGGTCATGAGTGACGAGCAGAGTGGTGAGGCCGAGCGCCTCGTGTAGCCGGCGTAGCTCGAGCTGCAACTTTGCACGGGTGAGCGCGTCGAGGGCTCCGAACGGCTCGTCGAGCAGCAAGATCTTGGGGCGCGCCGCCAGCGCGCGCGCAATGCCCACGCGCTGGCGCTGGCCGCCCGACAGCTGGTGCGGGGCGCGCGCGCGGTATTCCGCAGCGGAAAGGCCGACGCGCTCGAGCAGCTCGTCGACTCGCTCTCTCACCTGCGACTCAGGCCACTTCAAGAGCCGCGGCACGACGGCTACGTTGTCGGCCACGCTGAAGTGCGGAAATAGTCCGACGCTCTGGATCACGTAGCCCATGCCGCGGCGAAGGCTGATCGGATCTTGCTCGCGCACGTCGCGCTCGAACACGCGCACGGCTCCCGCACTCGGTTGCACGAGACGATTGACCATCTTGAGCAGCGTGGTCTTGCCGCTGCCCGACTCACCGAGCAGCACCAAGAACTCACCCGCCTCGATCGTGAACGTCGTCGGATGCAGCGCCCAGGCCGTGGTGCTTGCATAGAGTTTGCTCACGGCATCGAAATGGATCATGCGCTCGGAGCGGGCCTCCTTGCGGCATCCTAGTCCGGTTCAATCCGAGTTTCGCGCTACAGTTCGCGAAAAGGCGCCACTGGCGCGGCGCTTGCCTCTATAAGAGGTCATGTCGGAGCTCTTCGATGCGATCGTGATCGGCGCGGGGCAATCAGGTCCTTCCATCGCCGTGCGCATGGCCAAACAGGGTTTGCGTACGGCGTTGATCGAGCGCGGTGAGCTCGGAGGCACGTGCGTCAACACGGGTTGCATTCCCAGCAAAACGCTGGTTGCGAGCGCGCGCGTCGCGCACCTCGTCGCGCGCGCTGCTGAATTTGGCGTCACGTTGTCTGCGCCCGCGCGCGTCGATTGGCCCACGATCAAAGCGCGCAAGAACGCCGTGGTCGCGCAATCACGGACGAGCCTACGCGGTTGGCTCAGTGAAACCGAGCGCCTGTCCTTGATCCAAGGGCACGCTCGTTTCGAGGGTCCCCGTACGCTTCGCGTCGCGGACCGGTTACTCCAAGCCGACAAAATCGTGATCAATGTCGGGGCGCGAGCCGCCCGGCCAGACGTCCCCGGTTTGGCAAGAACGCCACACCTCGACAACGAATCCGTGATGGATGTCGATGCGTTACCCGAACATTTGATCATCCTCGGCGGAGGCTACGTCGGGCTGGAATTCGCGCAGATTTTCCGACGCTTTGGTTGCCAAGTGACGGTGGTCCAGCGAGCGCCTCGGCTGATTCCAAGAGAAGACGAGGACGCTTCGGCCCTTGCCAAGACACTGCTAGAGTCCGAGGGTGTCGTGGTGCGAGTGAGTAGCTCGGCGCTTGGCGTCGAGCAGCGAGGGTCCGGCGTCGTGCTGAATATTTCGGAAGCTCAAAACCCACGCGAGGTCAGCGGCTCGCATCTGCTCTTGGCAACCGGGCGCCGTCCGAACACGGATGATCTGGGGCTCGAGCATACGCAGATCGAGCGTGACGAGCGCGGGCACATCAAAGTCAACGACGCGCTCGAGACGAGCGAAAGCGGTGTGTGGGCCACCGGCGAGGTCAACGGGCGCGGCGCGTTCACTCACACTTCTTACAACGACTACGAAGTCTTGGCCGCCAATCTGTACGACGACGATCCGCGCAAGGTAACTGATCGTATCTCGGCGCAAGCACTCTATCTCGATCCGCCGCTCGGCCGCGTCGGCATGACGGAGCGGCAAGTCCGCGACAGTGGCCGCCCCGCGCTGGTCGGGAGGTTGGCGATGAGTCGTGTCGGGCGCGCGCGTGAGCGCGACGAGACGCTCGGCTACATCAAGGTACTGGTGGATGCCGAGTCGCAGCAACTGCTCGGCGCCGCGATCTTCGGCATCGAAGGTGACGAGGCCGTGCACACGCTGCTGGCGGCGATGTACGCCCGCGCGCCGTACACCACGCTCCAGCGCGCCATGTTCATTCACCCGACCGTCAACGAACTCCTACCGACCGTGCTCGGCGAACTGTCGCCACTCTGAGCCCCGCCCGCCGATGACCGACGGATCCGCGCAGCGCCTCGTGCAACGCTATCAAAGCGTTCGAGAGCGGACCGAACAGCTCGCGGCTCCGCTCTCGGACGAAGACCAGCAGGTGCAGTCGATGCCCGCCTGCAGTCCAACCAAGTGGCATCGCGCCCACACCACCTGGTTTTTCGAGACGTTTTTGCTCGCGCCGCGCGGCGTCCCTGCGTTCGATCCGCGCTTCGGCTCGATCTTCAACTCCTACTACAACACGCTCGGCACTCCTTTTGCTCGCGCTGCGCGCGGCCTACTCACGCGGCCGACGGCGCGAGAAATCGGCGCCTATCGTCGCTCCGTGGACGGCCGCATGATCGAGGCGCTCCTCTCGCTCTCTCCGCCGGAGCTCGCCGAGGTTCTGCCGCTCGTCGAGCTCGGCCTGGCGCACGAGGAGCAACATCAGGAGCTGCTGTTGACGGACATCCTGCACGCCTTCGCGCAGAATCCACTGGCGCCCGTCTATCGCTCGCTCGCAGCGCGTGCTGATACGCGCCCTGACGGCGCGACGCCTTCGTCAGCGCGGCAAGCGCTCGAGTTTCATCGCTATGACGGCGGCCTCGTCGAGTGTGGCGGCCGAGGCGAGTGCTTTGCCTTCGACAACGAGCAACCGCGCCACCGTGTGTACCTCGAGCCCTTCGCGCTCGCGTCTCGGCTCGTCACCTGGGCCGAACTGAGCGCCTTCGTCACGGAGCAGGGCTATCGAACGCCGTCGCTCTGGCTGGCAGACGGCTGGGATTTCGTGCGGAGTGAAGGCCTATGCGCTCCGCTCTACTCGCGTCTCGAGGGCGGCGAATGGCGCGTGTTTTCGCTGCGCGGTGAGCGCACACCCTCGCCGGACGAGCCCGTCGCCCACTTGAGTTACTACGAAGCGGATGCCGTGGCGCGCTTCCTCGGTGCTCGTTTGCCAAGCGAAAGTGAGTGGGAGCACGTTGCGGCGCGCGCCTCCGTCGAAGGCCATTTCCTCGAAGCGGGCGAGCTGCATCCACTGCCCGCGCCGCGATCCTCGGGGCCGTCGCCTGCGCAACTCTTCGGCGACGTGTGGGAATGGACGGCCTCCGCGTACCAGCCGTACCCAGGCTATCGGCCCGGCGTCGGCGCGCTCGGTGAATACAACGGAAAATTCATGAGTGGCCAACAGGTCCTGCGCGGCGGCTCCTGCTTCACGCCCGCGGGTCATGTCTCCGCGAGCTACCGCAACTTCTGGCAACCCGGCACTCGTTTTCAAATGGCCGGCGCGCGCCTAGCGCGTGACGCCCGGCTTTGACGCAGCAAACGAAAGGGACGAACGATGATCGCGAGCGGACAGGGCGAATACGAAGCGCTGGGCAACGGGCGCGCGCTAGTTGAGGGCAAGCGCGCGAGCGTCCATGAAGCGGTTTTGCATGGTTTGCAGCGCGCGCAAAAGTCTTTGCCTGCTTGGTTGCTGTACGATGACGAGGGCTCGCGGCTCTATCAGCAAATCACACAGCTCCCCGAGTACTATCCGTGGCGCGCGGAGCGGCAGATCTTCGCCGATCACGGCCGCGCGATCATCGCGGCCGCGGCGCGCGAGTGGCGTGGTCCGCTGCGCTTGGCCGAGCTGGGCGCCGGCGGCGCAGAAAAATCGGAGCTCCTGCTGGAAGCGCTGATCGAGCGTCAGGGCAGTGCGTCGTTCATGCCGATCGACGTCTCGAGCGCGGCACTCGAGGTGGCGCGCGCGCGCCTCGCTCGCCAACAATCACGCGTCAGCGTGCGCCCCTTCGTTGGCCGGCACGAGCAGGCGTTTCGCGCCATTCGCGAGCTGGGCCAGCGGAAATTGGTGCTGTTCATCGGCAGCTCGATTGCCAACTACGAGGACCACGAAGCGCGCAAGCTGCTGAGCGGGCTGCGCGCCCACGTCGACCCGGGGGACGCTCTATTGCTCGGCACGGATCTCCAGAAGGACCCCGCGTTGCTCGTACCCGCGTACGATGACGCTCAGGGGGTCACCGCGCAATTCAACAAGAACCTGCTCACGCGTATCAACCGCGAGCTCGGCGGTGGCTTTCGCCTCGAGACGTTCACGCACGTCGCGCTTTGGAACGCCGAACTCTCACGCATCGAGATGCACTTGGAGAGCGCTCGTGATCAGAGTGTGCCGATCCGCGGGCTCGAGCTGACCGTCTCCTTTCGACGCGGTGAACGGATCCACACGGAATCGAGCATCAAGTACGATCTCGCGCGCGTCGACCGACTCTTAGGCGAGAGCGGTTGGACTCGTGAACAGACTTTCTACGATCAAAAGCGCTACTTCGGCGCGCACGTGGCCCGCGCCGGCGCGAGTCACGCCAAGGAGTGCTCGTGAGCTCCGCTCGCAAACGGACTGCTGGCGCGCGGGCGGTCAAAAAAGCGCCCCGGCGTCCGAACGTCAAACTCGACCACGTTTCATTGCCCGTAAAGCGCCTCTCCGCAGCCCGCAAGTTTTACGAGGCGGCGCTCGGCGCGCTTGGCATGACCATCAATATGGACGTCGGTGAAGCGTTTGGGATGGGGTCCAATGGCCAGAAAATATTCTGGATCGTGCAGCACGCGCGTGCCTCAGGCGGCGCGCATCACGCCTTCAGCGTCGCGAGTCGCTTGGACGTCGAGCGCTTCCACGCGGCGGGGCTGCGCGCGGGCGGTACGGATCACGGCCGCCCCGGACCACGACCCAACTACGGCCCCAACTACTACGCGGCTTTCGTGAAGGATCCCGAGGGCAACAACATCGAGGCAGTTTGCTACAAGCGCGCGACTAGGCGGAAAGCGTAGCTCGTTTCTCCGTGCGCAAAATCGACCGAGTTCGCGTCGATTTAGTGCCTGCCGAGGGAGGCGCAAAATGCGCGGTTTGTAATTCTGTCGTTCCTCTGGAATGCAATCTGGATACTTGTGTCGCGCTTGGGAGTAGGTCACGAATACACTCCTCCACGACGACAGATACGGTTTTTGATTTCGTAGCGCGATCGATCGGATGAGACACACGTCCCCCACTCACGGGCTGGCGCCTCACCCTTTGACGAGTGTTGGTGCACGAGCAGCGACCCGCAAAGGCGCATCTTCTGCGCTCCGCCGGATGTCCGTGCTCGCGGTGCTCGTTGCACCGCTGCTATTGCTCGTCGACTCGCTCGTGCTCAAGACGCGTTCCTCGGCGGCCAACGGCGTGGTGTCCGAGAGCGTCTCGCCGAGTGTCTCCGGAACAATCACCCGCGAGCACCCGGCGTTGCCTGGCGTCAGAGGCGAGATCGACGGCCTGAATCGGGCGCGAACGGACGTGCCCGTCGATCCGGGTCCTCGCCAGGGCGCAGCGGGCGCCGGCGGGCCCATCCTGCACGCTGACGACCGCGCCGCGGAGCAAGCGGCGGCCGCGGCCTGTATCTCGGGCCTGGCCCCGGCGCTGCTCACGCAGTGTGAACGAGCGTTCCTGCGATTTCAGGAGACGAGCTCGGTCTCCGGAACGTTGCCGGGTGAAGCGGGAGGGGGCCTTGGACCGTCGTTCAGCGGGAACAGTTGTGCCATGTGTCACTCGCAGCCTGCCATCCTCGGCAGCGCGCCCTCTCCGCGGAGTCCCCAGCATCCGCGGTCCAATCCTCAAGTGGAGCTCGCAACGCTCGACGGCGCCAGAAATCGTATCCCGCCGTTCATCACCGCCGACGGCCCGATCCGAAAGGTCCTTTTCAAGAGCGACAACGATACACACGCGCTCTACACCATCGCGGGTCGCAGCGACGCACGCGGCTGCAGCCAGGAACAACCGGATTTTTCCGCGAACCTCGCCGAGAACAACCTCAGCTTCCGCATTCCGCTCGCGCTCTTCGGGCTGGGTTTGGTGGAGGCGGTGTCCGAGACGACGCTGCGCGCGAACCTCGACGCAAACAAGAGCGCAGCGCTCGGCATCGCAGGCACTTTCAACAAGTCGAGCAACGACGGCACGCTCGCGCGCTTTGGCTGGAAGGCGCAGAGTAACTCGATCTTGATCTTTGCCGCCGAGGCGTACAACACCGAAATCGGCGTCACGAACGAGTTGTTTCCGCACGAGCGCGGCGCGGCTCCGGGCTGCGCGCTGAACGGCACGCCCGAAGACACCACGGACCCGACGCGCTCGGGTTCGGCGTCCGATGCGAGCTCCGATGTCCAAAATTTTGCGCTCGCGATCCGGCTGTCGGCGCCGCCCGTTCCCGCCGCTCCGCCGGGTGTGTCGCACGCTTCACTGCTGAACGGCGAGCGGCAGTTCAGCCGAATGGGCTGCGGAAATTGCCACACGCCGGCGCTCACCACGGCGACGTCCAATCTCGATCCTGCGCTGTCCGGCGTCACCATCCACCCGTTTTCGGATTTTGCTCTCCACCACATGGGTCAGGATTTGGCGGATGGCGTCGTCCAGGGCGGTGCGGGGCCCGATCAGTTCCGCACGACACCGCTCTGGGGCTTGGGGCAGCGGCTGTTCTTTTTGCACGACGGACGTACGAGCGATCTATTGGCCGCGATCGTGGCGCACGTCAGCGCGGGATCCGAAGCCAATGCCGCGGTCGCCAATTTTCAACTCGCTGCTGCGGGCGATCGCCAGGACCTGCTGAACTTCCTGCGCTCTCTCTAGGACGAACATAAGCGCTTCGACGAGCTAACACATGACCGACGATATACGCACGAACGAGCACGCGGCCGCAGAGACGTCGAGCGCCGTGATCGATCTCGCCATGGAGAGATACGCGGCCGGTGACGACGCCGCCTTTGCGCTCTTGTACGACTCGCTTGCGCCACGCATCCTGGGTTACCTCGCGCGCCGCACGCGGGATCTGGCGGACGCCGAGGACATCTTGCAACAAACGATGTTGCACGTTCACCGCTCGCGTGAGGCATTCATCCCCGGCTCCGAAGTGGCGCCTTGGGCGTTTGCCATTGCACGGCACTTGCTGGTCGATCGTTCGCGCCGTCGCGACTCGGCGCAGCGCGTCGATCTGGAGTTGGAGGCGTCGGCCGCGCCCGCTGCCGACGAACTACTGCATGCTCGTGAGTTGGCGGTCCGCGTCGAGAAAGCGGTGTCGGAACTGCCTCCGTCGCAGCGAACCGTCCTCGCGCTCGTTCGAGACAACGGGTTGAGTTTCGCCGAGGTCGCGCAGGTGCTCGGAACCACCGTGGGTGCGGCCAGAGCGCGGGCGTGTCGCGCGTATGAAGCCATTCGGACCGAACTCACCCGCGCGGGCGCGAGCCTGCGACGAGGCGCGCGATGACCGAACAACGCGTTTCCATCGCGGATCTACGCTCGCGCGTGCTGAACGCCGTGCTGCAAGATCCCGTCGCGGCGAGACCGCAGGCGTCGCGACGGCGCGCCTGGCTCGTCGCGTTGGGCTTTGCCGGCACTGGCGCGATCGCGCTCGGCCGTCACCTGCTCGAACGAGCCAACGCCGGGGCGACCTCCGCGGGGCAGGCGCGCCCACTCTGGCGCGTCGTGTCCGTGCCGGGGACCACGTCGCCACATCGTCCGGAATCCTTCGTGGTCATGCTCGTCTCCGCGTGGCTGCTGGTCGTCGTGGCAGCGACCTGGGCGGGTCTCGCTCGCGGTCGCTCCATGCTTGGTCGTTCTTTGGCGACGAAACTCGGCGTGGCAACGCTCACACCCTGCGCGCTTGCCTTGACGTGGTTGGCGGTGGCGCACGCACAACTGCACGCACTCGACGAAACGCCTGACTCGCTGCTCCACCTGCATTGTGCGCTGATGAGTGTCGCGTACGCGCTCTGCCCGTTGGTGGCGTTCCTCGCCGTGCGGCGCGGCACTGACCCGATCGCTCCCCGCTCCGGAGGCGCGGCTATCGGCGCCGTAGCCGGAGCTTGGGGCGCGCTGCTCTATGTCGCGTCGTGCGAGTGCACCTCACCGATTCATATCGCGCTCGCGCATCTGTTGCCGATTTCGCTGATGGCCATCGTGGGCGCTCTGGTCGGCGAGCGTGTGCTCGGCCTCGAAACGTGGGCGTAGCTTCCGATCGGAGCGCGAGCTAGGCTGTCGCCACGATGAGTCGTGGTTCGACTCATCCGGTTCTCCCATGCAACGGAATTCGCGGCCGCTCGGAGCGCTGTTCGGAGCGCTGCTCGGCGTGGCCTGTGGCGCGCGCACGGGTATGTTTGAATTCGACGAGCTCGGCGTTGGTGCCGCTGGCGACGCGGGGCAGGGCGCTCTCGCGCAAGGCGGAACGCGCGCAGGCCGCGGCGGCACGGATTCCGTTGGTGTTGGTGGGAGTGCCGCTGCTGGCCTCGGCGGTATCGGTGCAACGGCGGGCGACGCAGGGACCGCCGGGCAGGCTGGCGCGGGCGGCAGCGCACCGGAGGTGCGGGTCACCTCGCTTGCGCAGGGTAGTGCAGAGCACACCTGCGTCCTATTGAGCACGGGCGCCGTGCGCTGTTGGGGTCACGCCGGCAACGGCGAACTCGGCTACGGCAATACGAACGACATCGGGGACGACGAGACTCCAGCATCCGCCGGCGATGTCCCGATCGGCGGTGCAGTCCGTCAGGTGGCAGCGGGGTTTCGACATACCTGCGCGCTGCTCACTACGGGGAAGGTTCGTTGCTGGGGTGACGGCACGGCCGGCAAGCTCGGCTACGGCAACACCAACACCGTTGGCGATGACGAGACGCCGGCATCTGTCGGCGACGTCGACATCGGCGGTTTCGTGACGCAAATATCCGCTGGCGACGACCACACGTGCGCGCTCCTGACGACCGGCAAGGTGCGCTGCTGGGGCAACGGCGGCGACGGCGCCCTCGGCTACGGCAATACGAACGACATCGGTGACGATGAAGCGCCCGCGTCCGCAGGTGATGTCGACGTTGGCGGCAGCGTGATGCAGATCAGCGCGGGCGGACGGCACACGTGCGCGTTGCTGCTGAGTGGCGCGCTGCGCTGCTGGGGTAGCGACGATACCGTGGCGTGGGGCAACGGCCAGCTCGGCTACGGGGACGATCCGTCACTCGGAACACATTTGACCATCGGCGACGACGAGACACCCGCGTCGGTCGGCGACGTGCCCGTCGGTGGTCCCGTGTCCCAAGTGACCGCGGGAGACTACTACACGTGCGCGCTCCTCGCGACCGGCAACGTGCGCTGTTGGGGCGCGGGTCTGTGGGGCGCGCTTGGCTACGGCAACCCCAACAATGTCGGTGACAACGAGACGCCCGCGTCCGCCGGTGACGTCGACGTCGGCGAAGCGGTGAGTCAGGTCAGCATGGGTTCGCACAGCACGTGTGCGCTGCTCAGCAGCGGCAGCGTCCGCTGCTGGGGCGAGGCCTACGACGGCGAACTCGGTTACGGTACCGGCCCGTACGACAACATTGGCGATACCGAGAGCCCTGCGAGCGCAGGGGACGTCCCGATTGGCGGTGCGGTTTCACAGATTGCCGTTGGGCATGCTCATGCCTGCGCGCTGCTCACTGCGGGCACTGTGCGCTGTTGGGGAGCAACCTTTCACGGTCAGCTCGGTTATCCGGGTTTGGTGCGCGGCGTGGGCCAGTACGATACGCCGAGCTCGGCGGGTGACGTGCAGGTGTTTTGAGGCACAGGGCAACAGGGCCGCTACGCCGTGCGCTTCAGCTCACGACCTCGACCCGGCGCCGCCGTCGACTGAAAGCGACACCAAGTAGCGACAGAGCGTTCGAGAAACTGTGCGAGTCGAGGGAGCTGAGCTAGGATTACTCCATGGCCGAGCCTGCTGCTGCCCAGAAGCCGAAGCGCGCGCAATACCGGTTCCCGGTCGAGCTGGGACCGGATGAGCTCGCCGAGCTGGGCGAGGTGCTTTCGGACGAGGTGACAGCCCATCACCTCCGCTGGCTGGAAACGGGTGAGGGGAAGCCTTGGCCAGAATCGTCCGACTGACGCCTGGTTACCTCCGCACCTTTCAGCGACTGAAACTGGATCGATGGCGAGGGGCGCTGGGGGCCGTCATTGCGAGTCTCGGCCGTGACGAGCTGCCGGAGCCCGCTGACTTCGAGACCATCATGCCGAAGACGCTGCGCGTTTGGGCGCGGCGAGTGCCGGGAGCGAACCTTTGGATGTACTACTCGTTCGACGCGGGCGAGGTGAGGGTGCTTACGGTAGTGGGCGTGCCGCCGGTGCCGATCGATGTCTGAGAAAGAGCGCTTCACCGCGCCTCGTTCGGCGCAAGCGAAGCACTTTTCGGGATTTGACGGATACTCCGGGAAGGTCAGTAGTATGGGTGACAGCGCGCATAGCGTCGTCATGAATCCAACAGATATCCGCAGGTTTGCCGCGGCAGCTCTCACAGCGGACGATCGAGAGCATTGGAACACGTTCACGTAGCAGCGACGCCGCGAACCGTTGCTCGGGAGCCGACTACTCGGACGCGGCACTCGTTCCGGGCCACAGATGGGCTCGGCTATCAAAGTAGCGGGCGAGCGCACTAGGGGCTGTCCTAAAATTTTCCTAGATCATTTCGATCACTTGGATCGCGAGCACAACGGGACTCTTGCGCGGCTCTTCACGGCATGATCAAAGCTGGGTGTGACATACCGCCATGCTTTGACCGATGCACAGTGGGC
>DASXKQ010000220.1:0-62326 GCA_036496745.1 Polyangiaceae bacterium
TCGGGTCGAACGTGCGATCTTCGATCCCCGCTATGGCCTGACAAGCAGCGACGCTCAGCGTGAGCGTGGCCAGCATCGGTAAGAATCGCAGCGCGCGGAGGGCACTCATTCGAAGCTGCCCCCCAGAGTCATCGCGGCGCCGTGCGGTCCGACGACGGCGTGCGCGTCGAAGCCGCGCGCTTGCTCGCTTGCATGCGATGACGAATCCGAAGCCAGATACATGATGAGTCCGCCGATCACGAACGCGCCGCCGACGCCAAACGTGATGTTCGAGAGCTTGGCGAAGCCTTGTGCGTCGTGCGTCAACGTCTCGCCTTGCGCGGCCGTACACTTCGGGCCGTTCGGACAATAGTGCTCCGCGTCGTTGTTTTTGGCTATGGCCCGCACGCCGAAGTAGGAGCCAACGCCGAGGCCCACCACACCGAGCGCGCCGGTGATCAGGGCCGCCGTACGCAAGCCGCTGGAAGCCGAGGATGTCTCGCGCCGAAGCGGCTTTTCGGGTTCTGGGGAACCGTCGCTCGCATGCGCGGCGGGCGCAATCGCGTCCTGTTTGGGCATTTGCTCCTCGGGCGTGGCCGCCTCGAGCTTCGGGATCCCCACGCGCTGGGCCGCGCCGTTGTTGCTCACCTCTCCTTCCCTGGAGAACGTCTTGTAGCCAGGCGCGTTGGCCGTAAGTTGAAACTTTCCAGGGTCGACCGGGAAGGCAATGCCGAACAGCGACGGGGGTAGTGGGCGGCCGTTCCGCAGAACGGTGAGCCCGTGAAGCGCTCGTGTCTCCGGAGCGATGTCCACCTCCAGCTTCGAGAGCGAAGGCTCCAGGTGATCCGCGCGCTCGGTTGCGACCTTGGCCCGGTCATTTTCGCCGCGCGCCCGCGCTGTAGACGATGCTTCGCGAAACGTCGCCCAGGCGCTGGCCGTGCGCCCGGTTTTTTCGTAGCACTCACCCAAGTAGAGCAACGTCCCGACGCCAGGGTCGACTCGCTGACTCTCTTCGAGCTTTGGGCACGCTTCAGCGAAGCGCCCCTCTTTCATGGCCTTGATCGCATTGTCGAACAGCGCCTCTGCGGCGGCCTTGTCCGAAGCGCCGGATTGAGCGAGCGCCGGGATCGGGAACGACGTGAGCGTCAACACGGCGATGAGCGCCCGAACGTTCCGCTGCCTCGCCGCTCTCATGGGCCAATTTTCTAACACAATCGTACGATTTTGGTCGTTCTCCGCTGCGCCACCAGGCCGAGCAGCGTCGGTTTGCTAGAACGCCGTTACTGCCGGCCGCCGAAATCCGAAATTCCTGCAGATCCGCCGGGTGTGGGCTTCTGTGGGGGGGGCGCTTGTGGGGGCGCGCTCGGTTTTGCGGCCGGAGTGCGCGCCGCTGGTTTGGCTGCGCGCGGCGGGGTGCGAACGCTCGGCTCGACCGGCACGGCGGAGGGCTCGGGCAAGATCGGGCTCGGCGCCCGGGGAATGGCCGCAACGGGTGTGGTGACGGCCGTCACCGTGGATGGCGGCGCTTCCGACGCGGCCCGCGGCGCGTCGAGGTCGACGACGTGGTTCGTCGGCTCGACTCGAGAGCGGAGGCCCAGATATGCTCCTCCTGCGGCAAGGCCGACGATCAAGAGAGCGGACGCCAGGATCGACAAGCGCCTACGGCTCGTCGGGCGCACGGAACCTTGGTCCCAGGTTCCGATCGTTTCCGAGATCGGAGCGCGGCCGGCAATATTTTCCAGGCGAGGGCTCGACCCTGCGCGGCCCGCGCCCTGCAACGTCGATACGACTGGAATGCGGGGCCCACTGCCGAAATCTCCGCTCGAGAAGTCGTCGCTCGCGCGGAGCACGCGCGTCGCACGCTCGACATGAGCGCCGCTGTAGGCGCTCCCGAAGGCGCTCAGAGCAATCGCCAAGTCGCTGACCGTTGGCCAGCGCTGCGCCGGATTCTTCATCAAGCAGCGCATGACGTGCTCTTCGAGTTCGGGCGGAAGATCGGGTCGAAGTTGGCGTAAAGAGCGGGGTGTATCGCTCAAGAGGGCCGCGCACAGGGCCGGAATCGAATCCCCCGTATACGGTGGCTCGGCCGACAAAAGCTCATAAAGAATCACTCCGAGTGACCAGATGTCCGTGCGCGTGTCGACGTCCTTCGGCGCGCGCATCTGCTCGGGAGACATGTAGAGGGGCGAGCCGATCAAGGTGGCCGTGCGCGTGAGGGCCAGATCCGAAACGGAGCTCGAGCCTACGAGCGACTTCGAAATCCCGAAATCCAAGACCTTGACGGCGCGCGTTCCGTCCGGGCGATTGGCAAGGAACAAGTTTGCGGGCTTCAGGTCTCGGTGCACGATGCCGGCCGCGTGCGCTTCTGCCAGCGCCTCGATGGCCTGCAGCATGTAGTCGCACGCCTCCACAATCGGGATCTGACCGCGCTCCATCATCTCTTGCGACATGTCGTGCCCGTCCAGGTACTCCATGACCATGTACGGCAAACCGTCGCCCATCGTCCCAACGTCGATCACGCGAGCCACGTGCTCGCTGCGAATCTTGGCGGCGGCTCGGGCTTCGCGTCGGAAGCGCTCGGCGCTGTCTTTGTTCTCCAGCGCGAGCGGATGAAGGAACTTCACTGCGACGAGTTGCTCGAGCACGAGGTGCCAGGCCGCGACGACGATGCCCATGCCGCCCGAGCCGATGATCCGCTCGACGCGGTATTTCTCGGCTAGGATTTGCCCCACGCTGACGGGCGACTCGGCCATTCAGACAGGCAGCTTAACACACCGAAGAAACTCGGCTGTTTCGGCGTGAGTCGTCAGTGATTTTCGGGGCGATCCGCTGGAAATGGATTGGGGAGCCAGTTCGTGCCTGTGTTGCGAAATACAGTCAGGCGCGCGAAGTCGAGCCCAATCACGGCGCTGATCCCGCGCGCATCGTTGCTGCCCCAGTTGCTACTTGCACCGAGCGTGATGCCCCAGGGCGCCCCAAGGAAGAGATTTGCCACACCGCCCGTCGACGTCTCACCCCAAAACCTGCGGTATGGACCGGCGTCGAGTGCCATGCCGAAGCCGCCGGTAACGTAACCGCGCGTCGCCAGCCGAGCGAGCAGCGCGAGATCGCTGCCGTGTGAGAAGAAGCTCTGCAGTTGGAACGAGCCGCCGACGATGACGTTGTTCGACGAACTGGTGCCGATGCCGGTTTCGAGCAGCATGGTTGCGCCCGGGTTCAGCGAGAGCGAGTGTTGTTTGAGGAACGCGGCGCCACCGCCGGTGAACACCCAGGCGGAAGCATCTGCGCGAGCCGGGCGTGCGCGCAGCGACAGTAAGAGGGCTGCGCAGAGCGCGACTAGTATTGGAATTTTTTTCACGCTCAGGCGACCTCGGCCAAACCCGACACCAAGCGTTCGAGATCCTCGCGCCGGTGTTCTTCGGTCACCGCGATCAGGAGCCGATCAGCGAGCGTGCTCTCGATGCGTCCGAGGTCGAAGCCCGCGATGATCCCGTGCGATTCCAGCTTGCGGCAGACCGCGCCTGCTTGGCCGCCACGCACCTTCACCGCGAACTCGTTGAAGAAGGGGGCGGCCTCGAAGCCGAGCGCGTAGCCGGGCAGGGCGGTGATGCGGCTCTGCAGATAGTGGGCCTTGGCCAAGCACTGCTTGGCCGTCTCGACGAAACCCGATTTGCCCAGCATGCTCATGCGGATCGCCAGCGACAGCGCCAAGAGCCCTTGATTCGTGCAGATGTTGCTGGTCGCGCGTTCGCGGCGAATGTGCTGCTCGCGCGTGGACAGCGTGAGCACGAACCCACGCTCGCCCTGCGCGTCGACGGTCTCGCCGCAGATGCGGCCCGGCATCTGCTGCAAAAATTGGCGGTCGTCGCGGCAGGCGAAGAGCCCGACACCCGGACCGCCGAATTGCGGCGGACAAGCGATCGCCTGACCCTCGCCGGCAGCGATGTCGGCGCCCTGCGCGCCGGGGGACTCGCATAGCGCGAGCGCATACGGCTCGCTGTTCGCGGCCACGAGCAGCGAGCCGCGATCATGCGCCAGCGCGGCGAGCGCTTTCAAGTCGCAGAGCGGTCCGACGAAGCTCGGGTAACCGACGATGATGGCCGCGGTGTGATCGTCGAGCGCGCTCGCGAGCGCGCTGGCGTCGGCGGAGCCGCGCGTTCCGAACGGAACTTCCAGGTACGATAGATCCGAGCGGCCGCCCAGGTAGGTCGCGACGGCCGCACGGTAGTCGGGATGCACCGAGCGACAAGCGACCACCTTGCCACGCTTGGTGAGCCGGCAAGCCATCAGCGCAGCTTCGGCCGTGGCGCTCGCGCCGTCATACAGGCTCGCGTTCGAAAGCGGCAGCCCGTAAAGCTCGCTGACGATCGTCTGAAATTCCCAGATGGCCTGGAGCGTGCCTTGCGCCACCTCGGGTTGATACGGCGTGTACGCCGTATAGAACTCGCTGCGCAAGAGCAGCTGATCGACGGCCGGCGGAATGTGATGCGCGTACATGCCGGCGCCCAAAAACGAAAGCATTTCCGCGCCCTCGCTCTTGCGGGACAGCTCTTTCATGTGCCGCATCAGAGCGGCTTCGCCGAGCGCGGGATCGAGCGCGAGCGCTCCGCCGAAGCGAGCGGTGTCGGGAATCGTCTCGAACAAGGCGTCGAGCGAGGGCTTGCCGATCACGCGCAGCATCTCCGTGATCTCTTCCGGAGTGTGAGGCAGATAGCGCATCAATGATCCGCGTGCGCGAGGTGCTCCGCGTAGCTCTTCGAGTCGAGCAAGCCGTCTTCGCCCGTGCTCGGCTCGATACCGATCATCCAGCCCTTGCCCCAGCAATCGTCGTTGACGAGCTCGGGCGTCGACTCGAGCGCCGTGTTCACGCGCGTGACCTTGCCGCTGACGGGCGCGAACAGATCGCTCAGCGTCTTGACGCTTTCAATCGTGCCGAAGGTCTTGCCGGCCACGACCGAATCCCCCACCTTCACGTCCAAGCTGACGAGCGTGATGTCACCCAACTGATCGACGGCGAATGCCGTGATGCCGACCACGAGCTCGCCGCCTTCCTTGCGGGCCCACTCGTGCTCCTTGGTGTACTTGCGGTCGTCCTTCACTTCTTTGGCGCTCGACATGGTTCGATCCTCTAAGCTTTGGCCTTGCTGCGCTTGTAAAACGGGGTTTTTACCACCATGGCCTCGATGCGCTTGCCGCGGCAGTCGACCCAGAAGCGGGTGCCTAGCGCGCTCGAGCCGAGCGGCAAGTAGCCGAGGCCGATGCTCTTTTCGAGGGTCGGCGACGGCCCACCCGACGTGCAGACGCCGACGACGCTGCCCGCCTCGTCGAGCAATGGATAGCCATGCCGTGCAATCCCACGACCGATCATTTCGAAGCCGACCAGCGTGCGGTCGAGGCCGCGCGCTTTGAGCGCGACGAGCGCGCTCTTACCGACGAAGTCCGGTTTTTCGAACTTGACGACCCAGCCCAGGCCCGCTTCGAGCGGGTTCGTCGTTTCGTCGATGTCGTTTCCGTACAAGGACAGTCGCGCTTCGAGCCGGAGCGTATCACGCGCGCCCAGCCCAACCGCCTCTAGTCCGAACGCCGTGCCCGCGCGCATCAGCGCGTCCCAGAGTCGCCCGGCTACCGTGGCCGCGCAAAATAGCTCCACGCCGTCTTCGCCCGTGTAGCCCGTGCGCGCCACGGTACACGCGATGCCAGACACACTGCCGGACTTGAACCGAAACGGTTTCAGCGCTGCGAGCTCGCTTTGGCCATCAGCCGCCGCTAGCACGTCGAACGTCTTGGGCCCTTGCAACGCGAGCAGCGCCGTGTCGTCGCTCTCGTCGCGAAAGTCGCACACGCCGCGCGCCCGCCCGGCGAAATGGCTCGCGATCTTGTCGCGGTTGGAGGCATTACAGACGATCAGCACGTCGCTCGCGCTGTTGCGGTAAACGATCAGGTCGTCGAGGATCGTGCCCTGCTCGTTGCAACAGCAGGTGTATACGGCCTGCCCGTCCGCCGCGTGCGCGATGTCGTTCGTGACGAGTTGGTCGACCAGGCCGAGCGCGCTCGCGCCCATCAAACGGAGCTCACCCATGTGGGATACGTCGAAAAGGCCGGCGCGCTCGCGAACCGCACGGTGCTCCGCGGAGATCCCACCCGCGTACTGAATGGGCATTTCGAAACCCGCGAACGGCACCAGTCGCGCGGCGAGGGCCTGGTGTTTCTCATGAAGCGGGGTCCGCTTCGTGGGCTCTTGGACCATGCAGGCTCCCCGCGTACCAGGCCCTCGAGACCGTTACAATGCCGTCGGAGCACTCGGGGCGCCACGCCGGGCCTCCCGCCCTCGGCCGGCCGGACGTTAGCCGGAAAGCGGTAGTCAATTTCGAGGTTTCGGCGGCGGCATGCTAGCTTTTGGTTCCGTGTCCAAGGGCCGAGTTTTGATTATCGAGCACGACGAATGGGAATCGGCCCTGCTCGCAAAGTTCCTGGGAGAGGCGGGTTATGAGATCCACGTCGCATCCGAGGCGCGAGCGGGTTTCGACAAGGCACGCGAACTTTTGCCGGATTGCGTGCTTTGCAACGTGGACTTGCCCGACGTGGATGGCTTCTGGGTCGCGCGGCGTGTGCGTGCCGAGCCGACCAAAGTGGCGTCCGCGCCGTTCGTGTTTTTGACGAACGCGGAGGACGTGGAATCGAGCTTGCAGGGTCTCAACGTCGGTGCAGACCTCTACTTGAGCAAGCCCTTCCGCAACGAAGAAGTGGTGGCTCAAGTCAGCGCGCTGATCGAGATGGCGAACCGTTTGCGCAAGCCGCGCGACTCGAGCACCTCCGAGGGTCCCCAATCGTCTACGGCCAACGCCGCATTCCAAGGGGACATCGGACAAATGTCCGTGGCGACCGTGCTCACCTTGCTCGAGCTCGAGAAGCGAACGGGCCAGCTCAAGATCAAGACGGATACCGAGACGGCCATGCTCGAGCTCGACGATGGCGCGCTCGCTACGGCCAGTCTCGACGGCAAGGAGCAGCCGCCGATCGCGCTCCTGCGCCAAGCGCTTCATTGGAAGAAGGGCAGCTTTCTATTCCGCGGCGCGCCCGTGAAGCCGGGCATCCGCCAAACTATTACGGGACTATTGCTCGAGGCCATGCGGCTCGAGGACGAGTCCAAGCGCTAGTTCTCGGCTGCGAGAAGCGCCCGAGCAGAGCTACTCGAACTTCTCGATGTCGAGCGGCTGGCCTTGCGGAGTCAGGCCTGCCTTTCGCCAGCGCTCCTCGTCCGTGAGCCCGGGTTCTATCGGAGGCGGCGTGACATCCGTGATCGTCAGCCGGGAAAAGCCTGGCTCGGGCGTGACCTCTAGTTGGAACACCTTGTCCGCGGGCCCGCCCTTGATATGCGCGTTCGGAAAGATCGTGCGCGCGGCGCCGATCTCCACGTGCGAGACGACGATGCGATCGCGTACGTAGTTCGCGAGCGCGTCGGGTTTCACGCGCCCGACCAGGTGCACCACCTCTTTGTAGCGGTATTCGATGTGCATTTCGCGCGGGATCGGAAAGCCCCATGCTTCGGCCGTACCCGCGGCGAGTTCGTTGGGGGCCAGGTGATCGACGGGGACAGCGCTCGCGCTGGTGGCTGCGAGCGAGGTCGGCTTGGCGTGGCAGCTCGCGCAAAGCAGAGCAGCCGCTAGAGGGAGCGTTGGGCGAGTCACGCGTGCGGTTCGATACTACTCGAGAATCGCGGCCCAGGAGTCCAGGTGGGTGCTGACCATCGGCGCGCCGAGGTCGATCTTCGCGGCGTTGTCCGAGCCATTGACCGCCGAGGTGGCAGCCCCGGTGGATTGCGCCTTGCCTCGGCCGGTTTGCATGATGATGTTGAAGTGTCCCGGGTTGATGTTGGAAAGTGCAGTGTGGGAGCCGCTGCCGAGATAAGGGTCGGGCAAGACCTCATTGCTTTGCGCTGAACACGTCAGATCTTGATTGATCGGCACGCCATAAATGACGGGCGATTGGCCGGTTCCGAGCAGCGCCGTGCCGGTGATGCAGCCGGCAGGTGTTCCGCTGCACGTGTTGTAGGGCGGCGCATTGAAGACGGGGTTCGTGACGTCGCCACCCTGCTCGCCGGAGGCGTCGACCTTGCTCGGGTTCAGATAGTCCATGCCGAAGAAGAGCTCGACCGTGCCGCTGTCACAGACCGCGCTCGGATCGGGCGGCCTCAGCGTCGAGAAGTAGAGGCCGCGGTTGAACAGTGAGAGCGGTCCGGTCACGCGCTGGCCGCCAAGGAACTGTTTGAGCCAATGATACTCCGGTGTGAACGTCGTGCGATCGGCGCTGGTGTGCTCCACGAGACTCCACACGAAATTCTGCATCGTGCTACTGGCGCCGACGGCGTCCTGATCACCGGTCGACACCGCGATCGAGATATTGCCGACGTCGTCGACCGATAGAATGGGCGGTGTCTGAATCGGTTGCCCGCTGCGCCAGTCGCTCGTTGGAGCCCCGTGAATGCCCGTCGCTGGAAACGTGTCCCAGAACAGCTTCATGGTCCACTGGCTGGGATCGGTCTCGGAGACATCGACGCGCCAGAGTCCGCCGTCCTGGTCGCCCACGAAGATCCGATCCGAAACAGAGCCGGTGTCAGACGGATACCCGATCGGCTGGCCCGTAATAGGCGAGTCGAGCGGCGACACGATTACCCGCGGTCGCAAGCCCAGCGGCACCTCTGTCACCGCTTGCCGGAACGTCCGCACGATCTTGCCCGTATCCAAGCGCACCACGGTGAGCGAGCGGCCGCCCAAATTACCGGTGTATTTCGGCACCGATCCGCGCGGCGGATAGGTGAGGGAGAGGCCATTCAGGGTCGTCGAGGGCGTGATGCGCGGGGTCGACGTGCCGTTGTCGGTGCCGCTCCCGCCGGATAGGACGGCGACCGCGTACTCTTGCGGCGTCCCGTCGCCGTCGTCGAAAAAGAGCGTGGTGATGAGCGGCGTGGCGCTGCCCGTCCCGAACAACGAAGTGCCGGTGCTGTCGGTCGTGAGCTGCCACAGAAATTGTGGGCCGCCGGTTTCGCTGCCGTTCGGATTGTTGAGCGTTTGCTGCGGGTCTGGGTTCGTGATGTCGACCGCGAAGTACCCGGAGTAGGTCCCGCCGAAGCTCTGCACCAGGATCGTTCGCCAATCACCGAGGCCGTTGCCCGCGTCCGCCGCGCTGCGCCGAAGATCGTATTTGTAGCCCGGGTTCGAGCCGACGTACTTGGCGACCACGTCCTTAACGATCGGGACGCCGTCGAGCAGGAACTGGTGCGCAGTTGGATATTCAGCAGGGATGTGCGGCAAGACCTGCGGCGGGATCAGGGCCCACAGTTCGTTGTTGGCCTTTTGCTGGATTTTCTCGCTGTCGTTCGGGTCGTTGGTGGCAACCTTGAATGCGTGCAAAAAGCCGTCGTTGCTGGACGTGTACACCATGAGCGGGCGCGTGGCGTAGGCGTTGTGAAAGGTCGTGTACGACTCGTCGCGCACGAACTCGCTCGGGTGGTTCACCATGCGCGGACTCGAGTGATAGATATCGCCCAGCAAGCTGCAGACGTGATTCGCGCGCGTATCACAGCGCTTGAAATCCGTGCCGTTGTCGAGGCCGACCAACCACTTCATGTAACGATCACGGCACGCGCTCGCGCTGAGCGCGATGTGCGTCGTGCTGTCCACGCAGGTCGTATTCGTGATGCCCATCGATTCGGGCGCGGTGGCCGCGACGAACGCGGCGGCTTGGCCGCTGATCACGGTGCCGGAGTAGAGACCGCTGCCGTCCGGATCCGCGGTGAGGTTCGGACGAATCGAGTACTGCGAGTTGATGGTCGCGCCGACCGTGGTGCCTTGCATCGAGTAGAACGTGCGCGCGCGGCCCTGGTTCGAGGTGAGATTGTCCTCGAAGACGTCGCCCGCCGTGGCGTCGATGGACTGATCGACCGGATTGCGCGACGAGTCACAGGTGCTCCGGCTGCGGTGAAGCTGGCCGAGCCAGGCAGACGTCGCGTTCGGCGTCATGCTTGAGAGCATCGTGAACTTCTCGAGGGTCGCGGACAGGCCGGTGTTGCTGCCGTCGCTGCTGCCGATCGAGCTTGCCACCACGGTACGGCTGGTCGCGGGCAGGTGGTGACTGAAGATGTCGTTCAGGTCGCTGCGCAGCTGATCGGGATCGTTGGCGAAATACGCCTGACGGGGGACGGTGATCGTGTTTCCGGAAGGATCCAGGCGTTTTCCGTCGTCGCCGGCGAGCGCGATGCGCGCGAGCGCACAGCATGCTTGCAAGGAAGCGTTGTTCGGATTCGCGCGGCAGAGCGAGGTGGGCACCGACGTGTCGGTATCGGCCGTGGTGAGGGTCGAACAGTCAACAGAGTTCCCGTTGACGACCAAGGTGTTCAATGCAAACCCGACGACGAACGTCTTGACCGGAGGGTGGGCGCCGTTGCCACCCGTCAACAGGTCGGCGGCGATCTCCTCGGAGCGATCGAACGGGCAGCCTGCTGTTCCGCCGCAGGAGTCGGGTTGACCCGGGCTCGTGGCGCGCAAATCCAGATTGGGCTGGCCGTCGGACAAGAGCACGATGTACGTGTCGCGGCACGCGCTATAGGGATCGTTGTGCGGACCGAGGTACTGCGCGGTGTTATCGGGATCTTTGCTGATGTCGTTCCACAAGAAGTCCCGCGCGTCGTTCAACATGCCCGCGATCGGCGTGCCGCCGAAGGGCCGTGTAGCGAGCAGCACCTGTTGAATTCGCGTGTTCTTGGTCTGATAGTCCGTGGAGCCGGTGCTCGGGTCGCCGAACGGAATCAGGCGCCCTTCCCAGGGCGGCGCCAAGGGGTTGCGTGCTCCCACTTCCATACAGCCCGTGTACGGCGAAACGTCGCAGGCGTTCGACGCGATCGTGCACCCGACCGGCCCGCCCTGATGTTCCACGTTGTTGACGACGTAACTGAAGGTTCCGTCCTGCATGAGGCTCGCGCTGGTGTTCGTGTCGAACGTCATCAGGCCGAAGCGGAGCAACGTCGAGAACGAGTCCAGCATGCCGTCCGGGTTTTGCTGGAACGTGCACCCCGTCAATGCCGTGCTGTTGTACGTGTGATTGGTGAAGGGCGTGCCGGGCCAGCTGGGATAGGACGTCGGAGGCGAGGCATGCGGTCCGGGACCGACGACGCAGGTGCCGCTCATGGGTCGGTGGTACGGGGCGTGGTACTGAAAGTCGTAGGGGTCCGGGGAGTGGCCGTCGACGAGCGCGTACTCGTTCTTGAACTGTGTCGAACTCCGGTCGATCGTTTGGCAGTCGTAGTTGGAGATCGTGCCGGTGAGCACCTCGATCAGGTTGGTCCAACGGCTCTTTTCGGACAGCAGCGGAGCTCCGGCGATAGGTCCATTCTGGTCGAATCTGCAGAGCGGGAAGCTGTTGCTCGAGGTCTTGTATTCCATCGAGCCAGAGGTATCGATGAGCAGGAGCACGTTCGGGGGCGGTGGGTTCAGATCCGCTTGCGCGCCGGCTCTGGGCGCGACGGTCAGCGCAATGCTCAGCGCCAAGCTCGCGTAGATACCGCGCCCAAGTCTGCGTCCCGGCGCGGGTAGCCGATGACGTGATGTTTCGCGAACTAGCTGCATAATGGGTGTCCTCATTCCGGAACCGGTCCGACGATGGCGGTTGCGTGCGAACGCTGCATGCCGATGCTGTCGACGGGGCCGCAGACGGCGGCGCTCGTGGGCATCGTGACCGCCGTCGCCGTGAGTCCGACGCTGACGTAGTGGAACGCGTAGCCCGTACCGCCGACGTCAGTGCCGGCGATCGGCTTGCCCGCAGGACCGACGTCCGTCATTTCGACCAGAAAATCCGCCGAGACTCCGCTGGTCGAGCTGAGCGACGACGGATCGAGCAAGATTTCGCCGCCAGTGGCCGGCGTGCGCGCGTCGAGATCCGACTTGAACAGCCGATAGCAGTAGGGCGCGGGGGAGGTGGTTATCCCGCTGTTCGCCAGGCAGGTCTCCGGCTTGCTGCGCATCTGAATCAGGTATGCGTTGGCCATGCCGCCGCCCAACTCGGCCGCGACGGCGTTGGTCGCCAGCTGCGAGATGTACGAGGTCTGCGCCGCCTCACGTTCGAAGCCCGCCGCGACGTCCGTCAGGGACGTGGAGCGGGCGGCAAAAACGCCGATGGCGGTCAAGAGCGTGATCACCATCACGACGATGAACACCGCCGCGCCGCGCTCGGAGCGGTGCCGGCGAAGGCAGCGAGCGTTCACCATGTGACCCTGCTCTGGTTCGTCAGTGCGATTTCGCCCTGGAACGTGCGGACGCGCGCAAAGCTCGAGCCCGACCCTGCACCGCCTGAACCGTTCAGATCGAGCCGGTAGAGCCCCGAGGTGGCCGCCGGGGCCGCGATCTGCTGGTCGCGGTCCGCCTCGCGCGAACGAACGCCGAGACGGACGCGGATCGAACGGATCAGCTCCGGGGTCGCCGCCGGATTCGCGCTCGGGCTGTCTGCGTACGTCGTAAAGCCGGTGGCGCCCGGCGCGTAGTACGTCGCGCTCGTCGCGTTGCCGCCGGTGACGGGGGTCGTCATGGCGGACAGAGAGAACTGCAGATCGACGGCGTACTCCGCCACGAGTTCCTCGGTTAAGGGTAGCGGGTTGCCGTTGACGTCGACTTCGACGCGCGCAAGCTCCGTGCGCGTATCCTCGCCGAGCACACCGGCGCTCGCGCTGTACAGGTTGCTGTAGGTCGTGTTGGCCGACAAGTTGCGCACGTCGTAACGCACGAAGTTTACCACGTTGACCAAGGCTCCGGTGCCGTAGGCCTTGATGCCGCAGCCAGCGCTGCCGGAGTTCTGTCGAAACGACAGCGCCGGGGAAGCGCCCAAGGTGATCGTCGGCTGCGGTCCACCTGCGGCGCCCGTGATGTGGCCGAAGTACTGCTGTCCGTCGACGTCGACGATGCGTAGCGCGCGGTCCACGGCAAATACCGTCTGCAACGTGGCCTGCAATTGGCCTGACGGATAGTTGATGCGGTACATCGCCGCGCTAGTCGGGTCGAGCAGGATGTTGTAGCTGTTCCCGTTGTTGATGATCTGGCGAACCGGAAATTGATCCGCCGAGGCGTACGAGCCACTCAGCGTGATTCGGTCTGGGTGGCGGAGAGCGGCGTTGAGCGTCGCGTTGCTCTGCAGGAAATCGTGCTCGACGTGCACGCTCGCCATCCCTTGCATTTCGAGCGGCCAGCTCGCGTCGGGTCGACTGCACACGAACGGGTCGCGTTTGGCGTTCGGCGAGGTCATGAAACCCGCGCGCGCGATGTCGTCGCGCAAGCGTTGGAAGCCGCCGATGGCTCCGAGCGTCGCGTTGGCGAGGCGCGACTCTCGCTGGTAGAAGCGGCTGGTGTCGCGCGCCAAGGCGAACACCGCGAGCGATACGACCAAGCCGCCGCTCAACGCCACCATCAGCTCCACGATCGTGAAGCCGCGACGCATGGCCTGAACACGCCGCGCGGCCAAGGCTAGGTGTTCTCCTTCAAAGCGGTGACCTTTTGCACGAAATGATAGTGAGACGCGCCGGCCGTCACGTTGTCCGGGGTCTCGAGGCACGGATTGGTGTTGGCCGTCACCGACGATTGCCCGTCGCGCAGCCAGTACACGCGTACTTCCGCGCGGATGAGCCCGTTTCCTTGGGTTTCTTGATAGAGCCACGACAAGCGAATGTTCGTGCAAAACGCGGCGCCGGTCGCTAGCTGCTGCGGATTGCCGAGCGCGTCGAAGTAAGACCCGAATTGGAAATGCGTGCTGTAGGCCGGATTGGGGAGCACCCAACCTCCCGAGCCGGGGTTCGTGACGACGCTCTTGAGCCACTCGGTATCGGTCGTGCGATCCTGAGTCGCCACCGTCGGCGAAGGGCTGTTCCATTGGGCGGCATCCGCGTTCAGGACGTCGAGCCAGGATTCGGCAATGTGCGTCGCGATGGACAAATTCTTCGCGTGCATGTTCGAGACGGCGACGACCTTCTGCATCGCCGCGATGCCGGTCAAACCGATGCCAAAAATAGCGATCGACATCATCAACTCCACGGCGGTATAGCCGCGCGTGCCGCCGCGTCGCCGCGTCGTCTTCATAGAGCTACCCTCGCCATGCCGTTGGGCGGAATCGTCACCGTGCGGTTCAGCGTGTTGGAACCGCGGTTGACGTTCACGGTGCCCACTCCTGCCATGCCGGTGGTCAGCGGGGCTCCCGCCGAATCGCGGCTGAATGCTCGCCCGCGCGGCGTAAAGCAGATGTCCACGTAGGGTGCACCCGTGGCTCCAGACGGGGAGTTCATGGTCGTGACGACGCCCGCCGACGCGATTGGAAGGTAGGTGCTCACCACGAGGTACTTCGTCGCGTCAGCCCAGTTGTTCGTCTGGCAACCACCGGTTGGCTGAGCCGCGCAGCCGCCCGGCTGGGCGCTCGCGCCGAGTATGGCCTCGCGCGTCTCGAAGCCATTGACGGTGCTCGTGTCGTAGTGCACGAGAACCGCACTCCCGTGCCCGAGCGCGCGCATCCGCGCGTCGCGGTAGAGCAGCGCGATCTCCTGAGCGGCTTGGCTCGCGCGCCGCTCACGCATGCGTTCGGCCACGCCCGGGACGGCGATCGCCGCCAGGATCGCGATGATCACGACCACCACCATCAGCTCGATCAGGGTGAAGCCGCGGCTGTGGGTGTGGCGCCGGTTTTTGCGGAGAAAATCCAAGGGTCCGGAGCTACTCAGCAAGCGCTGTGCCGAAGGTTCCGGCCGAAACGCCCAGGTTTAGTTGGGCTTTTTATGGGCTCTGACGCGGGCGGGCGGTAACGATTACAACGGCCTGCAAGAGTTGCGAGGTGGAGCGAGCAGCGTGGAACCAGTCCAGGCCCGCGGGCCGGCGCCGATGGAGGCGACGAAATGTCGCTCTTAACCCTCGCCCAGCTCAAGGCTACAACGCTCGATGAATGAACCGAACCGTAAAGTCCTTGGCTCTGCTCGCTCTCGCGCTCAGCTGTAAGAGCAAAGGCGAGACCCCGGTGGAGCACGGCTCCGTGCCCCCGCCGATTCAAAGCTCGAAGCCGGGCGCGTGCAGTACGGGCGGCGGCACCATCAAGGATCCAGTGAGCGCGCCGTTCTTTCCGCGCGTGGCCGGTGACTATTGCGTCGACCCCAACGGTGAGGCGCGCGCATACGGCGAGAACGCGCAAGGGTCGCTCGACGGCGTGTGCACCGAGCTCTTCGACGGCGAGTGCGAAGTGTACAAGAGCTACGGTCTGCGTCGGGTGGTGACCGCGCGCTACATCGACGGCAGCGGCTCACCGGGCGCCGTGAGCGTGAATCTGTCGCGCTTCGCGTCGGCCGAGGGCGCGTTCGGATTTTTTACCAAACGCGTCGTCGCTGACGCGGATCCGGAGGAGGCGGCTCCGGCTCCGCTCGATGCCGGAGGCTCGGGCGCGCTCGGCACCGGCATCGCCTACGTGTGGCGCGCAGACTTGGTTGCCGAGCTCAGCTACACGAACGAACTCGAGCCGCCGGAGCAGCTCAAGACGAGCAGTGCCAAGGCGCTGCCGCCGATCGCGCGAGCGCTCGGTGACGCGCTGCCGGGCTCCAAACAAATGCCGGGCGCGGTGGCGCTGTTACCGAAGCAAAATCGCTTGCCCATGGGGCTCTCCTACATCGCAAAAGACGTGCTGCGTATCTCCGGCGCGGGCCCGGGCGCGGTTGGCTATTACCGCGAAGGCGAGCAACGCTATCGGATCTTCGCACTGCAGCGTCCGGACGAAGATTCAGCCAAGGACGTCATGAAAACATTTCGCAAACTCGACGGAGCGAAGTCCCTGAAAGACACGGGCGTCGACGCGATCGTGTTCAACGCGCGCGACGATGAATCGTCACCGGAGGTTGGCTGGGTCGTCGGGCGCAAAGGCGGCGTCGTGATCGGCGTGGGTGACGAAGTATTCGCGCTGCGCAAGGCCGGCGCCAAGACGCAACGCGAGCCTGAGTCGAAGAAGCTCGAGCGGGTGAAGGCAGCGCTCGCCGGCGGTGGTTCGTGAATTTCGAGCTGCCCGAGGCGCAGCGAATCTTGCGCGACAGCGTGCGTGATTTCTGCGAGCGTGAAGTGCGGCCGTTCGCGAAAGTGTGGGACGAAGAGCAGCGTTTCCCGACGGAGCTGGTGCCGCGCCTAGCCGCGCTCGGCCTGCTCGGCATCCGCATACCCGAGCAGTACGGCGGCGCGGGTATGGATATGCTGAGCTACGCTATTTGCGTAGAGGAGTGCGCGCGCGTCGACGGCTCGCTCGCGCTCACGATCGCGAGCCACAACGGGCTCGGCACGGGCCACATTCGCGCGTTCGGCAGCGAGGAGCAAAAGCAGAAGTACTTGCCGCGAGCTTGCAGCGGGGAGTGGCTCGCGGCCTGGGCGCTGACCGAGCCAGGTTCCGGCTCCGACAGCGCAGCCATGCAGACGACCGCCGTGCGAGACGGCGACGACTGGCTGCTCAACGGCACGAAAATGTTCATCACGCAGGGCTCAGTCGCGGGCTTTTGCGTCGTGCTCGCGCGCAGCAACAAGACCGTGACGCCCCAGCACGGCATCACGGCGTTCATCGTCGAGACCGGGGCGCCGGGCTATTCGGCGAGCAAGAAGCTCGAGAAATACGGTTGTCGCTCGAGCGACACGGTTGAAATCACGCTGGACAACGTGCGCGTTTCCGACGCGCAGCGGTTGGGCGCAGTCGACCAAGGCTTCGCCGACACCATGCGGATTCTCGACGGCGGTCGCGTATCGATCGCGGCGATGGCGCTCGGTTTGGGCCGCGGCGCGCTCGAACTCGGCGTACGTTACGCCAAGGATCGCCGAGCATTCGGCAAGAACCTCAGCGAGTTTCAGGCCATTCAGTGGATGCTGGCCGACGCCAAGACGGAGCTCGACGCAGCCGAGCTCCTGATTCACCGCGCTGCGTCGTTGGCCGATCGCGGTCAGCGCTACACGGCTGAAGCGTCGATGGCCAAGCTCTTCGCCAGCGAGGTGGCCACGCGCGTCTGCAACAACATGCTGCAAATTCACGGCGGCTACGGTTACACGCGCGAGTTCGAGATCGAACGCTACCTGCGCGACGTCAAGCTGTGCGAAATCGGCGAGGGCACGAGCCAAGTGCAGCGCATGGTGATCGCGAAGCACTTGCTGCGTTCGTAGGTTGGTTTTGTGTGCATTGGGGATGACTGCGCTCCAAACGCGCGCGTCTCTTGCTGCCGAGCGGCTTGGCATTCCCTCACGTTTCAACTTCAACCAGCACCCTCCTGGGGCGCTGGGGCAAAGCCCCGCTAGGTGGCACGGCAGGTTCGGATCAGCGGATCACGGACTGGAACGGAGACCGGAACCAAACAAGAGCCGGCGAACCCGGAGCGTGCTTTCCTGTAGGTAGGAGGAGCCGCGCAGTCTTTCCAGTCAGAACTTCGCGAGAAACAATACCCCGGCGCCCCAGCGACGCTTGCTCAAACGGCCGCGCTTACTCCGTACGCAAAATGACGTGGAACCCGAACGGCGTTTCGACGACGTCCGATAGTTCGCCGGGCTTCAGCCGGAACGCGGCGTCCGCGAACTGCTCGACCATCGCGTTGCGTTCGAACTTGCCTAGATTGCCGCCGCGTTCGGCTGCGCCTGGCTCGTCCGAGTATTCCGCGACCAGTGTCTCGAATTTCTCGCCGGCGCGCGCGCGCTTGAGGGCTTGCTCGGCGCGGGCGCGCGCTTCTTCCTTGCTGCGGCCGACTCCCGGCGGCGCACGCAGCGCGCCACGATAGGACACGAGCAAGTGACGAGCCGAGATCTCGTGCGGCTCGTCGCTCGCTGGGGCCGTGGCTTGCTTGGCGTGGCGCGCGGGGGGCGGCGCGTCGTCGTCGTCAGTGGAGGAGAGCTGCGGGATGGGCGGCGCAATCCGCGGCGGATCGCCCGGCCCTTCGATGGTGGTGACGACGCATGCTGCGCAGGCGAGCGGCACAAGCAGCGCCGCTCGCCGGCAGCAACGGAGTAGCTTCGAGGGCAGGCGCGCGCTCACTTCGTGCGCTTGATCACGTGGAAACCGAACGGTGTCTCCACGACGCCGGATACTTGCCCGACTTTGAGCGAGAACGCGGCATCGGAGAATTGCTTGATCATGCGCTCGCGCGTGAACGAACCGAGCGCGCCGCCGCGCTGCGCGGCATTCGGCTCGTCCGAGTATTCGCCGACGACCTTCGCGAAGTCTTCGCCCTTCTTGACCTTGGCCAGGCCTTCTTCAGCGCGCTTTTGGGCCTCTTCCTTGCTGCGCGTGATGTTCGGTCCCGCGCGCATCGATCCTTTGTACTGCACGAGGAAGTGGCTCGCCTCGATGCTGTCGCCTTGCGCCGCCATTGCGCCGAGCGGCTGAGTTTGCCCGGGCTTGGCGGTCGTCGGGGTGGTCGCGGCGGTCGTCGTATTGCTGGCGGCAGAGTCGCGCTTGGCGCCCATCTTGCTGAACGCGCCCAGGCCGCCGAGTACGCCGATCAAGAGCAGCGCGCCGAGCACGCCCCAGGGCGCCCAATCTGGAATCCAGTCTTCGTCGCTGGACGCGCCTGAGGAACGACTTACGGGTGACGTGCTGGAGCGCTTACGCGCCTGCGGCTCCTCGTCCTCGTCCTCGTCGTCATCCTCGTCGTCGTCGTCCTCGTCATCTTCGTCGCTTTCGTCATCCTCGTCGTCGTCCTCGTCGTCGTCGTCCTCCTCATCTTCGTCCTTGGGCTTGGCGACGGGCTTGGAACCGGTGGATTTGGCTTCAGCCTTGGGCTCGGCCTTTTTCGGCTCGCTCTTGGCCTCGGACTTTGGGGGGACGGACTGTGCTTTGGCTTCTGCGCTGGGCGTGGCCGCGGGCTCGGCCTTCTTCTCCTCGACCTTGGCGTTGCCTGGGCCAGACTTGCCACCCCACTCGCTGTCGATTTCGTCGGTCGGTGGTGGGGGAACGGATAGAACCTTCTTCGATGCTTCGTCGTCGCTCATGGTGTCTCCAAAGCTCTCGCTGGCTAAGCGCCCTACTAGCGCGTGATCTCCGCCCAGGCACCCGTAATGACGGGGTCTGGGCGGCCCCCGGCAAATGCTTGTAGCGCGAAGCGGCCGTCGCCGAGGTCGAAACCCTGGCTCACGATCTCGTCTCCGGGCCAAACAGGCTTGCGAAATTGCGCGACCAGGCTCTTGAGCCGGCTCGCGTCGCCCTGGCAGGCGTTCTGAATCACCGCGCGCCCAAGAAACCCGTAAGTGCAGAGGCCATGCAAAATAGGGCCTTGCTCGAAGCCCACTCGGGCGGCGAAGGCCGGATCCGCGTGCAGCGGATTCAAGTCACCCGAGAGGCGATAGAGCAGCGCTTGCTCGGGCGATGTGGCTTCCCAATGCGAAAACGTCGCGGATCCTTCGGGAATTTTCGGCACGTCTTTTTTCGGAGGGCGGTCGCCACCGAAGCCCCCCGCGTCGCGGATCAGGAGCTGCCACTCGGTGTCGAAACAGGGCTCGCCGTTCAGCGTGGTGTGGGTCGTGAGCACGACTTGGGCCAGCTTCTTCATGTCGTAGATGCCGCTGATGACGCCGACACTCTCGAGCGTCGCGGCGGGCGGCAGCGGGCGGTGAATGCGTAGTGCCTGTGCGCCGTGGACCAGCATGTTCATGTCGCAGCGGGTCTTGCTGAACAACTCGCTGACCGGTCCGTACGCCGGGATCACCGCGAAGGTCGGGTACACTTTCGGCCCGCGGCCCTCGTACAAGTAGTCGAGCTCGGCCTTTTTCGCGCCGATACCGAGCGCGTACAGGACCACGGTCTCAAAGGTGTATTTGAAGACGTGCGGTTCGGTCTTGAAACCGACTGTGGAAACGTCGAGGCTCATCGGGGGTCCCCGGTGCGGCGACACCGTTAACGCGGCCAGCGCCGCGACGTCAATCACGGGCCATCGAGATCCTTAGCGAAGTGAGCGCAGCGTTGCCGGCCAATTCAACAAATCCCCTGGAGTTTCTAATGTCTCTCCTGACGGATCGGCCGGATCACGTGCGCGGATATCTGGCCGCTTGGGCTCGCGTGAGCCCGGCGATCACGCTCGTGCCGGCGTTTGGGCTCGCGGCCTTGCCCGCGGCGGCGCGGGTCGGGCTCGCGCTCGCGCTCGCGATTTCGATCGCGCCCGCGCTCGTCTCATTGCAGGTCGGTGCGGCGCCGCTCTGGGTCGAGCTTCTGGTGCAGGCGGCCAATGGCCTGCCCGTGGCGATCGCCGCGTCCGCCGTGTTGTGGGCCGCGACGATGGCCGGCGGGCTCGCCGATGATCTGCGTGGCAATCGTGGCGTCGCGTCTTTGCCGAATCTAGACGAAGGCACGACGCCGCTTGGAGCTTTGACCACGATGTTGGTCGCCATCCTGTTCTTGGAGGGCGGCGGCGCCGAGCGCGTTGCGGCCGCTCTCATGCGTCCTGTCTCGGAGCATGCCGTCTTGGGGGTGCTGAACGTGATCGAGGCTGCGATCGCGCTGTCGGTGGCCGTGCTGGCGCCGGTCACCGCCGTGTCGATCGTGGTGGAATTGTCGAGCGCGCTGATCGCGCGCGCCGCGGCGCCCGCGTACGTCGCGTCACTGCTGTCGCCGCTGCGCTCGGTGGCGGTGCTCGGTGCCTTCGCGCTTCTGTTCGATCGCATCGTGGCGTTGCTCGCGCTCGCCGGCGCGCACGCGCCGTAGGTCTCACAAGTTGACGCGATAGGCGACTGATAAACCGAGAGCGAACATCGTGTTCCGGCCGCGCAGCGAGGCGCGGTCCGTGAGCGGATCGTGCGCCGCGGTGGTTGGCAGGAACCAATTGCCGTAACGCAGGTTGAGCCCGAGTGACCAGTTGGGCGCGAGCGAGTGCACGGTGCCGACGGCGAGACCGATCGTCCCGCCTTCGGTGCGAATGGTCGCGCCGCGCTGGCCGACGAGCGCGAGGTCGTCGGTCGGACCCTTGACCTCGAAGTGATCGTCGACCACCACCAAACCGCCCATTAGGCCGGTCCAAAACTCGAAATTCTCGCCCACATAAGGGTAGTAGCGAATGGTCCCTTCGAGCGTGAGGTACTTGCGGGTGTGGTCGCGCGTGATCCCCGGCGGCTCGCTCTCCGGCGCGTCGGTCGTGGGAATCAAGCCGAGTAAGAGCCCGGCGCCGAATGCGAAGCGCAAGTTCGAGCGGAAGATCTGCCAGGCGTCGAGCACGAAGCTCGTGTCGCCGTGCCGGCAACTCGAGCCGTTGCCGCTCTCGGCGCACACGGACGCGCCGGGCAAGGTGAGCCAACCAGCGCCGGCCTCCGCGATACCCGTCGGTCGATTGAGGGAAGCGAAGCCGTGCGCCGTGCGTCCCTCCGGCATCGCCCAAGGGTCCTGTGCGCGCGCGGACGTCGTGGCGAGACCAAGGCCGAGCAGCGTGGCGAGCGTGAGCGGAAGCTTCACGGAGTCGTCCCTTGCTGGCTCACCGCGCGCCCGCCGAACGCACCGAGCCGCGTCGCAATGCCGAGCGCGGCACCTGCGCCGAGCACGAAACAAAGCAGTACGACTACCGCGCGCTGGGCGCTTACGGGCCTGCGCGAAAGGGGCGCCGCATCGCGTTCGGACCATGCGGGCGGCCCAGAGGGCCGGGTTGCGGACAGCGGCGTGGCAAGCTTTTCGGCGTGTGCGAGGTCCGGGGCGCGATGGCCGCGCGCGGTGCTGCCGTCTTGCCCGGCCAGTGCGCGCGTCTGAACCCGCGCGCGCTCTCGCCCGACGCCAGCGCGGGTTCCTAGCAGCGTGGGGTGGGGCAAGAGCTCGCCCGCGTCGAGGCCTGCTTGTTGCGCGGCGGCGAGCAGCGCGCGCCCAAATGCGCGTGCGTCCGCAGCGCGCGCACCCGGAGACTTGCACAGGTTCTGATCGATCAGCCGCGCAACGACGGCGGGTACCGTGTTCGCCCGCGGCTCGCTCAGGAGCGGCGCGGGCGTCGCGCTCTGCTGCTTGACCAACACCTGGAGCGCGCTCGGGTCGTCGAACGGCGTGTGGCCGGCGAGGCACTCGTACAGGATGGTCGCGATGGCGTAGACGTCTCCGGCCGGTCCTGGCTGCTCGCCGGACGCGCCCTCGGGGGACACGTAGCGAGCGCTGCCAAAAATAGCGCCGGCCTGCGTGGCGATCGAGGGCTTTGCGTCGTCCACGCGCGCGACGCCGAAATCGAGCACCTTGACGAAGTCGCCATCGTCGCCGCGCTGCACGAGCATCAGATTTTCCGGCTTGAGATCGCGATGCACGATCCCGAGGCGGTGCGCTTCGCCGACGGCATCGGCGAGCTGCAATACGATGTGTAACGCGCGCGCGAGCGGCAGCGCGCCTTGCGCGGCCAGCGCCGAGCGCAAGCTCATGCCGTCGAGGTATTCGAGCGCCATATAGGGAATCCGCGCGCCGTTGTCGTCGAACTCCGAGAGCGTGAGGACCTCGACCAGGTTCGGGTGCCGCAAGCTGCCTAGCACGCGCGCCTCCCTTCGAAAGCGACTGACGAGCGCGCTGTTTCCCGCGAGATCGCGATGCATCAGCTTGACGGCGACATTGCGCTCCACGCCGAGCTGCTGCGCGCGATACACTCGACCCATTGCGCCCGATCCGAGCAGCGCGTCCAGGCGAAACGCCGTGCTTAGCTGACGCCCGAGGTACGGGTCAGGCCCGGAGTCCAGCGCGCGCAGAGACAGTGGCGTGCCGTCGGCAGGACAAAAGATCACGTCGGCCGCATAGGTGAGGCCGCAGGTGGAGCAGCGACGCCCAAGGTCGCCCATGGCAGTCGAGGCTAGCACGCGGGTTCGGGAAGACGCGGGATCATTCGTGATCTTGGGGCAATCAGGCGGCTTGGCCGGTCATGCGAAGGTATTTTTGCGCGCTCTACTTTTATAGCGAAGATTGCCCGGCGCGAGACTAGGCTGCGCCCCCGCATGAGCGACGAGCACTCCCCCGACGCGCCCGCGGCGCCCGTGGCGCCGCAAGCGCCCGAGCAGCCGCAAGCGCCCGAGCAGCCGCAAGCGCCCGACGCGGAGCGTGCAGGGGCGGCCGCGCCGCTGGCCGAGGAGCGCGCGTCGGGTTGGCGCGTGGAGCTGCCCGCCTTCGAGGGGCCGCTCGACCTGCTCTTGCACTTGATTGAAGAGCACGAGCTCAACGTGATGGATATTCCGATCGCCTTCGTTACGGCGAAATACGTCGAATACATCACGCTGATGGAGGAGCTGAACATCGACGTGGCCAGCGAGTACCTGGTGATGGCGGCGACGCTCACCCACATCAAGTCGAAGATGCTGTTGCCCGAGCTGCCGTCCGATCAAGAGGACGAGCTCGAGCCGGAGCTCGACCCGCGGGCCGAGCTGGTGCGTCGACTGCTGGAGTACCAGAAGTACAAACTCGCCGCGGCGCAGATGGCCGATGGCTCCGTGCTCGGTCGAGACGTCTTCTTGAGGGGCCTGCCCGCTCCCGACGTCGAAGGACCGGCGCCATTGGCCGGGCTCAGCCTGTTCAAGTTGCTGGACGCGTTTCAGGGCGTTCTGGCCCGCGCGAAAACCACGATCGATCACCAGATCGATCTCGAGCGGTTCTCCATTACCGATCGCATCAACGAACTCAGTGACCTCTTGCGCGCGCGCGGTAAGGTCTTGTTCGAGGATCTTTTCGAGGGTTCGCGCTCGCGCGGTGAGCTGATCGTGACGTTCCTGGCGCTGCTCGAGATGACGCGCCTGCGTCTCACACGCCTCGACCAAGACGGCGCGCTGGCGCCGATCTTCGTCGAGCTTGCGGTGAGCGAGGACGCGGAGAGCGTCGACGTGGCGTCGAGCGAGTCAGGCGCGGAGCCCGCGGGCGACGTGAGCGAAGACGAGACAACCGAGTGGGGCGACAAGTCCGAGATGGAGCCGGAGTGATGGCAGCTAGGAAACACGTTCAATCGAAAGCGGCCAGGGCCGTCCAGGCGAGCGAAGCTCCGGAGTCGGCAGTGAGCGCCGATCGGGCGGCCGAGAGCGAGCCGCAACTCGAGGCGCCCGTGCCCGAGCCGGAAGCCGTTCCGGCCATTCTGGAGCCGAGCGACGAAGCATCGGCAACCGCCGCGGGTTCTCAAGATTCAGCAGGCATCGATCTGGTCTCGCAGGGCGGCTCGGAGCAAGCCAACGCCGACGACACGGGCAGCTATTTGAAGGGGCTCTTGGAAGCTTTGATCTTCGTTTCAGATCATCCGCTCGAGATCAAGGATCTGGCGCGCGCAGCGAAGATCGACAAGAAGCGTGCGGAGGAGTTGGTCGAGGAGCTCAAACGCGACTACGAGTCGCGTGGCGTGCGGCTCGATGAGGTGGGCGGTGGTTTTGCTTTTCGCAGCGCCTCTGCATACTCCGAACTCGTGCGCGGCTATTTGTCCTTGCGTCCGGTACGCTTGTCGCGCGCCCAGCTGGAGACGCTGGCGATCGTGGCTTACCGCCAACCCGTAACGCGCCCCGAGGTCGACGACATCCGTGGTGTCGACGCCGGCCCCGTGCTGAAGGGTCTGCTCGAGCGCGATTTGATTCGCATCATCGGCAAAAAAGACGAGCCAGGGCGTCCCATGTTGTACGGGACCACGCAAACGTTCTTGCAGGTCTTCAGTTTGAAGTCGCTGCGCGACTTACCGACGCTGCGGGAGTTCACCGAGCTCAACGAAGAGTCGCGTAAGACCTTCGAGGAAGAGTTGGGCGAAGAGGCGCCAGAAGGGCCGATCAGTTTCGAAGAAGCGCTGGCGGCCGAGGCAATCGCCGACGGCAGCGCGACGAGTGAGCCCCCGGCCGCGTCCGAGATTCCGGCTGACCGCGAGGCGGATGAGAACGAGGATGAAGGCAACGACGAGGCCGACGAGCCTGAGAAGGCGGCAGAATCCGCCACTTCGAAAGCCGATGAAGACGACGATGAAGACGACGATGAAGACGACGACGATGACGACGACGATGACGACGACGACGACGACGACGATGACGATGACGACGATGACGACGAGTGACCGTCGGTACGTCTGATCCGCGCGTCGCGGTTAGTCTTTTTTCGCCGCCTTCGCGTCCGCGCCTTCCGGACTGTCTCCAAATGTCTTGGATAGGGCCAGCACTTGATCGAACAGGGCTGGGTGGGCGACGAGCTTCTGCACGATCTCCCAGAGCT
Source organism: Polyangiaceae bacterium (assembly GCA_036496745.1). GTDB lineage: Bacteria > Myxococcota_A > Polyangia > Polyangiales > Polyangiaceae > PMG-095. Next base: position 25,159 of record DASXKQ010000220.1, read on the forward strand.
TTGGATCGGCGAGCCGAGCGACACCCGTCACGGCGCTAGCCTTGCCGCGGGGCGCGCGAGGGATTGCGCTCGCTCCCTTTTTTCGCAAGCTCTCCATCTGCAGCACGAAGCGCTTGGTGGGAAAGAGCTCGCCGGACTCCCAAGCCAGGACCTCCTTGTGATCGACATTCAAGGCGACCGCCAGCTCCTTGGCGGTACAGGTAAGCTCTTTGCGAAGCTCTTTGATCTGCTCGGGTGACACGCCGAGATTTCTATCATTCCCGGAGCTTTCGAGGAAACTACGCTGAGCTTGTGGCCGATGCTGCGAGCGTGCGGGGTCTTTTGCTGCTCGGAGCGTTCGGCATCGCCGCTTGTGGCGACGGCCTGTCTCAGCCAGATCGACCGGCGACGAGCAGCGTCGTCGTTACATTCGAACCCGAGTCGGCGCCGGACGCCGTCCCGAGCGTGGTGCATATTCACGTGCGCGGGCCGGTCGATCTACGCACGCTTGGTTTGTTCCAAGGCGAACTCAGCAGCTACGCGCTCGGGCGCATCAAATCGGGGGAAGTGCCCGCGACGCTGGTCGAGCGCCAAGTGGCGGCGGTCGGATTTCGCAGCACGGACGACGTCGTGCTCGCGCCGTCGCGCCCGCTCGAACTCGGCGAGGAATACTCGCTCGCCTCCGCGCAGGGGCTGATCAGCGCGTTTCAGGTCGTCAAGCAAAGCACCGGCGCACGGCTCGAACGAGTCTGGCCGCCCCCCGATGGCGCGGGGCATTTCGTCTACTGCTCCGCCGAGCCGAGCTCCCCAGCCCCCGACACGTTGGAGCTCGAGCCGGGCAACATTGCGGTCGCGGTGAGCCCCGGTGTGGACGCAAGCGGCACGCTGGCAGAGCGCTGTATTTCGTTCGATGCCGGCCCTGAGCTCGACCCGAGTGCCGTCGTCGTGCCGCCTGTCAGTTACGGAGGGCTGGCTCTCGATCCGATGCCAATCAGCGCACCGGACGCCGCAGCGGCTGCCGCCGTTTCTTGCGCCAATAGCGAGCTCGCCCTCGGTTTTGGTTGCGCCACTGCGGACGACGATCGGCTGTTGGTGCGCACGCCCAAGGCGCCGCTGCTCTGGCGAGTGACGACGCGCGCCGGCGGAGAGGTCCAGCTGACGAGCTCGGAAGCTCCGCTTCTGATTCGCGGCTTGAGCCCGAGCGCGTCCGAGCCCGTCGCGGGTGAAGCTTACGATGCACTTGGTAACGTAGAATCGTTTTCGATCGTCGCTAACACGTTGCCGGCGCGCGATCATCTCGTGCTGAGCGAAGTGCTGGCCAATCCGCTCGGACCAGAGCCCGCCTCGGAATGGGTCGAGGTCGTCAACGACGGTTCGAGCGCGCTGTCACTCGCTGGATTCGTGTTCGAGGATTCGAAGATCGCCGTACCGTTGCCGGCCGCGGAGCTCGTACCTGGGGAGTACGCCTTGCTCGTCCGCGACGACTTTACTCCGGGCGGAAGCGACGTCGCTCCTCTTGCGGGCACGCAGCTGGTTCGACTTCCCGAGCTCGGCAGCGGCGGGCTGAGTAACAGCGGTGAAGCGGTCTTTCTGGCGACCAGCGCGGGCGTCGTCATTTCGAGCTTTCCGCCGCTCGCGCCACGGGCGGGGGACAGTGCCGCTCGCGCGTATCCGTGGTCTCCAGACGGCGCCGCGAGTTCATTCACGACGGGCACACCGACGCCGGGCGCGCCGAATTCCGGCCCGTAAAGATGCTGTGGTCAGGCGCCGGAGATCGTCATGTTGCCCACGCGAAAGGTGGGCGCGGCTACCGAGGTGATCAAACGCAGATCGGAGCCAACGAGGTCGACGCTCTTCAGCATCGCGTCCAGCGTGGACGAGATCGTGACCTCGCTCACGGGAAACGTGAGCTTGCCATTTTCGATCCAAAACCCAGCGGCGCCGCGAGAAAAGTCCGACGTCATCGGATTGAAGCCGAAGCCCATCATCTCGGTCACGTACAGGCCGCGCTCGGTCTGCGCGATGATCTCGTCGCGCGACGCGGTGCCCGCCTGCATCACGAAGTTGCTCGTGCTCGGACCAATGCTGCCGCCGGATCGCGCCGCGGACGCGGTCGAGCGGCGGCCGAGCTTTCGCGCGCTGTACCAGTCGAGCAGGAACATTTTCAGCACGCCCGCTGCGACGACCAGGTTGCGTTGCGAGCGCAGGCCCTCTCCGTCGAATGGTCGCGAGCCGGGCGCACGAGGCAATAGCGGATCGTCGACGAGGGTGACGAGCGGGCTCGCTACCAGGGTGCCCTCGCGCTCCATCAGGTAGCTCGATTTGCGCCAGATCGCGCCGCCGGTGATGCAGCCCGCGAAGCCGCCGATCACCGAACGCGAGGTGTCCGGGTCGAAAACCACGGGCGCTTGCGTGGTCGGTACCTTGCGCGCGCCGAGCTTGCCCAGGGTGCGTCGCGCCGCTTCCTGTCCGACGAATACGGGGTCTTCGAGCTCGGACCCGTGACGGTGCGCCGTCCAATAGTGGCCACGTCGCTTCTTGCCGCCCTCGTCTTCGACGACGGGGGCGACCGTGAGCGCCGCGTAGGAGCCGCGCAGTGCCGCTTGGAAGCCGCTCGAGAGCACGAGCGCGCTGCTCGAGTTCGTACGCGAGAAGGTTGCGCCTTCACTCAGTTTGATGCGCGGATCGAATTCGAGCGCGGCGCGCTCCGCGATCGTGGCACGCTCGATGGCCTGGTCCGCGTCGATGGCCGAAAGCGTCGAGTCGAATAGATCGAGGTCCGGATGCGGGGCGTGGCAGAGCTCGCTCGCGTCCGCCGGGCCGGCGAATGGATCGGGCTCGCTGAGTTCGGCGAGCATCAACGCGTCGTCGACGCAGCGAGTGATGCCGTCGGGGGTCAGATCGCTGGTGGAGGTGAGGGCGACTCTTTGGCCGCGGATGACGCGTAACGAGACGCTATGGTGTCCGGCTTCTTCCACGAGCTCCGGTTTGCCGAGGCGAACGCGCGTGCTGAGCTCGGAACCGCCCCGTGCGCTCGCTTCCGCGACATCCGCGCCGGCGCGGCGCGCTCGTTCGACAATCTCGGCGGCCAGCTTGAGGAGCTCGACTGTTTCGTTTTGCTCGGTCATGAGTCCTTACACAGACGTTGCAGCGCGCGTGTGGTGAAGATGGCGGCCAAGCACAGCACGCTCAGCATCCAGAGCAAAGCGTAGCCGAGTGGGCTGCCAGCGACACTGCGGGTGCCGAAGTCGCCGTGGAATTGGGCGTAGTTGGCCTGCACGGCCAGCCGCGAGAGCATCGCGACGACGAAGCCGACCGCGGCGAGCAAGGGTGGCAGCGCGATCCACAGCACGCGGCCCTGTCGATGGGTACGCGCGTCTGCTGCGGCCGCAATGAAACCAGCGGGCACGGACGCGGCGGCGGCAAGCACCACCGCCATCGGTACGACGCTCGGTAGTCGCTCACTGTCGATCAGATAGGCGAGCGACCAATCTGGCTCGAACGCGACGAAATACGCCGAGACGGGCGCAAACACGAGCAGAGCGAAGCCCACGACCAGCAAGAACGATTGCGTGCCGTAACCCGTCGTGCTCCGCGCGAGATCCGCCGCCGCCACCCACGCGAGCAGCGCGCCGAGGGCGAAACCGAAGAGCGGAGCGGTCGGGGCGGGCACGCGGCGAGATCAGCATGCTTTTTGGGGGCAGGCCATCCCTTCGATCACGGCCGGAAAGAGAAGCGCTCGGCTTTTGCGAGGCTCGCGGCGCTTTTTAAATCAGGAGGATTGCCCAGGGTCGACGGGTCAGCCGCTCTGGACTACGACTCACTTCGGAGCAATCCGAAACCAAGCCATGGACGCCCATCGATTGCGTGAGTTGCTCGAAGCCGTGAAGGGCGGCTCGCTCGATCTCGAGCAAGCGCTCGAGCGCCTGAGAACGTTGCCCTTCTCGGATCTGGGCTACGCGCGGGTCGACCATCACCGGGCGCTGCGCCACGGGATCGCGGAGGTCGTGCTGGCCGAGGGCAAGAGCGACGAGCACTTGCTCGGCATCGTCGAGCGCTTGGTCGCCGCGGGGGACAACGTGCTCGTGACGCGCTTGCGCCCGACCTCGGCGCAGTTCGTGAAGAACGCGGTGCCCGCCTTCGAGTACGCGGCCATCGCACGCACCGGCAGCCTGGTACAACGCGCAGTCGCTGAGCGCGTGAACGAGCCCGTGGCCGTAATCACGGCCGGCACGAGCGACATCCCGGTCGCCGAAGAGGCGCTAGAGACGCTGCGCATGTTCGGTCTGCCGGCGCAGCGTTTCTTCGATGTGGGTGTCGCGGGCATTCACCGCCTCGTCGGCAGCCTGGACGAGATCGCGCGCGCACCCGCCGCGATCGTGGTGGCAGGTATGGAGGGCGCGCTGCCGAGCGTCGTGGGTGGTTTGATCGGTGCGCCGATCGTTGCCGTGCCCACTTCGGTCGGCTACGGCACAGCGCTCGGGGGCTTCACGGCGTTGCTCGGTATGCTGACGAGCTGCGCCTCCGGCATCACCGTAGTCAATATCGACAACGGCTTCGGGGCGGCGATGGCGGTGGGTCGCATGTTGTCCGCGCAGCGAAAGACCCTGGAATCATGAACGAGCCGCGCGTTTTTGCGCATGGTCATGGTCACGACCATGATCACGACGACCATCATCACGGTCATGACCACGACCATGGTCACGGTCACGGTCATCACCACCACGACGACGACGACGACGACCACGATCACCACCAGGCGCGCGGTGGCTATCCGGTCGAGCGCCTAGCGGGCGACGCAGAAGCGCACCGGCAGCCGCTCGCACGCGGGGCCGGTCGAGGCAAGCTGCTCTTTTTCGACGCCTTCAGCGGTGTCGCGGGCGACATGACGGTCGCAGCGCTCGTTGACCTGGGTGTTCCGTTTCAAGTTGTGCGCGACGCGATTGCGAGCGTGGACGTGGCCGGTTGCGAAGTGTCTCTATACTCCGCCAGGGGCGGCGCGATCGCGGGCTGCAAGTTCGATGTGGCCGTGCTCGGCGCGCAGCCTGAGCGCAGTTACGCCGAGATCGACCTCTTGCTGCAAAAGTCGAAATTGTCCGACGGCGCGCGCGAGCTCGCGCAGAATATGTTCCTTCGTCTGGCGGAAGCCGAAGCGACGGTTCACCGGCAGCCGCTCTCCGAGGTGCATTTCCACGAGGTCGGTGCGGTCGATTCAATCGCCGACATCGTGGGCGCGGCAGCCTGCATCGACTACCTCGCTGCCGAGGTGGTCGCGTCGCCGTTGCCGATGGGGCGTGGCGCGGTGGACTGTCGCCACGGCATGCTGCCATTGCCGGCGCCGGCGACCGTCTTGTGTTTGCGGGGCGTGCCGACCTATGACGCCGGGATCGACGGCGAACTCGTCACGCCGACGGGCGCTTGTATCGTGGCGAGCGTCGCGCATTCATTCGCAGATTGGCCAGAAATCTCGCCCGAGCGAGCTGGCTGGGGCTTTGGCTCGAGCACGATGCCCGATCGCTTGAACGCGCTGCGCGTCGTGCTCGGCGCGGCGCCGGCGGCGCGGGCCGAGAGCGGCACAGGCACGCACGTCGTGCTCGAGGCGAACGTCGACGACATGACGGGTGAGCTCAGCGCGCACGCGATCACCATTCTGCTCCAGAGCGGCGCGCTCGATGCGTGGGTGACGCCGATCGTCATGAAAAAGGGGCGCCCAGCGCTCACGCTGTCGGTGCTAGTGGAGCGCGCTAGCGAGCAACGTCTAGCGGAGCTGGTTCTGCGCGAGACGAGTTCGCTCGGTGTGCGCCACGTGCCCGTCACGCGCACCGAGCGCCCTCGTCGGATTGTCGAGGTAGAAACGCGCTTTGGCGTCCTGCCCATCAAGGTGAGCGAAGGACCGTACGGCGCGCCGCGCGTGAAGCCAGAGTTCGATGCGTGCGCACAGGCGGCAGCCGCGGCCGGCGTCTCGGTCAGCGAAGTGATCGCCGAAGTCCTGGCCGCGAGCCGCGAGCTCACTGAGGGCTAGTTTGCCGTGATGCATCCCAAAGGATGCGTTCTAGTCAGGACGTTCCAGCGGGAAGCCGGCGGCCTCCCAGCCGAGTACGCCACCTTCGACGAATGACACGGGCACGCCTTGCTCGGCGAGTTTTTGCGCAAGATCCTTGGTCTGATCACCCGCGCGGCAATAGACCACCGGCGCTGCGGGCAGCATGTGCAACTCTGCCAGTCGCGATTCAATCTCGCCGATCGGGATGTTGATCGCGCCAGGCAAGTGCGCGCGTTGAAAGACCGGCGTGTCGCGCGTGTCGACCAAACTAATGCGCTGCTGTTGCAGCAGAGCCGCGACCTCGTCCGGTTTGAGCGCGCCTTCGGCGCGGGGCAAAAACGGGTCCAGCATTTCGCGCAACTCGCGCCGACGAAGCGCGCCCACTTTGCCGTTTACCGGGCGACCCTGATGAAAGACCACGAAGGTGGGCACGGACTGCACGCCCATTTGGCGCGCGATCGCGGCCGAGCGGTCGATGTCGATCGTAACGACTTTGGCCTTGTCTTTCAGCTCGTCGGCGAGCGCGTTGAGCTCCGGCGCGATGGTCTTGCACGGACCGCACCACTCCGCGCTGAACTCGACCAAAACCGGCAGCTCACTATTGAGGATCTCTTGTTCGAAATTCCGTTCGGTGACGGTTAAGAGGGCCATGGCGGTCGGCAGCTTTTTAGCACTAGTGCTGCGACTTGGACGCAACATTCGTGCCTTTGCGACCGATCAAGGATTCACTTGCGGCGGCCGAAATAGCGCGTGCAGTGCGACTGTGAGCAGTGCCACCGAGCTGGCCGCGAGCAGCGTTACCGAGGAGTTGGCTGTTTCGCCCAGCAGAACGCCCCAAGATGGACGCGCGTCGACGGGTCGCAGCCCGGTCAAGGCGAGCGCGGCATCCAAACCGACGAACCAAGCGACGCTGAACGACGCGCTCGCGAACACGGGGCCGAGCGAGGAGGGCAGATACCGCCGCAGGAATGCCGCAAGCGGAATGCGTCGCAAACTGCGGCGCTCGTCGTCGGGGACGGCAGATTCGAGGCGCACGAGCTCCGAGCGCAACAGCCAGCCGAGTTCGAGGCCGCGCAGCGCGCCGAGCGCGCACACATAAGTGAAGGCGCGCCCAGCCCACGCCCAGAGCACGGCTGCGACGAACAGGCTCGGCAACGAGCCGACCAGATCGCACAGCTGCCGGAGCACGGTGTCGACGACACGGGGGCCACTACCCGCCAGCACGCCCAAGGGCAACGCCACTAAGAATGCGACGGCGGTGATCAATGTCGCGCCGAGAATCGTAAACTCGAGCCCGCGCGCGTAGATTGCGAGCTCTGCGGAAAGCGGCGCGACCAGCCCGGCCACGATCAGCAGGAGGAGGCCGGCCGTCAGCGCGAGCCAGAAGCGTCCTTTGCCAGAGAGCCGCGGATTCATGGCTCCGACTCCGTCGCTGCGCTGCGCGCTAGGATCAGATCGGCCAGGTTTCTGAGCACGAGCGTGACGAGAGCGAGTGCGAGCGAGCACGCCATCCAGACGTTTACGTCATCGTTGCCGATGGCGTCGACGGCGGCGCGGCCGAGCCCGGGCAGCCGCATCCCAATTTCCAATAGGACCACGCTCGTCAGCACGAACGGCGGGTGCACGGCGCCAAGCGGCGCGGCCGCGTGCAGGGCGTGCGCCCAATGCCGATCAGCTCCGAGCAACGTGGCACGAGCCAAGTGTCGCGACACCCACGCTGCCGTCGTGACCACCACGATGGCGGCGGCCAGCGGCAACGAACTCGCGCTCGAGGTAAATAACACGACGGTCGCGACGGGTAACGCCGCCAGCGTCGTTCCGGCGAGCGCAGAGGCATAGCGCGGAACAAGTGCGGCTCGGCGTTCCGCGCGTGCCCACAGTACCCCGAATCCGAAACCGCCCAGCATGCCGAGTAACATCAAGAGCGACGTCACGGAGAGCCCGCGCTTCACCAACGAAAGGGCTGACTCGCCACGCACGCTGCGACCGAGGCCATGACGTCGCGCGCTCTGCAGCCATTTGCCGTAACGCGTTTCGGTGACGAGCGTGGTGATGCGCTTCGGTCCGTCGAACGCGACGTAGTCGGCGCCATGCGCGTCCCAGAAATCTTGCCAACGCTCGACGTTGGCGCGTGCGGCGTTCAGGTCGGCGTCCGCGGCGAGCGCGTAGGGGAGCTCCGTCACGTGCGACAGCACGGAGGACAGCCGCCGTACTCGCTCCAGGTCGTCGTTCGTTTCGACTTTGCCGAGCGCGTCGATCAGCTCGGGGAGCGGAAATGTATCGAGCTCGATCAGATCCTCTCGGCGTGTCGAAATCGAGCGCTCGGCCAGTCGTGCGGTGAGGCGATGTGTGACTTGCGTACGAAAATCCAGCGCGCGGTCGCGCCAGAAGCGCGTCCAGAACTCGAGCGCCAGGTCGCCGTCCGCGAGTTCGCTCGGCGAACCGACGCCCATGCGCGTGGCGATCGGGGCTAGCGCGAGTGCCACACGCTTGCGCTCGTCGGGGCCCAGCGAATCGAGCGCGGGTAAGACGTACGGCAGCGCGGCCCCACCCAAACGAGCGAGCGTGCGCGAACCCGCCTGGGCTTGGGCATCGCCACGCGCGACTGCGCGTTGAGCCTGCGCTGACAACTCGCGTACGCTTTGGGGCGAGGCATTGAAGAAAAGTGGGAGCGCGGCGAACGGCCGAGAGGCTTGCTCGGGCGATCGGCGTGTGAGCGTGGCGATCGACCAGAGCGCGACAATCGAGAGCCCGAGCAAGGTAATGGCAACGCCGATCGCGCGGCGCACCAGCTCGCGTAGCGAGAAACGCGCCGCGTCGCGCGCAAAATCGGGAGGTTTGGTCGGCGAGATCACGGTTTCGAGATCACGGATTCGAGACACCCGAACGGGTGACCCGCGACGACGATCTTATCGAACCAGGAGATAGCCGACGAACGCGACGACCAGCATGGCGCTCAGGACCATGATGCCGACGATTGAAGGGGGCAAGCCCGTGGTTGGGATCTGCACGGGCTCGTTGTCGAGATTGAACACGGGCGGAGGCAAGGAGCTCTTGGGTACGCCGCCGGCGGAGGGCGCCGCGGCCATCGCCGCCAGGCTCGCCGGCATCTGTGCACCGACCATCGTGTGGCCGACGCGCAGGCGCCGGGATTCTCGCTGGCCTTCTAGACTCGGCTCGGGTGAGGACGGCGGATCGGCGGGCGCCGCCACCGCGCGCACGGTCATTTCGACGGGAGCCTCGGGCAGGGCGTACTTTTGATAGGAAACGAGCTCCTCGGGCGTAGGCTCCTTCAGCGCAACGCCGTCGAATTCAGCGACGATCACGGTGATGTTGTCATGACCGCCCGCCCGATTGGCTCGATCCGTGAGCTCCTTACAAGCGTCGAACGGGTCGCGCATTGCGCTGAGCACCTCGCGAATTTCGTCGGCGCGCACCATTCCGGACAGGCCATCCGAGCACAACATGAGCCGGTCGCCCTTGCGCAGGTCGACATAGGTCAGATCTACCTGGACCGTTTCGGCCGTGCCGAGCGCCTGCAGGATGATGTTGTTGTGCTCGAAGGTCTCGGCTTCTTCTTCGGTGAGTTGCCCAGCTTCGATCAGCTGGTTGACCAGCGATTGATCGCGACTGACCTGCGTGAGCTTGCCGTTGCGCAGGATATAAGCGCGACTGTCGCCGACTTGCGCAACGAATAGGCGCGAGTCGAGCAGCGTTGCGATGGTGGACGTCGTGCCCATGCCGCGGCGCGTGCGATCGGCGCGCGCCTCGTTGAAGATGCGGATGCCCGCCTCTTCCACCGCATGCACCAGACGGCGTGCCAAGTCGTCGTGCGACTTCGGTGGCTCGGCGCTGGCCAGCTTCTCGTAGATGATGTCGACCGCGAGCTGGCTTGCCACCTCGCCCGCCGCGGCGCCGCCCATGCCGTCGCACACGCCCATCACGGTGCCGCGTTCCGCGACGAGCTGTTCGCGGTCACCCTCCATCAAGCTGCGCGTCTTGCGCGTCAGGTCCGCGACTAAAAAATTGTCCTCGTTGTGCTCTCGGATCTGGCCCACGTCCGTTCGCCCGAACAGACGGATCTTGACGCCCGAGTCGGTCATCTCGGATCAGCCCGCCCGATGTCGAGGCGAAACAAGTGTTGGCCGATCCGGACATGATCGCCATGAATGAGCTCGCGCTCGGTACGAATCGCCAAGTAGGTTCCGTTCGAGGACCCCAGGTCACGCAGGCTGAATGCTCCGCTGGCGGGGTCCCGAGTGATCGAAGCGTGCCTGCGGCTCATGAACGGGTCGTTGGTGAAGACGATGTCCCCGAGCTCACGCCCGATCACGGCTTCGTCACGCGTGGGGTAGTAGGTGTCGCGTGCCACACCTTCCACGGTGCGCTGGCAGAGGCGCATGTGTCTGGCAGACGCAGGCGAGCCGAAGATCTGCGTGCCCCGTTCCACCGCAGGACCGAGCCCTTTCTCAGCGTCGCTCACGACCTCGAACCTTAACACCTCAAGTCCTATCAAGACCAAGTCCGCATGCTGGAGCCGCTCCTGGGCTCGGAGCCGCACATATACTCCGTTGACGGATTCCAGGTCCCGAACAAAAAACCTCCCGTTTCGTCGACTTAGGCGAGCATGGCGCGGCGAGACGTACGGATCGTTGGGCAGGACGATGCTGCCTTCCTCGCGGCCGATATCAGTTTGATCGTCCACGATCGGGTAATCGCGACCCGGCTTGCCGTCCTGACCAATCACGACCAGACGCGCATCGGGCGCCACTTCTGCCGCAAAAGCCGGCGGCTGCGCAGCGTACCCGGGAGCCGGCTCAGGCCCGGCCCGCGCGATGGGTTCCTCCGGCCCAACGACCAACCTGGCGCCACAGAATTGGCAAAAGACCGTCCGAGCGGCGTTCACCCCGCGGCAACGCGGACAAACAATTTGGGCCGGTACCGGCGGCGCCGCGGCCGGTGGAGGCGCGACCACGTGGGCCGGATCCGCGCGGTCGAGCGACGCGCCACAGTTCGAGCAGAAGCGACCGCTGGGGGGATTGCTCGTCCCACAGCGAGCGCAGCTTCGTTCCGGAGCGCGCGGGGAGAAGTCGAAGGGCGGCGCTGCGGGGCGTTGCGGGGGCGGTTCGCTGCGCGGGGTCGCCGATTGCGGGTATTGCGCCGGGGGCGCCGCGGGTGCCGCAACGTGCGCGGACGAGAGGCCCCGAGGCGGAGTCGGGGTGACACCTGCTCCCTCGCGCGGAACCAAGCGGTTGCCACAGTCCTGACAGAACCGGAGCGAGTCCGGGTTCGTTTTGCCGCAGCGGCTACACCTCACCACGTTGCCCAATTTGTGCTGGCCTCTCCATTACTGCAAACCGGGCAGGTTGGGCCAGTCACCAGCGCGCCAGGGGATCGCGGCGCTCGAAGGTGAGGCCGAGACCAAGTAGATGAGCGAGCCCGAAACCCAAATAGTGGTCGGCGCGCTCTTGGCCGGTGCTATCCGTCCAGCCCCGCAGGAAAAGCGCCCGATAGCCGAGCTCGAATCCCAGAACGACCGACTGGGTGACCTGAAACTCTAAACCGAGCGCGGTGCTCGCTTCCGGCCCAGCTGTGCTCGCACCCCACTCGTTGCCGTAGATGGCGGCACCGAGACCGAATGCCACATAAGGCGTGAGCCGATTTCCTGCTTCAAAGTAGTAGCGCGCTTCGCCGCGCAGCTGCTGCAAAATGGCGAGCCGAAGCAAGTTCGACGAGTCGTGACGGCTGATCTCGAAGGCGCCACCGGCGTACCACGGCCCGCGTGAGCGGTAGCCGAGCTGAATCCCGAAGCCACCGCCGCCGCCCAAGATGCACGGTGTCACAGCGTGAAGTGGGCATACATCGCCGCCAGAAAGAGGTTTGTCGACGACGAGCGAAACGCCGTACTGAAAGTACTCCACGTTGATCGGCGGAGGTCGCGGCGCTTCGGGAACCTGGGCGAATCCGGTCCGAACGGCGAGTGCGCAGGCAAGGCCGAGCGGGCCTGCACACATCACCGCACGTCGCAACAATGGTGACGAGAACCGGAGCGAGGACCGGTCCGAGCGGTAGAGCGCGCGGCGGGTCGCGACACTTGGCGTCGTCACGGGCTTGACTGTACCCGAAACCTTCGTCTAAAGCCGGGTCGGGTCTAGAGGAAACTATCTCGCATGGAAATTTACCTCGACAAGCGTGCCGTTCGCCAAATTCGACTGTCCGCCCAAGAAGCCATCGAAGAGGACGATACGGAATCGCTTCGGGAAGACGTGGTCGAGGCATTCACCGAGGATCAAGTCGAAGAAATCGAGCGACGGCTCGACAACGGTGACTTCTTCGAGTTCTTGACGGACGTCCTCGACGAATGGAGCGGTGACGACGTGGACGAACTATTCGAGCTGCTCGAAACCCAGCTCGGCGAGGTCGGCATCGATCTGAAGACCGACAACAAGGGCGAAGGGCAGGGCGAAGAAGAAGAGCCCGACGAAGAGCCGGACGACTTCGACGACGAAGATGACGACGAGGACGACGAGGACGACGACGACGAGTAGGCGCCTAGCGCGCGACGGCGTTGTCGCTCGAAAGTTCGCGCTGGATGTACGAATGGCACTCACGCCCTGGCACGCCAGTGAGCGTCGGGCATAGCTGGTTGGCGCAGGGCGCATAGCGCGAGTCCGGCAGTTCGCGCACCAGCCGTGCGAGCGAAGCGCAACTACCGGCTCCGTCACCCTGGGCGTGGGCGAGCAGCGCTAGGTTCCAAAGCGCATCGTCGCGCAGGGTGCTGGTCGGGAAATCATCGAAGACGCGTGCGAAGGCGCGCGTGGCCGCCGCGACATCGTGCAGGCGGTCGCGGTAGATTTCAGCGATGTGAAAGGCGGCCTCGGCGTAGCGCGGGCGCTCGTAGCTGCCTGAAAGACGAGAGGTTTCACGTTCGGTCAGCATGCGCGTGAGCAAGGAAATGGCCTGCGCCGGACGGCCGAGCAGCTCCGCGTCGGCGGCACCTCGGAATAGCGCGTCATCCCAATATGCGCCGTATGGATAGGGGAACCTCTCGGCGACGGCCAGGTACGCAGCGAGGGCCTGCTCGCTTTGAGTGAGCTCGTCGAGCGCGCGTGCACGCGCATACAGCAATTGTTCGGCGCGCTCGCTCTTGTCGAGTGAGGGCTCGGCCCGGGCGACGTACGCCAGCACGGCGTCCGGCCCGCCTTGCTCGCTCACGCGCGAGAGGTAGCGATTGAGCGCCGTGCCGGCCACGCCCGAACTCGGATACGCGTGCACGGCCGCCTCGAGCTCCGCGTAGCCGCGCTCGGCGTCGCCGGTTTTGATCTGGAGCTCGGCGAGGTCGAAACTTGCGCGCGGAGCGCGCTCGCTGTGCCCACGGGCGAGCCCTTGGTAGAGCGCACGAGCGTGCGCCAAGTCCCCCGCGCGTTCGAAGCTCGCGGCCGCTCGGTAATCGGCTTCGTCGTGATCTCGCCCAGGGCGAGCGGTGCGCGCCGCCTCGAGCCAGAGCTCAGCGGCCCGCGCGTAGTCGCCGCTCGAATACGCGCGCTCGGCGCCGTCGCGCGCTTGCACGTACGGCGCCGGCAGCGCTGGCGCACAGGCGGCAGCAAGCAGCGCAAACAAGCACACGAGCCGAGTCATGTCGGGCCTGCGCCCCGTGCGCGCTCGATGCAGGTCGCGATACGTTCGCCCGCGCGCTCGACGTCGGCCGGCGTCACGTCACGATGAGTGACGGCGCGCAGCGTCGAAGTCCCCGTGGCGTTGATCAGCACGCCAAGCTCCCGGCAATCGGCAACCACTCGCGCGGCTGATAGCCCAGGGAGATTCAGCAACACCAAGTTGGTTTCCGGCGGCGTCGCGGTCGCTCCGGCTTGTTCCACAATGCGTGCGAGGACACGCGCCGCGGCGTGATCGTCGCTCAACCGCGCACGCCCATGCTCGAGCGCGTGGAGAGCTCCAGCCGCCAAAATCCCAGCTTGTCGCATGCCGCCGCCGAGCATCTTTCTGAAGCGCCGCGCGCGGGCGACGAGCTCGCGATTCCCGCACAGCGCGGAGCCGACCGGTGCGCCGAGCCCCTTGGAAAAACAGACGCTGACGGTGTCGGCCGACTCAGCCAACGTCGTCTCGCTGACGCCGCTTGCGACGGCCGCGTTCCACAAGCGCGCCCCGTCCAAGTGCAAGGCGAGACCGCGCTCGCGCGCGAGTGCCGCGATCGCGCGCACGTCAGCGTCTGGAAATACGCGGCCGCCCGCGCGATTGTGCGTATTTTCCAGACTGACCAGCGACGTGCGTGGGTGGTAGTCGGCGAGCGGTAGGATGCGCGCAGCCAGATCGTCTCGGTCGAAAAGTCCACCGTGACCCGCGATCGCGAACTGTACTCCGGCGATCGCAGCGCCGGCACCGGACTCGTAGTAAGCGACGTGCGCCCCTTCCCCGATCACGACTTCGTCGCCCGGGCGCGTGTGACACAGCAGGGCAATTTGGTTGCCCATGGTTCCCGAGGGCACGAACAATGCGGCTTCCTTGCCGAGCAAGTCGGCCACCCGTGTCTCGAGCTCGCGCACGGTCGGGTCTTCACCGTACACGTCGTCGCCGACCGGCGCCGCGGCCATCGCCGCGCGCATCGCCGGGGTCGGGCGCGTCACAGTGTCCGAGCGCAGATCGACGTGCGGTTCGCTTGCCACGTCGTCCGAGTCTAACACCAGGGCTCTAGAGCGTACCTTGCTCTGTTGAAAAGAATCGCTTCATGACGCTCTCGTCGGAACGCTCGGGGGAAGGTTTCCCGGGCGACGCCGGGTCCCCACTCGGCCGCGAGCATACGGGCTGGCTACATCGCGCTTCGCGCGGATGCCCTTGCGCTTGGTCTCGCCTCCGAGCATGCGAAGTAGTGGTTCACTGAAGTGAAAGGCCTCGAAGCCAGCCTCGCCCGGGAGACCTTCCCCCGAGCGAAGCGTTCTCGCTTTCAGTTTGGGCAGCACAGGCGCGAGCCCGCGAACCAACTCGAGGACAACCGGATAAATCTTCAGCGTCATGAGGAGCCTGTTCGGGGACGCCGTCGGCCCCGCTGCTGCGCGCAGGCCGGTGCAAGGGCGCCGCAGGCGCCGCGCAGAGCGCGGGCGGGAGTCCCTTGCGGCGGCCGAGCACAGCGGCACACTCAAACACCCGAGCAATCCCACCCGCGCTCCCGCTTGCATCCGCTCAACCCGGAGCATGGGCCGATACAAGACTGGTGCATGCGAGCGTCGCGGGGCAGCAAACCTCACGTTCTGCCCCAACCACGCCCTAGCTCTGCCTTTGCCTCCTCCGTCTTTTCAACAGAGCAAGATACGCTCTAGCGCGCAGCCAGAGCTGCGAGGAAGAGCTC
Organism: Polyangiaceae bacterium; assembly: GCA_036496745.1. Lineage (GTDB taxonomy): Bacteria > Myxococcota_A > Polyangia > Polyangiales > Polyangiaceae > PMG-095. The sequence goes on from DASXKQ010000220.1 coordinate 40,542, forward strand.
ATAGGCGATCAGCTGGGTCGCCTGCGCGAGATTGATCGACGGCTGATCGGCGGCCATCGGGATTCTGACGCTGAGGGTCGCCCAGCTCGCGTCTGCCTCCGATAGGCCGGTCTTTTCGTTGCCGAATAGAAACGCTGCGCGCCCGCCCGCGGCTACTGTCGTCAGCACGCGCGCCGCGGCCTCGCGCGGTTGGATCACGGGCGAGCCCCGTCGCGACGTGGTGGCGAGCACGAGCTCGATGCCTTCGACGGCAGCACCTACGGTCTCCAGGCGCGCTGCGCTCTCGAGGACGTCCCAAGCCTTGACGGCCATCTTGATCGCCATCTCGTGCTCTGGCACGGCCAGCTTGCTCGGCTTGACCAAACACAGTTGCGTAAAGCCCATCGTCTTGATCGCGCGCGCGCTTGCGCCCACGTTTTCCGGGTAGTGCGGCTTGACGAGCACGAAACGGGTCGCCTCGTGAACCGGCAGGACGAGCATCGGCTTGGGGCTCACGCGAGGCTTGTCGAAGCTCATGGCATCGCCGTTGGCGCTTCGGAGCGGGCGCAGCGAAAGCCGAGCCATGGACGGCGTTCGGCCGGCGGCATCGGCTCGCGCGCCGCGCCACGCAGCCACGCGAGGGCATCGCGATAGCTGCCGCCTCGGTAGACGCGCTCGTCGCGCGCTTGGGACGTGTCAGGTCCTCTCGGATCGCTAACCGCGACGGCCGGATATTCGGCTGCATACCGATCGAGCATCCATTCTGCGGCGTTGCCGGCCAAATCCAAAAAGCCCTCGGGTGTACGCCCGGCGGGGAAGGAGCCGACCGGAGCGAGTTCGGCGTAACCGTCGTCGGCGTCCGTCACGTCGATGCCGAGGCGTCCGTGATTCGCGCGATGCATGCTGGGATCGTCACCCCACGGAAAGCGTCGGCCGGTCACACCGCGGGCGGCGCGCTCGAACTCGGCCTCGCTGGGCAGCCGCGCGCCGCGAAAAGCACAATAGGCGCTCGCGTCGTACCAAGTGACGAAGGTCGCCGGATAGTCGGGTCGCGTGAAACGCGAGCCTGCGCTGAGCGGCACGGGTTCGCAGCGTCCGACCCGCACGCACGAAGCGTACTCCGCCACGCTGACCTCGCGGCGATCCAGCAGGAACGCGGAGAGGTGGACGCGGTGCCGCTCCTGCTCGTCGGCGAACACCTGCGGATCACAATAGGTGGGTAGCGGCTCGCGCGCGCAGAGAGCCGCTGCGTCCAAGATATCCGCGCTCGTCGAGCCCATCCAGAAGTCAGATGCTGCAACGCGGATCATGGTTGACCCTCGCGCGTGCAGCACGTGGAGCTCTGCGCCGCGCGGCTGGGCCGTTTGGCTCGTTTCGCTCGCGCTGACGACGGTCGGTGGAAAGGCGAGCAGCAAGCAGGAAGAGGCCGCGAGCACCCGCAGACCAAGCTCGGCGATTCGGCGCGTCACGGCTCCAAATCCGGAGCGCGCCCCGCGTCAGAGGCAGCGCGTCGTTCGGTGCCTGCGTCCGTGGCCGAAGTCGACGCAGCGCCGCCGTCGCGACCGGCGTGCTCTCGCGCGTCGCGGCGTAGCCCGCTCTTGAGCTTGCTCTTCAGCACGGAATCTCGCGGTTGCTCGGGTTTGAGCTCGGCGGCCGGCGCGGCCGCGCTCACGCTGTCCATGCGCTCGGCCGGGCCGCGTTCGGGCTCACGCAGCCCCGTAGAAAGCTGAAATCCGGTGATGCCGATCAGCGCGCCGGCTGCCGCGGCACCGACCACCAGGCGCGTCGTGCGTGCGTCGCTCGAGCGCGGGTGATGTTCGTCAGGCAGCGTCGGCAGCGCGCTGCGCGGACTTTTGACCAAGGCTTCTGCCAGAGCTTGAGCGAAAGCTTCAGCGCTCTCGAAGCGGTTGCTCGGATCTTTGGCGAGAGCGCGCGCCAGAACTCGATCGACGTGAACGTCGACGCCCGCGCGCTGCGCGATCGGTGGTGGCTCGTCGCTCGTGATGCGAGTGGCGACGGCGACGGCGTCCTCGCCTGGGAACGCGCGTTCGCCGCTGATCGCCTCATACAGCGTCACCGCCAGCGAGAACTGGTCGCTCAGAGGTGAGAACGCGCCGGTAGCCACGCTCTCGGGTGCGCTGTAAGCCGGTGTCCCGAGCAGGCCGCCCTGCCTCGTCAGGGTCGAGTCCGGTACGCGTGCGATGCCGAAGTCCGCGATTTTCGCGCCGGTCGCGGTCAAAATGATGTTTTCGGGTTTTATGTCACGGTGGAGGACGCCCACCGAGTGTGCGGAGGTCAGCGCCGCGCCGATCTCGCGCGCAAGCTTCGCGGCCGATTCTGCGCCCAAGCCGCCGCGCAGAATGCGTTCCTTGAGCGTGGCGCCCTCGGCGTATTCGAAAACCAGAAACAGGCCGAGGTTGGGATCTTCCCCCATGTCGTGCAGCGCGATCACGTTCGGGTGGCTCACGCGCGCCGATGCGCGCGCTTCTTGGCGCATGCGACGAAGCAGCGCGTCGAGCTGATCTTCCGGGATGTTCAGATCGTCGCGCAGCAGTTTGACGGCGACTTCACGATCCAAAACAGGATCGTGCGCGAGCAGCACGCGCCCCATCGCGCCTCGGCCGAGGATACGCACGATGCGATAGCGCCCAATCTCGGACGGCAGGTCGGTGAGGTGAGTCTCCATGCAGCGGGGCACATCTTTCCCCGCTGGCCGAGTAGTTTCAATCGCTGAGCGAAGATAGCCGTGCTTTCAGCCGCTGTCCGCGCCGGCGTCGCTCGGCGGTGGTTTTTTCTCGGGCGGAGGCGGCTTACGCGGCGGTGTCCCGTATTCATCATGAAGCTTGCGGATGAGCCCGTCGCGCAGCACGCGCTCGTGGTACTCCGGCAGCTTCGGGATCTCGACCAGCATTTTGACGTGGTCGCCCGAGTCGATCACCTGCACGGTGCCGGTGGTCGTGTCTTTTTGACCCGGCTGACGATACTGAAAGATGAGGTAGGCGGCGTCGGGATCACGTTCGACGATCTCGTAGCCGAGATCCACTCGCAAATAGCGGAGGGCGCCGCTGTAAGTCTGAGCCTTGCTGTATTCGGAGTCGCCCTCGACGCGCGCCGTCGCTTGAGCAACTGACAGCAGCGCCGCCACGAGCAGCGACGCGCCGCTCAGCGCGGCAAGGCGCCTGCTGGACCACATGGCCTCGTCCGCTACCAGCTCGTCGGTCGAGTGGGCAAATTTATGGGGAGCCCGCGGCGGCTTCCGCCTGGGCGCTAGTCCTACTTGGCTCGAACAGCAGACACAGCGCGCCGAGACCGACCATGATCACGACCTGGCACACGTACAGTACGAACACGTACAGCGAACCGGCCGCGAGCACCTGATCCTCCGGGAAATACAGCGCAAGCCCGGCGTAGACGGCTAGCTGGAACGTGCCGAAGAAGCCCGGCGCGTTCGGCACCAGAATACCGAGGCCGAGTACGCCCATCACTGCGCAGGCCTGCCAGAAGCTCATCGCGTCGAGGCCGCACGCGCGTCCCATCACCCAAAAGGCGGTCGCGGCCGTGAACCAATAGATACTGGTGCCGACCAAGAACGGCACCGTGTAGCGCGCATTCGACAAGAATCCGATACCCTGCACGATTTGATCGACGCGCTCCGTTACCCAGTGCGCGAGCCGAGGCGAGACGAGGCCGATCACCCGCTCGAGCAAGCGTCGCGTTGCTTCCCGCTTGAGGTGAAAGGCGGCCAGCAAGGAGAAGGCGCAACCGAACAGCACGAGCGCGCCATAGGCGGCCTTGGGCACGAGCGCGGCTGGCACCTCGAGCTTGCCGATGTGCGAGGGTAGCGGAACGAGCGGTTGCGCGAGAATCAGCGCGGCGAAGAGCATCACGCTCAAATAGAGCCCGTCGATCACGCGCTCTGCGCCGACCGTGCCCGTCGCGGCCCAGCCCGAAATGCCGCCGGAGCGCCTGATCAGCAGCGGACGCACGGCTTCACCCATGCGTAGTGGGAGCGCCGCAGTTGCGCCAAAGCCAATCCAGGCGACACGCAGCACGGTGCCGAGCGGCACATGACCGACAGGCGCGAGCAAGAACCGCCAGCGCAGGGCGCGTACCAGGTGCGAGAAGAGCAACACCGCGACGTACACGGTTAGCCAGCGGTAGTCGATCTTGCGCAACAGCGCCGGCTCCGGGACGACACGCAGCGCGCCGCGCTGCAAGATCCAAAAACACGCTCCCGCGAGCAAGAGCGAAGCCGCGAGCTTGAGGCCCAGCGCGGGTAGCGCGTTTTGCTTGGGGCGCGGCCCTGGTGTTGCGGGCGCGCTCATTCTGGGACGATCCCGGCGAGTAACGAGGCTGGGCCTTCGCGCAGCAGAAAATCGACCTCGTCGTTCCCGTAGAGCTCCGCGATGCGGGCAATGCCGGCCGAGACTTCGAGGACGTCGGCGGGGCGATGCGCGTCGCTGCAGGCCGCGTGATAAAGCCCACGTTCGAGCAGGGTCTCCGCACACGCTTGCGCCTTTTTGCCGTACTTTCCGACGAGCGCCGCGCTATCCAGCAGCGCTGCGGCGCCGCCGTCGATTAGGCGCTCCAGCGTTTCCGGTGAACGCCACAAGCAGCGATAGCGTTCTGGGTGCGCGATCACGGGCAAGAGTTGTCGCCGCCGCAGATCGAATAGCCGATGATCGATCTGCGGCGGAAAGTCGATCTCGTAAAATTCGAGTAGCGCCGCTCGTCCACCTGGGTACGGGAGCGCATCTCCCGAGAGCAGCCGGCCAAAGACGACGTCGTCGAAGTAGTGTTCACTGCTGAGGCCGAGTTCAGGTAGGTCGGGTTCTTGCTCGAGAGTGGCGACGAAGTCAGCGAAGGATTTTTCGAGATCGGATCGCGTATTGTCGAACATTCCCGGACGCATGTGGGGCGTCGCGATCACACGATCGAAACCGGCCGTGCGCAGCGCGCGCAGCATCGCGAGCGACTCGTTCTGCTCGCGTGCGCCATCGTCGATCGCAGGGAGGTAGTGGCAGTGGAGATCGATGAAGCCGCGCACGGGCAGGGGAGCTTAGCCGTGCTGGGCCCGGACGCACACGCGTTGGTCAACGGGCCGAGCGGGCTCGACCGAGGATTCGTGAGCAGCCCTCGGCGATCTGAGCCAGACCCTCGCCCAGATTGCCCCCGCGTCCCGAGACGAACACCTCCACCCCATCGACGGAGAGCCGCCGTACCCGTGCTCCACGGCTCAAAACGTCCAGACGGCTCGGTACGGTGTCGTTGGCGGGCTCGCTGCCCAAAGGCGCGATCGCCGCCAGCTCGTCGCAGAGCTCGGCGGCACCCGAACCGGCTACCAGGATGCCTGTCTGGTCCGCCACCGCGACAGCCTCGATTTCTGCCGAGCGCCTAGCGCTTTCGAGCAGGCGCGTGAGCGCGATCAGTGGGTCGTCGCTGCGCTCGAGCCGACGCTCCTCCGCTAGGCCTGCATGCTCTACGTCCAGCATAACGAGTCCCTGACAGAGCTCTCGTCACTCGGCCAAGTTTTTGGTCCCGCCCTAGCCTAGTTTTTGTGGCTGATCTTGGCGGTCAGCTGCGTCGCGCGCTTCCCGCTGATTTGAGCAGGTCTCGGCGGGCCGAGGCTCGTGCCATGCTAGAGGCGCGCTTCATGCCGGAAGACACGCTCGCTCCGTTGCTCGAAGGGCACCGCGTGTTCGTCTGCGCGGGGGCGGGAGGCGTCGGCAAGACCACGATTGCCGCCGCGATTGCTTTGGCGCTCGCCGAGCGCGGCAAGCGCGTGCTGTGTCTCACCATCGACCCCGCCAAGCGTCTCGCCGATAGCCTGGGTCTCGGTTTCATGGTCTCCGAGGAGCAACTCGTCGACCCACAGCTGTTCGCGACGGCCGGCCTCGACGTGCCCGGCTCATTGACCGTGCTCATGCTCGACACCAAGCGCACGTTCGACGAGCTGATCGCGCGCCACGCGTCGAACGCCGAAATGCGCGAGCGCATCTTGACCAATCGCGTGTATCGCTACGTGTCGACGAGCCTCGCGGGCACACAATCATACATGGCGATGGAGAAGGTGCTCAGCGTGCGCAGGGATGAGCGCTTCGACGCGATCGTGCTCGACACGCCGCCGACCAGCAACGCCCTCGATTTTCTCGACGCGCCTCACCGCTTGATCGAAGCGATCGACAGCCCCGCCATGCGCTGGTTGGTGGAAGGCTTCGAGAAGTCGGGGCGATTGAGCTTGAACTTGATGGCGCGTGGCTTTGCGCTCGTGTTGCGTGGCGTCGCGCGCCTCACGGGGCGCGGCTTCCTGGAGCACGTCGCCGAATTCGTGACCGAGCTCAATCAACTATTCGGAGGGTTTCGCGAGCGTGCAGCGGAGGTGGCCGCGGCGTTCCACGCCCCGGATATCGCGTACGTGCTGATCGCTTCGCCGACGCCGGCGGCGATCGAAGAAGTGGCATTCTTCGCGGCGCGTCTGCGCGAACAGGGCATGAAGGCGCATGCGGTGATCACGAATCGCGTGCACGTGACCGCCCCCGTTGCGAACGAACGAGCCGTCCAGGAGGTCGCCAGCGCGCACGGTGTCGCGCTCGGCCCCGAAACGACGGCGCGCATCGGCCAAGCCGCCGAGCAAGAGCGAGCCCAGGCCAGCGCGGAGCGGAGCGAACTCGACGTACTTGCGCGCTTGCTCGTGCGCGACGCGATCGCGGTGCGTCCGCGCGTGCCCGTGATGGCCGGAGACGTGCACGACATCCGGAGCCTCTCGCGTGTCACGCGCGCTCTGAACGGGCAGTGAGGGTTCAGCGCTCGCGACGTGCCCGGTCAACGCTGCGTCTGCTTGCGCTTTCGGTACTCCACGACCACGGGCACGCTGGTAAAGCCAAAACTCTTGCGGATCTGGCTGGCCACGAAGCGCTTGTAACTGTCCTTGATGTACTCGGGCGCGTTGCTTTGCGCCACGAACAGCGGCGGCTCGGATTCCGCCTGTGTCACATAGAAGATGCGCGGAGCGCGGCCGTTGCTGGTGGGTGGCGGGTGGCGTTCGAGGACCTGCTTGAAAAAGCGGTTGAGCTCGCCCGTCGGGATGCGGCGCTTGTATTGCTCCGTTGCCGAGGCCACCAGACCGACCAGCTCCGGCACGCCGCGACCGGTTTTCGCGCTGAGCCGCACGAGCGGCAGCCAGCCCGCGAACGCGAGCGCCTCGCGCGCCTGCTCTTCGGCCTTGGCGAGCTCGGCTTTCTTGAGCAGGTCCGTCTTGTTGAAGCCGATGATCACGGCGCGTCGCCGCTCGAGACACAACCCGAGCAGCCGCGCGTCTTGCTCGGATACGCCGGCCGCGGCGTCGCACATCAAGATCACGACTTGCGCCCGCTCGATCGAACGAATGGCCGCCAGCACGCTGACCAGCTCGATGCCGCGTTCGACGCGAGGGCGGCGGCGAATGCCCGCCGTATCGACCACCAAGAAGCGGTGACCATGGCTCTCGATGCGCGCGTCGACCGGATCGCGTGTCGTGCCGGGACGCGCGTCGACCAGGGCTCGCTCGCTGCCCGCCAAACGATTAAATAGCGAGGATTTCCCGGCATTGGGCCGCCCCAACAGGGCCACCCGCGGCAGCGCCGAGCTCGCCTCGTCCACCGGTGCCGGCGCGGGTTCCGCCGGCAACTTGCTGGCGATCGCCTGGGCGAGCTCGCTCGTGCCACGGCCATGCAACGCCGATACAGTAACGAGTTCATTGATCCCGAGCTCGTAGAGCTCGTTCGCCGCGGAGACCTGTTGGCTCGTGTCGACCTTGTTGGCGACGTAGATCACCGGCGTCTTGCTGCGCCGGAGTAGCGCGACCGCTTCCCGATCGGGCGCCGTGGGAGACGCGCTGCCGTCCAGCACACACACGATCAGATCCGCTTCGGCGATCGCGGCGCGGACGTGGCGAGCGATGCCCTGCTGCATCGGGTCGTCGCTGTCGGGGTCGAAGCCGCCCGTGTCCACCAGCGTCACGTTCTGCCCGTGGACGTGCGCGCTCGCATAGTGACGATCGCGAGTGACGCCCGGTTGGTCATCCACGATCGCCAACTTCTTGCCGGTCAAGCGATTGAACAGCGTGCTCTTGCCGACGTTGGGTCGGCCGACGACGGCGATCAACGCGGTCACGGCGCTTTCCTCGTCTTGCGCGCGCCATCGGCGTAGCCGAGTTCGGCGAGCATGCGCGGCACTTCCTTCCAGCGCGGCGTGATGCGCACGAACAGTTCGAGGTGCACTTTGCGACCCACCAGTCGCGCGATGCGCGCCTGGGCGGCCACGCGAATCGCCTTGATTTGTGCGCCGCCCGTCCCCACCAGGATCTTGCGCTGTCCCAGCTTTTCGACGTGGATCGTCGCCTTGACGGTGACCATCCGCTCGCTCTCTCCGAACTCGTCGATACTCACGGCGACCGCGTGCGGGATCTCGCCGCGCAAGCCGAGCAGTACTTGCTCGCGCACGTACTCGCTCACGAAAAAACGCGTGGGTTTGTCGGTGAGCACGTCTTCTTCGTAGTGCGAGTCGCCCTCGGGCAAGAGCTCCGCGAGAGCGTCGAGCACGCGCTCCACGCCGTCGTCCGTCTGCACGCTGATCGGCACCAGCGCGGCGAAGTCGCGCAGCTCCTGATAGCCCACGAGCAGGGGCAGCAGCCGCGTCTTGTCGCGCAAGGTGTCCACTTTGTTGACGACCAACAAGCGGGGTGTCTCGTCGGGCAGCGTCTTCAGGAGCTCGACGTCTTGCTCCCGCACGCTCGGCTGGCCCGCGCGAACGCGCGCGTCGAGAGCGCTGACGTCCGTCATGAACATCACCACGTCCGCGCTGCGCGCCGCTTCACGCGCGGCCGCGTTCATGCGACGACCGAGTTCGGATCTGGGTCGATGCAGTCCCGGCGTGTCGAGGAACGCGAGCTCCGCTTGCGCGCGGCGCACGACGCCGAGCACGTTGTCGCGTGTCGTCTGAGGCAGGGGCGAGACGATGGCGAGCGGCTCCTCGAGCACTCGATTCAAGAACGTCGACTTGCCGACGTTCGAACGCCCGACGATGGCAATGGTTCCGGAGCGCATGAGTTTTGGCGGTGCGGGGCTAGACCTCGCTGGTCGGTGGCCGCTCGCCGCGGCAGACCTTCCACTATTTTTGGCTGGTTGCAACGGCTAGTGACACCGGCTACGAGGCGCTGAACGAAAATGGGTGACCAGGCAGCGTCGGACGACAGCGCACGCGGCCGCGCGCGCGCGACGTGGCTCGGTCTCTTTGCGCTCGCCGTCGCACTCTTGAGCCTGGTCGGGCCGATCGCGAGCAGCGGCATTTGGGATCCCCCGGAGCACACGGTGGCCGAGCTCAGCCGACGGATCGCCGTGAATTTGCTGGGAGCCCGTGGCCTGAACGTCGACGGCGCGCTGAACACCGTGCCGACGCGAGGCGACCTTGGCCGCGGCGAATTGCCGTTCACCTCAGTCGCGCTCGGGTTCCGCCTGTTCGGCCTGCACGACTGGGCGGGACGCTTGCCGCTCGCGGTCTGGGGTTTGCTCGGAGCTGGGGCGGTCTACCTGCTCGTGCGGCGTCTCGCCGATCGCACGAGCGCGGCGTATGCGGTGCTCGTCCTCGTCACGATGCCGCTCTACTTTCTGCACGCCCGAACGATGCTGGGGGAGATTGTGATCATGGCCGGCGTGGCCGGTGCGGTCACCGGTCTTGGCCTTTGTCTGTTCGACGCGCACGCGTCGGTAACGGTTCGGGGTCTCGACTTTTGTCTCGGCTTGCTTGGTTTGAGCGCGGGCTTCTTGACGCGCGGCCTGTTGCTCGGCGTGGCGGTTCCGGTGCTGGCCGTCGGTTTGACGTGGTTCACGTTACGGGCGGCGCGCGCTCTTTCCGCGGATCGCGTGCGCGACGCGGTCGGCCTGATCTTGCTGTGCGCGGGCGCCGTGTGCCTCGCCGTCGGTGTTCGTGCGCTGACCGTCGCGATGCCGGAGCAGCTGTCGCTGCTGCTCGGCTCCGTCGTCAATCGTCCGCGAGCCTTGCCGACGTTCGACGCGCTGATCGCCCAGCTCGGGCCGGGGCTTTTTCCTTGGAGCGTGCTCGTGCCGATCGCACTCGGCTACATGTTGCGCATGCCGCAAGCCGTCGAGCCCGAGGCGCACGAAGGGCATGTCGCGCTGCGCGCGCTCGCGCTGATCACGCCCGCGCTCGGGCTTTGGGCCTATGGCATTTCCGCGCCGGTAGTCGGTGTTTTGCCGTTCGCCGAGGTCGGCGCGCTGGCGATTGCCGTCGCGCTCCTCATTCGCGATCTGGAGCGCGGCGCGCCGGCGTCACGCGCCGTGCCGATGGTGGTGGTCGCGCTGCTAGTGCTGCTGCTCGAGGACTTCAAGAATTTTCCAGAACGCGCTCTGAGCGCGTTCTGCGTGAGCGACGCGCACTTTCCGGACAGCTTTCGCGAGACCTCGGGGCTGATCCTCAAGGGTGGCTCAGCGGTCTTCGCAGTGGTTTTGTTCTTCGCGCTCGAAGAGCGACAGAGCGGCGCGCCGAAACTGCGACGTGAAGACTACCTGAGCTGGCCGCGTACGCTGCGCGAGTTGTGGGGTGGGAACCTGCAGTTCACGCTGCTGGTCGTCGAAGCAGCGCTGCTTGGTGCGTCGCTGCTTGGTTTCTTGGGCACGCGCATACCCCGGCTCGGACACATGATGTCGATGAGTTCCGCCGCGCGCACGCAGGCGCTCTGGACAGCCGTGGGCTTGCCCGCGCTCGTCGTTTCGCCGTTGCTCGTGACGGCCGCGCGCGATGCGTTTCGCTTCGTGTTTGCGGCCGGTCGAGCGCGTCAAGATTCGGATCGAGCGCCGCGCGGGCGCGCCACGCTCGCGGTTGGCGTGCTCTTCGGCGCGGTGCTGAGCTTCGTGTACTACCCGGCGCTCGCCGCGCAGATCTCCCCCAAAAAAGTCTTCGACGCGTACCGTCACTACGCGCGAGCCGGTGAGCCGCTCGGCCTCGTGGGCGCCAGTTCGGGCGCAGCGAGCTACTATGCGGGACGGAGTGTGCCGGCGTTCGACACACCGACGCACGCGTTCGACTGGCTGGTCGCGGGCAAGGAGCGGCGCTGGCTCGTGCTCAGGTCCGCGGACTTTGGCATCGTGAATTCGCTCTATCGTGGTCACGCGAGCCCACCCCGAAACTTGCCGGTGATCGACGCGCGCTCCAGCGAGATCTTGCTCGTCTCGAATCGCTTGGACGGCGAGCGCGATCAGAATCCGCTGAACGACTCCGTCTTGAACCAAGCCCCGAAACCGAGTCACGTGCTCGACGCGGATCTCGAGAACAAGCTCGATGTCCTCGGCTGGGACGTGCTCGACGAAAACGATGCGCCGGTCTCCGCCGTAGAGCCCGGGAAACACTACGTGTTCGCCATTTACTATCACGTGCACGCCGCGCTCACCGGCAGCTGGGAGACCTTCATCCACATCGACGGCCAGGCGCGTCGCTTCAACGGCGACCACCCGACGCTGCACGGCAAATACCCGTTCAATCTGTGGCGCGTGGGGGACTACATCGCGGATCGCGAGGAGTTCTCACTCGAGCCAAACTTCGGCGCAGGCGACTATCAAGTGTACTTTGGCCTCTTCAGCGGCAACAAGCGGCTCGAAGTCCGGCGGGGGCCTGCGCAAGAAAACCGATTGCAGGCAGGCGTGCTCCACGTGCGTTGAGCGTGCCGCCCAGGATGTGCTCGCTCGAGCGCACCCGCGCGGGCGGGCGCATTTGTGCCAAGTTTCCGCACACTCCGGCGATTTTCGGCGCTCGTGCGTGACAGGGCTCGAAAGCGGGGTTAAGGGCAGACGGTGAGCGACGAGCAGGGAAAACCGTCTGGATATCCGCCCATGTCCGACCGTCGCGGCTCCGAGCGTCTCGAAGTCGTCTGGTCCGTGGACTGCGAGACGGAAGAGACGTTCTTGTACGCAAGCATCACCAACATCTCCGAGATGGGGATTTTCGTGAGCACACAAAAGCCTCTCGAGGTCGGCACACGACTCACGCTGCGTTTCGCTCCGCCCGGCGCCGAGGAGCCGTTCGTGCTCATCGGTCAAGTGCAGTGGGTCAACCCGATCCGCATGCTCGCCGACAATCCGAATCCAGGCATGGGCATCCACTTCGTGGACCTCAGCGCCGACCATCGCGAGCAGTTGATCCGCACGGTGCGAACGATCGCCTACGTGCGTGACAACAGCAATTGAGTGAGCTGAGTGCTCGCTGACAGCGCGTAGGTCGCTACGCGGCGCTCGTGGTGACGCTAAGAACTTCCCGAAATTTTCGGGAAAAATGCTCAGAAAGGCCGTGCGCAGTCAGCGGCTGACCAAACCATGACGACGAGCGTGAGGCGCGCCTGCTAGGCTCCGCGCCCAATGCGACCGCGTTTTCTAGCAGATTATCGCACGCTCCTTTGGGTGGTGTTCGCCCCCGCGGTGATCGCGATCCAGTTCGCGCGACCGAGCCTCGTGCCGTACCTATGGTGGCTGAGCGCGTACTTGGCTCTGGCGTGTGGCGTGATCGCTCACAATCACAACCATTGCCCAACCTTCAAGAGCAAGCGCGCGAACCAGATCTTCGGCAATTGGATTTCCATCTTCTACGGCTACCCAACGTTCGCTTGGATTCCGACGCACAACCTGAACCACCACAAGTTCGTGAACCGCGCCGGCGACGCCACGATCACTTGGCGCTACACGAACCGCCATAACGCGCTCGTGGCGTCCACCTACTTCTTCATTTCGAGTTACTGGCAGAGCGATCCGATCAAAGCCTTCATTCGCAAGGCGAAGACGCAAAATCCATCGCTCTATCGCCGCATCATCATGCAGTACTGCATTTGGGGCGGCGCTCACCTAGCGCTGCTCGGCTTGGCGATTGCTCTGCACGGTCTACGCACGGGCGGCTACCTGTATCTGATGAGCTGCGGCATCCCCGCGTTCTTCGCGCTGTGGACGATCATGCTCTTCAACTACGACCAGCACGTGCACACCGACCCGTGGTCGAAGCACAATCATTCGCGGAGCTGGGACGGCAGACTCCTGAATTTCCTGCTGTTCAACAACGGCTACCATTGCGCGCATCACGAGAATCCCGGCACGCACTGGAGCAAGCTACGCGAAGCTCACGAGGCCATCGCGCCCCATATCGATCCCGCGCTGATCGAGTCGAGCCTCGCCTGGTATTGGTTCCGTGAGTACTTCGTCGCGCTGTTCGTGCCGAGCCTCGGCTCCAAGCAGATCGGTCGCGCGCCGTTCGACCCACCCGACGGCAAGGCAGTGAACATCGAGTCCGCTGACGTCGACGTCGGTGAGGCCGGCACCAACGCGCAGATGGTCGGCTCCTGAATCCGTGCCCGGACGGTCAGGGGCTCGCTTCGCCGGCCTTGGGTTTCGCCGGTGACTGAGTCGGAGGCGGCGCGGCCGCTGTGGCAGGCGCGGACTTTGCTGCCTTGCGCGGCGTCAGCTCCGTCGCGCTGTTGTGTTCATCGAGTTCGGCGAGCGCGCTCTCGGCGCGCCCCTTGTAGCTCGAGTCGGTCAATAGCTCCTGATAGTTTTGGCGAGCGCGCGCGACGTCGCCGAGGGAACGGTAGCAATCGGCCGCCTGCCACGCGGCTTCGCTACTCGCGGGGGTGCCCGCATAGCGCGCGTGAACCTCCTCGAAGCGCGGCCCGGCGCTGGGACAGCCGCCGAGCATGCGGCGAGCCTGCGCAGCGTAGAGCGCGGCGCTCGCCGCGCGATTCCCGCCCCGATTGGCGACCTCGGCAAATCGCTGCTCGGCTTCGGAATAGCGTCCGTCGCGGTACGCCGCCATAGCCGCGTCGTAGGCGGTGTCGCCGTCCGCGACCGTGTCGGGGTCGGTGTCGGGGCCGGTGAGCCCATCGGCGTTCGCGCTGGCAGCGCTCTTGGGCTCAGCGGCCAGCGCCGGGTCGGGTTTCGGTTCGGCACCCGCTCGCAGCACGCGCGCAGCGGAATCATCGGTGCGCGCGGACGCGTGCGCTGCAGCGTGCGGCAGCACGGACGGACTGTCCGCTTTTTTTACGACCGTGACCGGATCCGACTCGCTCTCGGGGACGCCGCGCTCGGTTACCGACACGTGGTCGTGATCGCCCGGCTGAGTCCGAAGAAACAGCAAGCTTGAGCCGATCATGAGCAAGAGCAACGCAGCCATGGCCAGCTGCGGGCGCATGGCATAACCGGCGAGGATTGAAACCGCGCGGCCGAGGCGTTTGCGCAACGGTAGGCCACGCGTCGTGTCGCGCTCCGCCTGCAAGATGCGTTCGTACATCCCGTCGGGCGGTTCGAACAGCTCGAGCACGCCAACTTCTCGCGTTGCTTGCAGCTCCGCGTCGATGCTCGCGCAGCGCGCGCAGTGTTCCTTGTGGCGCTTGGCAGCCGCGCTCGTGAGCTCGTCCAGCTCTCCATAGAGCTCGTCGAGCACGATGCGATCGAACTTCTCGCAGTCCACTATTTGCCCTTATTTTCCGCTAGCGCAGCGCGCGAGCGTACTCCTCGAAATCGTGTAGCGCTTCGCGCAGGTGATCGAGCGCGTAGCGCATGCGGCTCTTGACCGTGTTCTCGCCGACGCCCGTGATGTCGGCGATGTCTTTGAACGGCAGGTTGCCCACCTCGCGCAGCAAGAACACCTCGCGCTGCTCCTCCGAGAGGGACTCGACCGCTTTGACGATAGACGACCGCACTTCCGCCGAGACGGCGGTGCGTTCGACGCTCGCTCGCCCGCTCGCATCCGCCACGATCTCCCCGAGCGCCTGGCCGTCGTCGCAAGCGACGGGATGGTCGAGCGATGCGTGGCGACGGTGCGAGGCGCGTCGCAACTGATCGATGCAAAGGTTACGGGCGATCGTGTAGAGCCAGGTTGCGAAGCGCGCTTCGTGTTTGAATTCGGCGGCGTTCTGTACGAGCCGCATGAACACGTCTTGCGTGACGTCCTCGGCGACCGCTGGCGCTCCGAGCAACCGGCGAACGAAGTTGTAAACGGGCCGGTTGTGGCGTCGCAAAAGCTCCGCAAACGCTGCCCGCTCGCCTCGCTGGTAGCGCACCATGAGCATTTCGTCCGTTGCATCGCTCTGCACGGCCGCCATCTGGAATCGACTCTGTCGGCGGGGCGGCAAATCGCCGCGGCGTAGGGACAGGCTGCCGGCCCTGTCGCCGCACCTGCGGGTACGTCCCTACGAAGCGTTCGATCTGCGGTCCGTTCGGCTTGTTGAACGTAGCCTTCGTGCTCGGGGCGCAGCAAGGCAAACGGCGAAAATCCCGCGGCGTTTTCACTGGGTCGAGCGAGGAAGCGACCCATGGGCCGAAGCGGCCTATGGGCCTGACAAAGGCAACCCACAGTGCTCACATTCGACTGTGGTGGACGGCCCCCGGGCCAACAATGCAGGGGCAAAAATGCGACTTGGCGGAAAGGCGCGCTCAGAGGAAGATGCGCGCCAGGAGCTTTTGGGGCTCCCGAAAGATGAAGCTCATTTCACGTCGGGATGACGGAACTTTTCGGCCGTTCCTAGAACTGGAAAGAGGGTTGTGATGCGCCTCAGCAATGTCTTGTGTCATGCCGCGCCTGCGGCACTTTTCTTCGTTGCCTCGCTCGGTCACGCGCAAGCGGCCGCCGATAAGTCGAAGGCAACCGCCGCAAAACCGGCGACTGCAGCCAAAGCAGCTGCCGCGCCAGCGAAGGACGACAAGGCTGCGGCGGCAGTAGCGCCCGCCGCGCCGGCAGCTCCGACGGCTGCTGCTCCAGCTCCAGCGGCACCCGCCGCGACTCCTCCAACCAGTGCGACACCCACGGCGTCGTCGTCGAGTAGCGTGGCTGGTTCTGGCGCCACGGCCACGGGGGCGACTGGCACACCCGACGGTGCCACCTACGTGGTGCGTCTGCGCGACCTCGAGCAGCACATCGACGAACTGAAGGAACAGATCCGCCGCAGCCACACGCGGCTCAGCCTGTTGAGCGACACGATCTTGTCCGGTGGCGTGGGCGGCGCCCGCGCGGAGATCAATTTCCACAATGATCTCAGCAGTGCGTTTAGGCTTACCGGCGCGGTTTTCGTGCTCGACGGCGCGGTCCAATACAACAAGCTCGACGAGTCCGACGACAGCCCGCTGGCGTCCCAAAAAGACATTCCGATCTTTAGCGGTTCCATCCCCCCGGGCGACCACACGGTTCAAGTCGTGATCAAGTTGCAGGGCAACGGTTACGGCGTGTTTTCGTACTTGCGTGGCTACAAGTTCCAGGTGCCGAACACCCACTCATTCACGATCACCGAGGGCAAGACCCTCAAGCTCGACGTGATCGCCTGGGAGAAGGGTGATGTGACGACGGACTTGACGCAGCGCCCGGCCATTCGCTGGACGGAAAACGTGCGCGCCGGCATCGCTTCCGATGCACCCGCTACGGCCGCGCCCGCGTCGCCCGCTCCGGCCGCGCCGGCGGCGGGGATCTCAGGCGGAGTGTCGGTCGGCGCAGGAGCTAAGTGATGTCACGCCGCCCACTGCGTGCGGTCTGTTGGACCGCACTCGGGCTGTCTCTGTGCGCTGCGCGAACGAGCTACGCGCTCAGCGCCTCTGAAGCGCAAGGGCGCGCGCAGCTCGCTATCCAGGGGATCGAGGCCGACGCCGGCAAACCACCGCCCGAGTCCAAGCTTCGCCAACGCCCGCGCAGTCCGGCAGAGCGCATCGCGTCAGGCGACATGCTGCTGCGCACAAAGGACTATCCGCGCGCGATCATCGAGCTTAGCAAGGTGCTCGAGCTCAACCGGCAGGGCAAGGCAACCGAGGCGGACTACGCGGACGGCTCGTTTCTGCTGGGCGAGGCTTATTTTCAGGACAAGCAATACCTGTCGGCACGCCGCCACTATCGCGAAATCGTCGACCGTGGGTCGCGCAATCAATACGACACATACGTAGGTCGAGCCATCAGCCGCTTGGTGGACATCGCCCTGCGCGGTGACGATTTGCCGAGTCTTGACTACGTTTTTACGCGCCTCGCGTCACTGCCGCAGAACGACAAGTCCGGCTCGCTCGGCTACGCGCGCGCCAAGGCTCTCTACGCCAAAAAGGACTACGCAGCGGCCAAGGCTGCGGTCAACGCCGTGCCGGCCAATTCCGAGTACACGCTGCAAGGCCAGTACTTGCTCGGCGTCATTCTCATGAAGGAGACGCTGCTCGCTCCGCCTCCAGCGGCAGCACCCGCGCCGGCGGCGCCCGTCCCCGGAGCAGCGCCGAAGCCCGCCGCCCCGCCGCCCGACAATCGGTTCGCGCAAGCACTCGAGCAGTTTCGCAAAGTGACGCGGATGCCGGCGACGACCGACGCCGCGCGCCACGCCATCGACTTGGGCTGGATGGCGATAGGTCGGCTTTACTACGAGACGGACAACTACGTGGACGCTGCAGAGGCGTACAGTCACGTCGATCGGCGCTCGCCAGAGTTTTCGACGATGCTCTACGAACTGGCCTGGGTCTACGTGCGACTCGGGGACTTCGAACGAGCGCAGCGCGCTCTCGAGGTGCTCACCATCACTGATCCGAACAATCTCGAGCTGGCGGACGGGGCCCTCTTGCGCGCGGATTTGATGCTGCGCGCGGGCGAGTTCGAGGACTCGCTCGGCTTGTACAAGGACGTCTCCGGTCGCTTCGAGCCGATCCGCACGCAGCTCGACGATTTTCTCAAATCGACCAACGATCCAGCGGTCTACTACGACCGGCTCACCGCGGATGACTACGGCGCCCCCGATCAGAAGCTCCCCAAAGTGGTGCTCGATTGGGCGCGCGACCAAGCGGAAGATCAGCATGTTTTCGGGTTGATCGACGACGTGACTCGTTCGCGCAACCTGCTCAAGGAAGCGCGCAAGTTGGCCGCCAAGCTCGACGGTGTGCTCTCCGTCTCGACGCGCCTGAAAGCATTCCCAGAGCTGCGCAGCGGCATGCAACAGACGCTGAGCCTGTTGAACAAGCTCGCGCGCGCACGCGGGACGTTGGCGGAGGGCTTGGACGACTTGGCAAATTCGGATGTCACGGGGGAGCTTGCCCGCGTCCGCGCGCAGCGCAAAGCGCTCATGCAGCGCTTGGGCTGGTTGCCGGTCACGGACGGGGAATTCATTCGTCGTGATACGGCGGGGGACGACCAGTGGTCTGGCGTGTCTCGCACGTTGCAATCGCTCACGGTCGAGGCCGACAAGCTCGGTGCGATGGTCAACGGCTTGAAGCGCGTGATGAAGGAAGCCGATCAGCGTGGCGTCACCAAGGACGCGACGAGTCGCGACCGCTTCAACCTGGAGATCGCCGCCAACGAGCGAGATCTGGTCGGCTATCGGAAGAAGATCGAGGAGCTCAGAAACGCCATGGATGTGGGCAAGGCGGAGATCGGCTTTGGCGATCAGCGCTACCTCGACGATCAGAACGTGCGTCGCCAATTCCGTGAGGCGTTCACGCGTGAGGTCGCGCTAGTGGCCGCCGGACAAGACTCGGGGGACGCGGGAACCTACGCCCGCTCCATTCAGCCACTGCTCACGCGCGCCGACGCGATCGAGGCTCGCCTCGACGCGAGCCGCGTCGCCTTCGAGGCGCAAGCGCTCGAGCAGGCCAAGGTGTTGCGTTCGAAGATCGCCGATGAGGTCGTGTTGCTCGAGACCTCGGCCGCGAGCCTGGACGGCTTGGACCAGCAGGCCAGAGTCCTGGTCGGTGAGATCGCGATGAAGAATTTCGGGTTGGTTCGCGATCGACTGAAGAGCATCGTGCTGCGCGCGGACGTTGGCATCGTGCAAGAGGCTTGGGAAGTGCGTGAGGAGCAGCGTGTGCGCGTGAGAAACCTACAAGTGGAGCGAGCTCGCGAAGAGCAGAACCTGAACGACGAGCTGCGTGAAGTGCTCGACGACTCGGAGGAAGATCAATGAGCCGCCGCCTGGGATCAGGTCTGGTCTCCGCTGGAGCCCTGCTCGCGGCAGCGCTGCTTTCGCCGGGAACCGCGCGTTCGCAAGCCGCCGCGGCACCCGCGGCCAGCGCAGCCACCGCCCCGAGCGTGCCCGCAGCGAGCGCGGCGGCCGCTGGCAGCGGTGGCAACGCGAACACGAGCCCACCCGCGCCGAGCTCGCCGAGCACGGAGGGCAGCTCGCTGAAACTCCGCAAGGGCGCGCCGCCTCCGCCTCCGCCTACCGCAGCGCAGCTCAGCGCGTTCCAGCTGCTGCAACAAGAGGCGAAGGACTACGAACAAGGTTCCAAAGAGTTTCGCCAGAACCTGACGCGTATCGTTCGTCATCACTACGAACAACGGCGCGCGCGCGCGCTCACGTCGCTCGACCGGGAGCTCGACGTGGAGAAGCGCGGGCTCGAGGATGCACGCGCCGAGGCGATCTCCAGGCTGGAGAAATTCGTCGAGCACTACAGCGGAGCCAACGCGGACCCGCGCTCCACTCCGGATGCGATGTTCCGTCTCGGTGCTCTCTACGAAGAGCGCGCTCGCGCGAACTCGGATGCGGATCTGACGACGGGTCTCGATCCCGCGATCCAGATGTACCGCCGCATCATCCGTGAGTTCCCGCAGTACGAGGAGATCGCGGCAGTTCACTATTACCTCGGGCATTCCTATACCGACTCGGGCCAAATCGAACTCGGACAGCAGGCGTGGCGCTCGCTCGTCTGTTCCAATCGCTACACCGTCAAAGACGATCCCAAGGACGCCGGCAAGATTCTGCTCGAACCGTTGCCGCAGGATCACGACGATAAGTTTTGGCAGGATTGGTACAATCGGAATCCGGTGCCGACCGACCAGATCGGCAAGGCCAAGGGCAAGGCCGGGCTTCGCGCTCCGGTCAAGAAGGTCGCAGCCACCAAAGGCGTGCGCGGGGCGGAGGACGCGGAGCTCACCTATGTGGACCCCTACGAGGGCTGCAAGCCGCTACCGCAGAAGACCGAGCCGAACGATGACCCTCGCTACCTCGCCGAGATTTGGTGGCAGCTCGGCAACTACCATTTCGATCAAATCGATCCGCATGGCGGCCCCTACAATTTGAACCGCGCCGTCACTGCCTATGACCGGTCGATGGAGTTCAAGAAGCCGCCGATCTACGGGGTTGCGCTGTACAAGCAAGCTTGGACTTTCTACAAGCAGCAGCGCTACAAGACGGCCGTCGATTGGTTCGTCAAGCTCTTGCGCTACGCTGACGAACAGCAGGCCAAGACCGGTGATCCGGGCGCGGATTTTCGTTCCGAGGCGTACACGTACATCGCGGGCTCGCTCACGTACGTCGATTTCGACGGACCGCCGCCCGATGCGCCCTACATCCCGCGCAACGACGTGCTCGACACCGAGACCGATCCGATCGCAGCCGAGCAGAAGATGGCGATCGCGATTCAGCGCGTGCAAGATCCGGCGCTGATCCCACAAGATCAGAAGTGGACCGTCGAGATCTACAAGGCGCTGGCGCAAGAATACATCGAGATCACGCAGAACCGCAACGCGGTGGCGACTATGGAGCTTACCCTCCAGAAGTTCCCGATGGATCGCGATGCGCCCGTCATGCAAAACAAGGTCGCGGAGCTCTACGATCAGCTCTCGCGTCTGGCTCCGGACGGCTCCGCGGCGCGCGCCGAATACGCCGGGAAGGCGCTCGAAGCGCGCACCAAGCTCGCTGCGTACGTCGGAACCACGCCCTGGGTCGACGCCAACAAGGACGATCCCGAGGCCCTACAAACCGCGGAACAGCTCGTCAAAGGCGGCTTGAAGCGCGCGGCGGCGGACCATACCAACTTCGCGCGCGGCTACTATCAGAAGGCGCTCGAGTTGAACGACGCTGGCGAGCAGCGCGCGCTGCTCGAGAAAGCGATCGCCGAGTATCGCTTGGCGGAAACAGGTTGGTCCGCCTACCTCGAGCAAGATCCGACTGCGATGGACGCATACGAGAGCCGCTTCTGGCTAGCGGACGCGCGCTACTACATCGTCGTCTTGCAGATTGCGCTGCCGCGCTCACCCAAGCCGGAAGAGGTGAAGAACGCTCATGACAGCTTGGCCGCAGTGCGCGACTCGAACGAGGACGACAAGTATCTGCAGATCTCGGCGTACGACGTCGTGACGCTGGCCGAGAAGGTGCTCGACGACGAGTATCGCAAATACGACGAGAGCAAGGGCTCGCAGGGCATCGAGAAGCGCACGGAGGTGCACTTCACCGGCCAAGACGACTCGAAAAAAGCCGTAACGGATCCAGTGCCACCGCAGGTGCTGGACGCCATCCACGCGCGCGACGAATATAACGATCGCATTGCGCTCGATCGGGATCCGCAAAAGAACGGCCTGCTCTATTCATTTCAATCCGCGGACATCTACTTCGTGTACGGCCAGTTCCCGGAAGCCAAGAAGCGTCTGGAGCCGCTGTATACCCAGTACTGTGGAGTGAACGAGTATGGCTACAAGTCCTGGTCGAGGCTGATCGACATCGCCGCATTCGAGAACGACACGGAAGCGGGACGAAAACTCGTTCAAGCCAAGAGCTGTGCATTCGACGCCGAGACCAAGCAAGCGGACGAGCAGCGCCGCAAGCCCCTCGCGCAAGGGATCGCCTATCAAGACGCGCGCAAGCTCTACGAGGACGCGCAGGCCATGAAGGACGGCCCCGAACGCAACAAGAAATGGCGTGACGCTGCGGCCGCTTACAAGGTGGCGCTCGACGCGGCTCCCTCGCGCGACGAAGCGCCGGAAGCGGCAATGAACGGCGCGTACGCTTACAAACAGGTCGGCGAGTACGACAAAGCGATCGAGATGTACGAGCT
>DASXKQ010000221.1:0-6981 GCA_036496745.1 Polyangiaceae bacterium
CATGGACGACTTGAGCAAACTGGCGTCGATGATCGGCCGTGCTGGCTCCGTGCTCGCGGCGCTTCTGTTGCTGACCGCGGTCAACTGCGGTGATTCCCCAAAACCGACGCCTAGGAGCTGCTTGTCGCGGGGAGCCTGTACGAGCGCAGAGGACTGTTGCTCCTTGAGCTGTTTGGTGGGGCAGTGCGCCTGCACTCCCCTAGGCCTGGCATGCCGCTCGGACGCCGACTGTTGCACCAATCTCGCCTGCCAAGGTGGAGTGTGCGCGTTCGGCTGCCGCGCCGATGGCGCCGCTTGTGCTTCGGACAGCGAATGTTGCGGCGGCCGCTGCAAGGGCAATATCTGCGGGCCGCCGCGCTGCAACGTCAACGGACAAGGCTGCGAAACGAGCGCCGATTGCTGCGAGGGCTTGTCGTGCCTGCCGCCGAGCACGGACGCGGGGGTGACGTCGCTCGGCACCTGCGCGCCCGGCTGCAACCAGGAGCATGGTGATTGCGGCGCGAGCGCGCCGTGCTGTTCGGCGTTCTTCTGTATCACGAACGCGGTTGCAGGCCTGTGCGTCGCCACTTGCAGCCCGGAAGGCCATGCCTGCACCGACGACACCTCTTGCTGCAGCGCGCTCGGCTGCCGCAACGGGCGCTGCATGCCATGCGGGAGCCTCAACGACGAGTGCATGACAAACGGCGACTGCTGCGGCGGATCGTGTGCTCTGGGCCAGTGTGATTGCGTCCTCGAAGGAGCTACGTGCGCGGCGGATGCGGATTGCTGCCAGCACTTGCGTTGCAGCGGGGGCGTTTGCGCGTGTGCGAAAACCAACGCCACCTGCACCGTCGACGACGACTGCTGCTCGGGCCTGCTTTGCGACGCAGGGTTCTGTCATCCAATCGGCTGCTTTCCGAGCGGCGAGACCTGCATCCCCAACTATCTCAACCAGTGCTGCGGTGGGAACACGTGCGGCAGCGACGGGATCTGCTGTCAGGATCTAGGTTATTCCTGCGGCCCTAACCGGGCTTGCTGCGCGCCGGCAACGTGCGTCAACGACATCTGCAACTGACGCTGTCGCTCAAGAGATCGGGAAGCAGGCGCGCGACGACGCGCTTCGCGCGCCCGGCTCATTTGTGCCTTTGCAAGGCAGTGAGATCGGCGCGATCTTTGGCGATGGTCTGCGGGTCATCGTGCACCACGGACTTCTCAGCAACGAGTGCTGCCAAACTGATCACGCGGGCGCGCACGCCGAGCAGTTCGAGCCGATCGTTGCCGAAGCTGTCGCGCGGCCACTCGCCGCGCCCCGCGCGGAGCGGCGTGTAAACGCGTCCGCTCTCGTCGCGCGCTAGAAACGCGACGTCGATGCGGATCGCGTCGCGTTCGTAGCAAGTGTAGCCATCTTCGCCCGGTTCGGCGGCGTGACGCCAAGCGTCTTCGTCGAGCAACGCGGCGACGCGTTCGCGATCGTGCGACCACACGGCGACATCGATGTCGCCGTGCGCTCGCGTCAATGCTCCGACGTGGAAATCGACGGCCCAACCGCCGAACAGCCAATACGCGAGCCCATTGGCTTCGAGCATGCGATCGAGTCGGGCGATTGCCGCGAGCTGTGCACGCGCGCCGTCGAGATCGGTTTTCCCCATGGGTCGTTGCTCCAAGCGGATACTAGCTTCCCACTGCGCGACGACGCGAGAAGCAGAGCGTGTGAGCCATTGACGAGAAGCGGTCGGCCAAAGCTCGCTGCTGACACGGCGCAGCGAACCCGGTCAGGCCTCGTCAAAGCAGTACTCGTTGCCGCGCATCGCGTCCACGAAGTCCGCTCTGCGTGCAACATTGCAGATGCGTGGCGCGGTTCAGGGAAAAATGCGTGCGGGCTGCAGGAGATCAGATCGCTCGCGCTCGGGCATTAAGCCTTTCATGCGAATCTCTCGGCTCCTCACCCGGCGTCACGTGTTTCTTTTGCCGCAGGCCGCGCTGCTACTCGCGGGCGGTGGCTGCGCTTCCACGTCCACTCCCACGCCCGGCGATCCGGCCGAGGTGACGAGCAGCGCCCTCAGCGGCAGCGGCCTCAACGCCACGCTCGCGCTCTCGTCCGATTGGGGTGCCGGCTATTGTGCCAACGTCACGGTTATGAACACCGGAGCGCCCATCACATCTTGGCAGGCGGTGATCGCGCTCAACGGCTCGACATACGCGTCCGGTTGGAGCGCGACGCTCACGCCAGCGAATGGGCAGCTCACGGCGGCTCCGCTCTCCTGGAACGCGGCGCTGGCGACCGGCAGCTCGACCACCTTCGGCTTTTGCGGCAACTCGAGCACCAGCACGGCACGCCCCACGCTGTTGTCGATCAGCGGGAGCGGCAGCGGCAGCGGCGGTGGCGCGGCCGGCTCAGCGGGTAGTTCGGGCGCCGGCGGTGCGGCTGGCTCTGCCGGCGCTAGCGGCAGCGCCGGCAAGAGCGGTGGCGGCGGCAGCGCCGGGACGACCGGTGGCGCTGGTAGCGCAGGGATGACTAGCGGCGGCACCGGCGGCACCGGCGGCACCGGCGGATCGAAGAGCTGCGGCGGCGGCACCGCGGTGAGCGGCGACGTCAGCGTGACTCTCTCGAGTCTCCAGCAGCACATCTCGGGCTTCGGCGCCTCGACGGCTTGGGGCTCGACGATGAGCGCGGCGGACGCGGCCACGCTCTGGTCGACGACCAGCGGCGCCGGGCTGTCGTTGCATCGCGTTCGCATCGATCCGACCACCGGCCAGACCAGCGAGACCAACATTGCCAAGCTGGCTGTCGGCTACGGCGTGAAGGTGTGGGCCACGCCCTGGACGCCTCCGCCCGCCGACAAGTCGAACAACAGTACCGTCGAGGGTACGCTCACGAACGGCGCGGCATACGCGAAGTTCCTGACCGGCTTCGTCAATTACATGAAGGGGCAGGGCGTGAACATCTTCGCGGTCTCGGCCGGGAACGAGCCGGACGCGAACGTTACCTATGAGTCCTGCGTGTACACCGGCGCGACCATGGACTCGTTCATCACGAACAGCATGGGTCCTGCGTTCGCGGGCACCGGCGTCAAGATCCTGGCGCCCGAGACGCAGAACTGGTGCGGCTTCCCCAACTTCGAGCCGACTCTGGTCAAAAACAGCAATATCTCGATCATCGCTACGCACGAGTACGGTTGCAGCCCCAAGGCCTACCCGGACATCGCCGCGGCCGGCAAAGAGTTCTGGGAGACCGAGATCTACGACACCGCCAACAACACCGCGGACCCCGGCATGGGCAGCGCGCTCCGCGTCGCCAAGCTGATCCACGATGCGATGACCATCTCCAACATGAACGCCTGGCATTATTGGTGGGTCTTCCCTGCGTCAACCGACAACGGCGCGCTGTGGGACAAGAGCAGCGGCCAGGCCACGAAGCGCCTCTGGGTTGAAGGGAACTACGCGCGCTTCGTGCGTCCGGGCTTCACGCGAGTGGGGACCGGCGGGAGCGTACCTTCGGGCGTGCTGCTGAGCGCATACACCAACCCCGCCGACGGCACCGTGGCCGTCGTGGCCATCAACAACAACGCCAGCTCGACGCCCGTGTCGGTCTTCGTCTCCGGTGCCGCGCCCTGCGCGATGACGCCCTACGTGACCGACGCAACCCGCAGCCTAGGCGTGCAGGCCGTCGTCTCCGTGTCGGGCTCGCGGTTCTCGTTCACTCTGCCGGCTCAGAGCGTGACGACGTTCGTCGGCAAGTAGGCAGGCGCTGGCGCGGCTTCGGCGGAGCGGAGCCGGCCGAGTCGTCGGCAGCGTTCGCTCGTTGGCTTCGCGCCTGACCTGGGATGGCATTCGCGATGATCTCGTGCAGCTCTAATGCACGCGGTCCCGGCGAGCCCTCGCGGGCGCGCCGGGAAACTCGCGACTCAGGCAGTCACTGGCACTTCACGGTGATCTGCTGCGGCACCATCGTCGGCTGGCAGATCTGCGCGTTTACGGCGCTCGTGAAGGTGCCCGTCGGATCGACCGAGCACGGACGGATCGCGGTGCTGAGCGGTCCAGCGCACGTGCACGCCGGCGTGTCAACCGTCACCTCGGTACCGCCGTCGCACTGATCGACGCTCCAGCTGTGGCCCAGGCAGGGGATGGTGACGTTGGCGTGCCCGTGAATCGCCGTGCAGAGCTGCTGCGCTATCATCGGATCACCGCACACTTGCGTGCCCGTGTTGCTGGTCAGGGTGATGCTCGTCGCGCTCGGCGCGATCTGGGCCTGGAACGCCTGCCACTGCGGGCAGAACGCGCCTGGAGCCTGTCCCGGCAGGAAGGTGCCGCTGAACGTCGCCGACGGACCACCGTTGCAGACGCCGTTGATGCACGCCTGAGTGCCCGAACACAGCTGCCCGCAGAGACCGCAGTTGAGTGGATCGTTCTGCAGGTTGACGCAGTTCGTACCGCACAGGATGTTCGGCGCCACGCAGGCCCCCATCTGGCACAGCCCGTTCACGCACTGGTTACCCGCGGGGCAGAAGTTGCCGCATGCGCCGCAGTTGGTCGGATCGCTGGCGGGATTCACGCAAGCGCCGCCGCAGAGCACGTTCGGCGGCGCGCAGGCCCCCATCTGGCATGACCCGTTCACGCACTGAGTGGCGGCGGGGCAGACGTTCCCGCACGCGCCGCAGTTGTTCTGATCCTTGGTGGGGTCGACGCAGCCGGACGCGCCGCAGTTGATGTCGGGCGCCGCGCACGCAGTCTGACACGCGCCGTTGACGCACTTCGCGGGCTGCGTCGGATCCGGCGACATGCAGACCAGGCCGCACGCACCGCAGTTGTTCGGATCGCCCGTCACGTCGACGCAAACGCCGCCGCACAGCACCTGGCCGGGGTTGCAGGTGGTTGCGCACGCGCCCATGGTGCACACGCCCGACATGCAGGGCAGGCCGCAGGCGCCGCAGTTGTTCGGGTCCTTGGTCAGGTCCACGCACGCGCCGTTGCACTGCGTTTGACCCGCGTCGCAGCCGTCGTTCACGCTGATCTGCACGCTGAGCGTACCGTCACCGAGCTGCACGACGTCGTCGCCCGCCTTGAACTGGTAGATCACCGGCGTCGTCCCCTGGTCGACGATGTTGAAGCCTTCCGGGTTCGGTGAGGTGAGCACGGCCTTGACGTTCGTGAACGTCATGTCCGGATTCTGCTTCTCGAGTGTCCAACCCGTCTTCAGCGTGATGAGGTAGTTGCCCGCGGGCAGCTCCTGCGTGATGGCCGACGCGTCGACGTTCGTCTCGGAGGACAGCGAGGCAGCTTTCGGCCCAGTGACGGTGAAGGTCGCGTTGCGCAACCGGTAGCGCGCACCCGAGTTGCCGGTGCCCGCCAGATTCAGGCTGATCTTGCCGATGTTCGATGTTTGGTCGCTCTTCGAGTCGCTGCTGCAGCCGCTCAAGGCGGGCACGGCGCACGCGCCGAGCACTGCCACCAACGTACCGATCTTCAATAGTCGCATAGTGTGCCTCCGAGGTGAAAAAAGCCCCGCCCCTGCCTAGTCAGTCCGCGTCGCGGCGACAAGCGACATAAACCCCCAAGACCGCCCACACGACCGAACTCAGCCGAGTGGCAACCGCTCGGACCACAAGATTACGGGCGCAGAGGCCGAGGTGACGCCCCGGTGTCCCGGCGGCGGCTGGGATACGACGAATAGCGGACTCAATCGCAAACGAGCTGGACGGGCTGAGGCGGCGACGAAGAGACGTGGTGGGGCAGCTCATGGAGTGCGCCCCACGGCGGGTTGGTCGGCGACTCGCGCGCCGATCTCGAAACGAAGTACACCGCGCACCGAAGCGCACACGCGCGCTGCCCAGTCTGGATTGAGGTTACGCTACTTATCAACGTTAACTTCGACCGGAACGCCACTGCTCCGCGCATCGTCGACGACGATAGTGACTATGAAGCTTGGGCCAAACCGAGCTCGATCAGCCTCGCTCAATTCGAAGGTCACTTCGCCGTCTTCCGTCGAAATCTGGTGGATCTCTTCTCCACCTGGGAGTGTGAGCGTAGCGGGGACATGCGCGGCTGGCTCGCTGCCACACTCTTCGGTGAGGTCCGTCTCGACGACGCTCGACCGCCGCTCGCTTCGCGAGCTTTCGCCTCCTCCAGTTAGAGCCAGGTCCGCAACCGTCGAAACCAGAAACGGAGCGGTAGCCGCACCGGCAAGGAGAGCAGTTGCTTTGCCGGCATCGCACGTGTCCGGATTTCCGTTTGGACAAGCCTTGGCTGCCGTCGAGAGGGCCACGCCGGTGACTACTGCTCCAAAAATTGCAAGAGTGACCTCCGCGCCAAACAGCTCTCGATTGGCTCTCCTCTCCGTGGTGGCTACGATGCTGCGCGGCGCTCGTCTTCGTACGCGGCAAACTCGGACGCGAGTGACCTGCGCTCGCGCAGCCCCGGGCGTGTCCACCGACCGGGGGCGAACCTCGAAACGATCTTCGGCGGGTGCCCGCTGCGACGTCAGCTCGATAGCTTGCCCGACGTCAGCGCTCTCAAAACGCCGAGTTGTGCCGCCCAGCGTGGCGCACCCGGATATAGCGAGAAGCGCCACGAGCACGGTCAACATATTTCGCCATTCGGACGCCGCGCCGGCGCGTTGATCCGGGCCTCGTCTGTAAGTGAACCGCTTAGCCAGCCGGGACGTATGAGCGAGCATTCTCCTTGACTCCAGGCACTGGATAGCGCTGCGTCCGCAACCTCATCCACCAGAGTAGCCCATAAAACATCGAGCTCGTCTGACGCTGGAGTGCCTACGGCGGACTTGTGCCGCAACCACCGCATGTGGAGCGCCAGCTTCTACAAGTTGCGTCGGCGCTACGGGGGGCATCGCGGTCAATGAGGCCAGCCAGATGATCGCTCGCTACGGGCAGCTTGAGCTGGCCGAGTTCAGGGAGCTGGAGCAAGAGTGTCAGTGCGATCAGTTTCAGGTCCACGGTCCTTCCGCAGCCCAATACGTCAGCATTGCCCCATCATCTCTTGCCGCGA
>DASXKQ010000222.1:0-8364 GCA_036496745.1 Polyangiaceae bacterium
CAAACGCAGGACCACTCCGAGCAGGCGCTGCAGATCTTCCGGCAGCCCTGGCGTTCGATGCGTCTGGATGATCTGCCCCAGCGTCTGCCCGCTTACCAGCTTCATCACGATCAGCGGGCCGCCCGCGTCCTGGCCTAGGTCGTAGATCGGGACCATGTTCGGGTGCTCGAGCTGGCCCGTGATTTGGGCTTCCTCGGCGAACTTGCGAACTGCTTCCTCGTCCTCCCGAGCGCCTTCGAGCAAAACCTTGATCGCGACTCGTCGTCCCAAGACCGGATCGAACGCAGCATCGATCCGGCCGATGCCGCCACGATTCACTTCTTCGAGGCGATCGTAACGCTGCGCAAAGGTAATGGGCTTCACCGTTCAGCTCTCGGGGCGAGACTAGAACAGCTTCTTCTGCGCTCGTACTCTCTGGCAATGGCAACAATCCGATGGTGTCGGCTGACCAGCCGGCGCCGACGGCGCGTGCCCAAAAAACTGAGCGGGACTGCCCACTCGAGTGGACACAAGACCGACAGATCCCCGGCGAATTCGAGCTTTCTCCGGCTGGAATGGGGCTTGCTCAGAGGGGAGGCATGCAACACTTCGATAGGGCAGACTCAAACTTCGGCGCGGCGCGTCTGATGGCGATTGCGGCGGACGGGGTAGCGACCCGGACGATCGAACTCGCGCCCTTGTGGCCGAGGCTGATGGCTGGCAGCGTCCGTGTGCGAGATACCTTTTGCACCGACGCCCGTTGCTACGCGTTGCTGAGCGATCCGGGCGCGGTTTCGGACCGTCCCAGTCCTCGCCGCATGGACTACCTCGAGCGCTTCCTGCTCGGTGAGCCGCAAAAGGTCGTGGCCATGGACAGTAGCCTAGCGCGCTCGACCGTCGCTGCCCGGCTCGGAGAATGTTTGAGCGCGATGGGCGCGGGTCGTCAGACGTCGCGCGTGCCCGTGCTGCTCGCGCTGATCGCGCACGCAAGCAACGGCAGCTCCAAGGTGCGCTCGGGCCGCGCCTGCGAGCTCGAAACGGCCAACGGCCGCATGGTGTTGGTCAGTGTGGAGCGCCCCGATCGCGTGCTCGAGCGCGAGTTGTCGCCGGCGGAGTGCTCGGTCGCCCGTCTACTGGTCGAGGGTAAAACCCACGCCGAGATCGCCGAGCTGCGCCGCCGTTCGGCACGAACGGTGGCCAACCAGCTCGCCGCCGTCTTTCAAAAACTAGGCGTTTCCGGGCGCTTCGAGCTCGTGCGCTACGTGGTGTGCCGAGAGCCTTCCACGGAGTACGCGGCTTAGGGTGGGAGCAGTCGCATGACATTTCCCAGCGAGAACTCCACAAACCATGTGGCCAATGCTCAGAGGCCGGAAACCAATCATGCTACGGTCGCGCCCCGCTCGCCATGTACCGCAGCGACACCGTCACCGTCTTTTCTGCGACGGATCTGAGCGCGCATTCCGAGTGTGAGCATCGCACCGTGCTCGAGCTGAGCGTGCTGCTGGGTGAGCTCGAGCGGCCCGGGCAGAACGAGCTCAGTCGGGAGCTGCTCGAGCGCCGTGGGCTCGAACACGAGCGGCGCGTGCTCGAGTTTTTTGCGCAAGCCAACAAACAGATCGTCACCGTGACGACGCCGACCGCGCGCGAAGGGGGCCGCGCCATCGCGATCGCGGAGACGGAGGCCGCGATGCGGGCTGGCGCGGACGTGATCTATCAAGGCGTTTTTCAGCATGGCGCGTGGCTCGGTCGGCCGGATTTTCTCGTGCGCACCGCGGGCGCCAGCAAATTCGGAGCCTTCCAGTACGAGCTCGTGGACGCCAAGCTCGCGCGTGAGATGCGCGCGCGAGCCGTGCTGCAGCTGTGCGCTTACAGCGAGCTCCTCACCCTTGCACAAGGCGCGGCGTCCGAGTTTTTTTGGATCGCGCCGGGCACGCAGCCGCTCCGGCTCGAGCGGCTCGCCGCGAGCGAGTACTTGGCCTACTACCGCCGCGTGCGCGGCGAGTTCGAGGCGTTCGCGCGCAACTCCGAGCGCAGAGTGCCGTACCCGGAGCCCGTGGAGCACTGCGAGGTGTGTCCCTGGTGGAAACGCTGCGAGGAGCGCCGCCGGGCCGACGACCATTTGTCGCTCGTCGCGGGTATCACGCGCCGCCAGCGAGAGCGCCTGGTCGACGCGCGCGTCGAGCGTGTGCAGGAGCTCGCCGCGCTGCCGCGCGTGCAATCGGTTGCCGGCATTCGCGACGAAGCGCTCGCTCGCGTTCGTGAGCAAGCGCGGCTACAAGTCGCAGGGCGCGCTGCGGGGCGCCCGCTCTTCGAACTGTTGCCGCGCTCCGAGGAGCGCGCGGGGCTCGAGCTCTTGCCCGAGCCGTCGCCGGGCGATTTGTTTTTGGATCTCGAAGGCGACGCGTTCGTCGCGGGCGACGGCCTCGAGTACCTGTTCGGCTTGCTCGAGCTCGGCGTCGCCGACGACTTCGGCTTCGGCTCGGCCGAGCCTGCTCCGCCCAAGTACCACGCGTTCTGGGCCGGTACGCGCGCGGACGAGCGCCGCGCGTTCGAGGCGGTCATCGATCGCATCGTTTCGCGCCGCAACGAGTTTCCGGGCATGCACGTGTATCATTTCGGTCATCGCGAAAATGAAGCGCTCAAGCGCCTCGCGAGCCGACACGCGACGCGCAGCGACGCGCTCGACGAATTCTTGCGCGCGGGCGTGCTCGTCGATCTTCATCGCGTGACGCGCCAGGGGATTCGCGCGTCGGTCGAGAGCTACTCGCTGAAACAGCTCGAGCCTCTCTACGACTTCAAGCGCCGCGTCGCGGTGCGGCAGGCATCCGCGGCCATGCAGCATTTCGTGTGGTGGCTCGAAACCGGCGAGGCTGCGCTCGCCGACGCCGGGCTTCGTGACACCATTCAGCGCTACAACGAGGACGACTGCGTTTCGACCTGGCAGCTGCGGGATTGGCTGGAAAAGCGGCGCTCCGAGCTCGTGCGCGCTTGGGGTCAGCCGCCGCGTCGCCCGCTGGAGCAGGAGAGCAAGCCCTCCGAAAAGCGAGCCCGCATCAACGCCGAGACAGAAGCGGTCTTGAAAGAGCTCGAGGCGGAGCTTCCGGATGATCCGGCAAACGATGATGACGAGGCGCGCGCGAAACGCCTGCTCGCACAGCTGCTTCTCTGGCACCAGCGCGAGGCCAAGCCCGCCTACTGGGAGTATTTTCGCGTGCAAGATCTGCCGGCGGAGGAGCGGGTAGAGGACCGCGCCGCGCTCGGTGAGCTGCGCTACGTGGCGACCGTTGGCAAGGTCAAACAATCGCTGATTCATCGCTACGAGTTTCCCGAGCAGGAGCACGGCATTCGTTTGTCGAAGCGCGTACTCGATCCGGCGACTCAGGCGGACGCCGGAGAAGTGGTGGAGCTCGGCCCGGCGCACGTGCACCTGAGCCGCGGCGAGCGCTCGAAGGCCGCGCACCCGGGCGCGCTCATTCCGCAGAAGCCCGTGCCCACCGCGCTGCAGGAGGCGAGCTTGCTCAAACTTGCGTCCTTCGTCGCAAAAAATGGCGTTTCCGCGGCGGGCGCGCAGCGCGCCGCGCGCGATCTCTTGCGACGCCACCCGCCGCGCGTCGGTGCTCGGGAGGGCGCGGCCTTGGTGGCGGACGGCGAGGACGCCTCCGCGGCCATCACACGCTTGGCGCTCGCGCTCGATCATTCGACGCTGGCCGTGCAAGGTCCGCCCGGCTCGGGCAAGACGACCGCGGCCGCGCGCATGATCGTGGCCCTCGTGCGATCGGGCAAGCGCGTGGGCGTCACGGCCAGCAGTCACAAAGTGATCGTGCACCTCTTGCGCAAGGCGAGTGAAGAAGCCGCGCGCGCCGGCGCGCCCCTACGCGCCTTGCACGTCGGGGAAGAGAGCGACCTGGACGGCGAAGCCGTCGAGTTCACGCTCAATAGCGACTATGACAAAGTCGAGGCCGCTCTGCGCCAGAGGTCGCTCGATCTCGTCGGCGGCACGGCGTGGGCCTGGTCGCGTCCGCAATTCGAGGGGGCGCTCGACGTGCTCGTGATCGACGAGGCGGGTCAAATGTCGCTCGCCAACGTGCTCGCGCTCTCGCCGGCGGCAAACAGCCTGATCTTGCTCGGCGATCCCGCACAGCTCGAGCAACCGCAGCGCGGCGTGCACCCGGCGGGCTCCGACGTTTCGGCGCTCGAGCACGTGCTCGGCGAGTCGAGCACGATGCCGCCCGAGCTCGGCGTTTTCATGCCGCACACCCACCGCCTGCATCCCGACATTTGCCGCTTCACCTCGCGCGCCTTCTACGGCGGTCGGCTCGCAGCGGACGACGCGCTCGCGACGCAGCAAGTGCTCGGCGTGGGGTTGCTCTCGGGCAGCGGACTCAGGTTCGTTCCGGTCGCGCATCGCGGCAACACGAATTACGCGCCGGAGGAGGTGGAGCGCATCTCCGCGCTGCTCGCGGAGCTCTTCGCCGGCCAGCCGCACTTCCGCGAGCGCGACGGCAGCGAGCGACAGCTCGAACCGAAAGACGTCCTGATCGTCGCTCCGTACAACGTGCAAGTCGCGGCGTTGCGCCAGCGTTTGCCCGGCTTTCGTGTGGGGACCGTCGATAAATTCCAAGGCCAGCAAGCGCCCGTCGTCGTCTATTCAATGACCACGTCCTCCGCGGAGGACGCGCCGCGTGGCATGGAGTTTCTGTTCAGTCTGAACCGCCTGAACGTGGCAACCTCGCGCGCGCAAGCCGTGGTGTGCGTCGTCGCGAGCCCGGAGCTTGCCCGTGCCCGCTGCAAGACCCCGCGTCAGATGCGGCTCGTGAACGCGCTCTGCACGCTGGTCGAGATGGCGGAGGCGCCTGGCGGACCTCGGTCGTGAGCTGCGGAAAACGCGCCGCAGCCCGTTTCGAAACCCGATTGATTGTAACATCTGTTACGAGCAATTGGACTCCGCTAGGGCTCAATCCAGAGCTCGTGCCGGCACAATACTGGTGCACGCGAGGGTCGCGAGGCAGCAAACTCCCGCGCTCCGCCCGCCCCGCGCGGCGGCTTCGCTCACCAGGGCATCGCTCGTCCGGCGCGATCCAGGAACGGCGCGCCGTCGAGGTTCTTCGCTTCACGCTCGATCAGAGTTGCGCTCTCGCGCGCCGCGTCGTTTGGATCGGACTCGGCGTGGGAGCCGCCCATGTCGGTCCGCAGCCAGCCCGGGTGCAGGGCGAGCACGCGCACGGAGCCTTTGAGGTAGTTTTTGAGCAACATGCTCAGCATGTTGAGCGCGGCCTTCGACATGCAATAGTCGAATTCGCGGTCGCGCCCGCATTGGCCGATACTGCCGGCCTCCGAGGAGACGTTGACGAGTATCGGCGCGTTACCCCGGCGGAGTAGCGGCAAAAACGCCTGCGCCACGCGCAGCGGGCCGATGCTGTTGACGTCGAACGTGCGCGCCGCATCGTCGAAGTCGATGGTCTCGATCGGGTTCGACACGGTCGCCGAGCGTATCGCCGCGTTGTTGACGACGACGTCGAGCGCGTCGGTCTGTTGCGCGATGCGCGCGGCCGCGCGCTTGACAGAGCTGGTATTTCCGACGTCGAGCTCGCTGGGCACCACCAAAGCTGGATAGCGCGCGAGCACGGGGGCGAGCCCCGGTTGCGTGCCGCGCACGCCGGCAAACACGGTGGCGCCGCGTTCGGCGAACGCGGCACTGAGCGCGGCGCCGAAGCCGCGCGAAGCGCCGGTGATCAAAATGCGAAGGGGCATGCGCGCGATGCTAGCCGACCGGGCGGCGAGATCCACCCGTTCCGAGCGCGTTTCGGCGTCAGTGAAAGCCGAGTGTGAGTGTCAGTCCGGCGCCCAGCGCGTCACCGCTTGCGGAAAACGTGCGCGGTCCGAGTGGGGCGTTGCTGCTGAGCGTGCGCGAGGGTAGGTGCGACCACAGCGCGTGGGTCGCGAGCTCGAGCCGGGACAGAGAAAGCACGGGTGCGAGCTCGAGCCCGACACCGAGCGCGAACACGTGGCGTGCGGCATCGACCAGGTGCGCCGATTGGTGACTCGGCACGGGCGACGGCTCGTACGCGTAGCCGCCGCGCAGCGCGAGGCCGACGCGCGCGTCGAGCGGCAGCTTGTGCTCGACGCCAATGTGAGGGCTCAGCCGGTCGCTGAAATGAGCGCTCGTTCGGGCGGCAAGCTCGCTGTTGGCCGGCAAGTTCAGCATGAACCCGGGCGGCAGCTCCGCTTGGATGTGCGAGCCCGAACGCGACACGGGGCTCGGATAGCGCGACCACTCTTGCCAAACGAGGTCGACGTTCACGCAAGTGTGTGGCCCGTGCACGCTCGCGCCGAACGTGAGCTCACGCGGCTGAAACGCGACGACGCTCTCGGTCGTGAAATCGTAGACGATGGGCACCTTCAGGAGGCCTGCGTCGACGATGCCGGCGAGCGTGCCCGAGATGCGTTCGTCGAGCTCGGCCTGGCCGCGGTAGGCCACGGCGAGCGCCAACGCGGGGTGAGGCCGTGCGGTCACGCCGAGCGTGGGATAGCGGACGGTCAGCAAGTCGGCGTTTACCGCGTGGCGCAAGGTCGAGTCGTATTCGGCGCCTTTGCCGTCGGAGAGGCGCGCGGTGCCCGTCACGTCGAAGTGGCCGTTCATTTCGGCCAGAAACCCGACGCCGCCGCCCACCGACAGCCACGGCCACGGCTCGACGGCGACGTCCGCGCCGACGTTCACGAGCTCGGGCAGTCCGTCGTATAAAACCCAGCGCGGCTCCGCGGCGCTCAGGCTCTCGCTCTGTGACAAGTGACCGTTGGAGAGTCCGACTGCGAGCCCGAACGCGACGGGCAGCTCGAGCAGAGTGCCACGCCCGAGCAGCGACAGATCCAGCCCGCGCCGCATGGGTACTCCGCCCGTCGTCCCGTTGCCGGTGAGACTCGAGCCGAGCGAAGCGTAGCCCAGCGCGAGCTCGCTGCTCTTGGCCATTACTAACCCGGATGGGTTATAAAAGACCGCGCTGCCATTCGGGACATCCGCGCTGACGGCGCCGGCGAGCGCGGTCTCGCGCGAGCCGTAGCCCTCGGTATTTTCCGGCGTGGCGTGCGCGCTGCCGGCGGCCAGGCAGAGCGCGAGTGCGCTGAGTGAGCTGTTCGCTCTCATTGCAAGCGCACTCCGACGCTGAGCGCGCAGCTCTCGGCGTGGCCGGCTACATCGAGCGCGGGAAATCCCGGGTTATCCGGCGCGACGCTCGGCGGCTTGTGCTCGCTCCTCGCCACGAGCTCGTGCAGTTCGCAGCCGAGATCGACACGGACGGGGACGAGCGGCGCGGACAATTCGATACCGTAGCCGAGCCCGAATACGTGTCGGTCAGCGTCCAGCTCATTGCTGGCGGCGGTCTGTTCGGGGATCGGGCTGCGATGGTACGCGTAGCCGGCGCGCAAGCGAGCGATCGCGGAACGGCGCAGCCGCACGCGATACTCGGCGGCCACGTGCGGCTGCCACGTGTCGTGGAAATGGCTGGGCTCGGCGGGCAGCGCTGCGCAGTTGGGGCGCGAAGGTGGACAACTGGTGGTGGCGGCGAGCAGGCTCGGAAAGCTCGACCAGCGTTGGAAGGCGAGACCGCCGAGCAGTGTCAGCTTACCGAAGCGATGTCGATATTCGAGCGCGAGCTGCGCGGGGTCGTAGGCCGCGACGCCGGCGATGTGTAGCGGAGGCAGCGTCGTCGCGCCGAGATTGGTCGCGGAGAGCTCCATGTCGAAATCGGCGCGCAGCGCGCCGTGAAAAGACAATGCCAGGGTGTCGAGCTCACTCGGCGACCAGAGCGCCCCCAAGTTCGGCGCAAAGCGCGGATCCAGCGTGTCACTCGCGGCCGTGGCGGTTCCCGCGCTGGACGGCGACACTTGCACCGTGCCGTGCAAGGCGGCGAGCGCGCGCAGGCCAGCGCCGAGCTTCAGCCACGGCCAGACGGTGACGCCGAGTCCGAGATCGAAATCGAGTGCCTGGCTCTGCGGGACGAGCAACGGAAATTGCGGCGATTCGCTGAACGGGAGCGTCGCCCGCGCGATGTAGTTCGACGGACTCTGCGAGGCGAAGCCCAGCACCCAGGGCTCTTTCAAGACGTGCAGCGGCAGCACGAAACCGAACAGCACGCCGCCCGAACCGGGCGCGCTGACGGGCACGCCTTGGCCCTGGCGGCTGACGCTCAGCGCAAAGTGCGTCGCGGAAGAGCCGAGGGTTAGCTCGGGGCGCGCTGCGAAGGCGAGCGCGGCCGGGTTCGTGAAGGCGCTCTCGTACCCCGCGTCGAGAGATTGACCCGCACCGGCGAACGCTCGGCCGCGCGGACCGATCTCGAAGACCTCCGCGGCGGTGGCGCGCGCCAGGCCGCTCGCGAGCAGCGTGCACGC
>DASXKQ010000223.1:0-31068 GCA_036496745.1 Polyangiaceae bacterium
CATCAATGTAGAGACCAGCCTGTACACCGTTCGCTTCAACATGGTGATGCTCCCCGAGGAGCGCGCGATGCTGCAAGCGCTGTCGCGAGACCAGGGCTTGAAAGAGTCCGACGTCCTGCGCCAGACGATTCGCCGCGACTACGCGGCGAAGTTCGGCAGCAAGAAGCCGGGCGAGCCGAAGCCCAAGTACAACAGCACGGCGGTGCGCGAGGCCAAGCGCAAGCGTAAGTGACGGCAACGAAAAAACCCCGGCGCTGCATCAACAGCCCGGGGCGTGGTCCAAAACCTTGGAAGGGAATGAACATGGCAAGAGTACAGCAGAAATCAGCGACAAACAAGAAACGAGCCGAAAAGCCCGTCACGGCGGGCATTCACAGGGCGGCCCGGCGCATCGGACGCGAGCCGCGAGACCTCAAGCAAGGGGCGATCCGCGACCTTTGCTACTCGGTCGGCAAGAACCTTGTGCGCGCGTCGGATCTTCTTTCCGAGCGGATCGCGAGCGCTCAAAACGAGCAGGACACGGAGCTCGTCCTCGCGCTCGCCGACATCCACGGCGAACTTTGGAGGGCTCGCTGGGAGCTGGGGCTGATTCCCGAGAGCATGCGCATCGAGCGCTCGGCGCTTCAACAATTGGCGGCCGACGTGACCGCAGCGGTCGCAACGCAACCGGCAGGAGGTGCGTCGTGAGTGCCAGCACACTGTCAGCCTACGAGGCGAAGCTAGAGCTGCTCAAGAGCCCCGAGCAGGGCGGCCTTCGCGATCAGCTCGAGGCTCTGGTCGGGCTCGGCACGTACTTCAAAGAGAGCGACGACCTCACCATGGAGGCAGCGACGATGCGATCGGCGTGCGCACTGCTGCGTGCGGTCGCCATCGCGCTCGTTCAAGGAAACGCACACAACACCAATGACGATTTGGTCGTCGAGTTCAACGAAGGCGATGGCGCGCGCGCGTGTGCGGCCATTGCCGTGCTGCTCGAGCAGGGCGCGGCCATCGCTTCCGACTTGCGCTACGCGGAGCCTGACGACGCCGACGCCGACGCCGACGCACCGGCAAGCGCGGTGCAATCATGAGCGCCAGACCAGTAACGATAAAAATGGACCTGCGCGAGCTCGGTGATCTCTTCGCGGCCGGGAATTTTGGTCTGAACGACGTGACGCAGGAGCAAGCCAACGAGATGTTGTTTTGCAATCTAGCCGACCACGCAGCAGACCTGCTGCAGCTCGTCGGAAAAGCAGTGAAGGGCGACCCCGACGACGTTGCCGATCTCGCGTGGCGCATGTCCTTGCACGTACGCTCCGCGATCGAGCTGATCAGGCACACGACGATTGACGAAAGCGAGGCCCCATGAGCTGGGCAGCACGCATCACAACGGCACCCGGCGTCGAGCTTCGAGTCGTGTTCAGCGAGCCGGTGCGCACGCTCGACATGACGCGGGACACGGCGCGGAAGCTGGCAGGGTTGATACTGGTCGCAGCGGAGGACCGGGAGCCTATGCCCAGCATAGAATTGGCGGAAAAGCCCGGAGTTTCCCGCCGCCCCACCGTGGGGCGACAGGAATTGTCGGGGAATCACGTGCGCCGCACCGTACGGCAGACGTCGCCGCAGCCGAAAACAGGCATCGGCGGGTCAGGCACGTTCGGAGCGCTGAACATCACCAGTAGTGATGCATGGCTGAAAACAAGCCAAACGTACTCACAGTCGCTTTGCTGCTGCGTCGTGCCGTTCGGGGCTCGGGGCTGCGCCGTGCACGTCGTGGCCAAATGGGCCCCTGCTGGCGTCCTTTCAGCTGATGTAGAGCCGAAAACAAGGCGTGCGGCGTCGCGGCCAAACATAGAGGTGCACGGTGGCTGACCTCGACGGAGCGCGCAAGACGCTCGACGTGCTGATTCTCGACCTCGTTGCCGCCACCGACCTGGCGCGGCAAGGCTTCGAGATACCCGCCCACGCGCTGCTTAAGACCCTTTGGGGCGCGCAAGAGGTGAAACTGCTGCTCGATGGAGATAGCGCCGATGGCTGACCTCACCCAAACGGGCCACGAGCTCGAGCACGCGGCCTCGACGGCGTACAGCTGCGCGATCGAGCTTCTGGCCGCGGCGAAGGACCTGGGCGGCGACGCGGAGTCGCTCAGGCTGCGTTCGCTTGGGATTGCGGCCGAGGCGAGGCGGCTTGCGCTGGCGGCGTTGAGTGCTGCCGAGAGTGGGGCGATGATTGCAGGCGTGGCGAAGCAGGAGCGCGACGTCGATGCCTAAAGCCTCCAAAACCGGCACGCGCGGCCTCTACTGGGACGACATCGAGGAGTGCTTCCGGATCGACTTTCGCTGGCGCGACCCCCGCACGGGCCTGACCGACCGGTACCGCGAGCGCTTTCCCCAAAGCGTCAAGAAGCCCGCGGCGCGTCGGCGCACCGAAGAGGTTCTGAACCTGGCGCTCTCGGGAAAGCTTCGGGATCGCCAGGCCGGGCCCGGCTCGCTCGCCGCCGCGTTCGATCAGTACCTCACGTTCATCAAGACCAACCTGGGCGAGCGTGCGCACACGGACCGCAAGCACCACGCGAAGCTACTCGTCCACGAACTCGGCACACGTCCGTTGGTCGACCTGAGCCCGCTCGACGTCGAACGCTACAAGTCGAAGCGCCGTGCCGCCAAGCGGGCGCCGCGCGGCAAGCCGAACGAGCAGGCGAAGAAGGTCGAGGAGCCGAAGCCGATCAGCGCGGGCACGATCAACCGCGAGCTCGCGACCTTCAAGCACTTCGTCGGGAAGGCCGGCGAGTGGGGATGGATCGACGAAGCCCAGGCCGCCAAGCTCCGGAAGGTGAAGCTCTTGAAGGAACCGCCGGGGCGCGTCCGGTGGCTGACGGACGCCGAGCGGACCCGCCTATACGCCGTCCTGCCGCCCGAATTCCGCCTTTTGGTGCTGGCGGACGCCGTTTCGGGCATGCGGCGCACCGAGCTCGTAGAGCTCAAAAAGGACCAGGTCGACCGGAAGCGGAAGGTCATCACGCTCGACAAGACGAAGAGCAACCGGACGCGCCACGTCCCGATCAACGACCAGCTCGACGCCGTGCTCAAAGAGGCGATGGCGGCCTCGGGCGACGGCCCGTACGTGTTCCACAGCAGCCGAGGCCTGCCGTACACGCCGAGCGGCGTCTCAAGCTTCTTCCGCAAGCTGGTCGAGCGGGCAGGGATCGAGGACTTCCACCTTCACGACCTACGCCACGACTTCGCAACGCAGGTCCGGCGGGCTGGCTTCGGGCTCGACGTGATCCAGAAGCTGCTCGGCCACTCGACGCTTGCGATGGCGCAGCGCTACGCGCACCTGGGCGACGTCGAATTGCAGCAAGCGGTCGACGCTATTGCCCCCGCATTGCCCACGAAGATTCAAAAAGTGGCCAAAACACCGCGTAAAACCGCGTGACACTCTCTGTTTTTTAATCCGTTGGTCCCGGGTTCGAACCCCGGTCGACCCACTGGATTCACGCGCTCCCGGCGCCAGGTGCGAAGGTACTAGGCTCGGCGGCGTGAGTTCTCAGCGGCTTGGTCTGGCGCTTCTGCTCGTTTTGTTGAGCGCAAGCTGGCTTTGGTGCTGGCACGCGACGCGGACGGCGCCATCGCAAGGAGTCCGAATCGCGCCCAGCGCGAAGGGCCTTCACGCGAGCGCTCCGTCATCGATCGAGGCACCACCGGCCGTTTCTGCGTCGTCGGCGGCCGGGGAGGTTGCGGAAGACGCTGGCCCCTTGCCGCGCGCCTATATCAAAAGCCGCTTTGTGTTCGTGCGACCGCAGCCGGATGCCAATCGAGACTGGATCGGGTTTTTGTGGTTTGGCGCGTCCGTGGCGCTTCGTAGCGGAGACCCGGTGCGTGGTCGTGGCTGCGCAAGTTTTTATGCGATCGAGCCGGCCGGCTACATCTGTGTGGACGGCAAGCAAGCAACGCTAGACCCCGGCGACGCGACCTATCAGGCCGTAAAGAAGTTTGCGCCCCAGCTCGACCAGGCGGAGCCTCACGCTTACGGCGAATCGCTTGGAGCAGAGCGCGCGCGCGTTGTCGCGCAAGCTCCGCTCGAATTGCCCGAGCTGCCCGCCTCCTTCCATGAAACACGGCGACAGGTCCTGCCGCTGTCGACTGTGGCCTACGTTCGCGAGCCGAGGCTTTCGGCGAGTGATTGGTTGCTCACGGCCGACTTGCTGTGGGTGCCCAGGGCGCGGGTGACGCCGTATCCGGAGGTGACATTTCATGGGATCGAGCTGGGCGAGACGGCACTTCCGGTCGCATTTTTTCGCAAAGAAGGCGCACTCAAGTACCGGAAGGACGAGACGGGAAAGTTGCGCAAGAGCGATGCGACCTTCGCATTGCATGCGCTGGTGCCCCTCGATGCCGAGCCGCAAGTACAGCACGGCGAACGCTACTTCCGTGTGCGCGGTGCCGACGACTACGTTCGTGAAATCGAGGCGGTCTTGCCGTCTCCACAAACGCGAACCCCTTGGAATGCGCGCGTTGGCGAAGAGGACAGAACCGGTCGCGCACCAAAGAATGCGCGGCACACCTGGCTCGAAGTCAGTGTTCAAGGTGGTTGGTTGATCGCGTACGAGGGCACGCGCGCGGTCTACGCGACGCTCGTCTCCCCAGGTCGCGGGGGACTACCAGCGCCTGGCGTCGATCCGCTCGTCACAGCGGCGACTCCGCTCGGCACGTTTCCGATTTCAGGCAAGCTTGCGACGATCACGTTGGAATCGCCCGGTGAATACGTGCATGCGGACGTGCCCTGGACGCAGAACTTTGAAAAGCCGTACGCTATTCACACCGCGTACTGGCACGACAACTGGGGGAACCCGCAAAGCGGCGGCTGCATCAACGTGTCGCCGATCGACGGCAAGTGGTTGTTCGAGTTCAGCGAGCCGGCGTTGCCCGAGGGCTGGCACGCGGTTCGCTGGCGCCCAGAACTCGGAGCGCCGACGATCTTGGTCATCCACCAGTAGCGGCTTTGTGCGACAATTTTGGGGTGAGACAGCCACTCGAGCTCGAAGAATACCGGCAATTCGGTAGACCGTGGAAAAGCGACACGGCATACTTTCGCCAGCGGCCGCGCCCCCGATCTTGCGCCGCCCGCACTTCCCATCCGCAAGGAGACTTGAGCACATGAACATCGCGCGCGCCTGGTTGGGTTTTGGGTTCTTGAGTCTGGGCGTGGCGAGCCTGCTCGCCGGCTGTGGCAGTGACGAGGCAGCTGGAACTCCGCCAGGCGCTGGTGGAGGCTTGATCAGTGGCGGAGCGGGCGGCGGCGTGGGACGGACGGATGGCGGCGGGGGCGCGGGGCAAAATCCCTTTCTCGGACAGGGCTGCGTGAATGATTCAGAGTGCGGCGGCGATCCGCTGATCTGCCTCCACCAAACTGATGCGGCGTGGGGTACGGGGGGACCGCCCCAAGGTTTGTGCACGCTTCCTTGTACGACCAATGGAACGTGCTCCGACGTCCAAGAGGGTGCCGGCTGTTTCAAGCCCGGTGCCGACGGGTATTGTTTGGAGGGGTGCACGCCGGGTGACACGGCGGGCGCGGCCAAGTGCCACAATCGCGCCGAGTTTTCCTGCCAGCAGTTCAGCGTAGGCACGGACACGGTCAATCAGTGCGCTCCAGCGTGCAACGGCGATCCAGATTGTCAGGGCGGTATGTTCTGCAATACCGGCACTGGCTTTTGCGAGAAGACGGCGCAAACCGGCGACCCGGAAGGCACGCCCTGCGATCCGATGGCTCAGACCAACAACTGCAAAGGCATTTGTCTCGGGTTACCGGACGCGGACGGCGGCTTCTCGATGGGTGTGTGCGCCGATCTTTGCTCGGGACAGGCGCCCTGCTTGTACGACTCGAGTGGTATGCCGCATGGCGCGTGCCTCGGAGCACTCGCCGCCACCGGCGCTGCGCTCGGGGACTTCGCGTTCTGTGTTGAGACGTGCGCGTGTACGAGTCAGTGCAATTTCCCGGGCGACGTATGCGGCGCCTGGTCGGGTACCGCAACGCAGGTTGCTCAGATCACTACGACTTATGGCGGACCAGGCGTATGCGAACAACCCGCCACGAGTACGAATGAACTCAAGACGTGCACGGGCGCAGGCGGGGCGGCCTCCGGAGGCGGTGGCGCGAGTGGTGGGAGCAGTGGGAGCGCGGGCACGGCTGGCGCTGCTACCGGTGGGGCCGCCGGTGCGGGGCCCTAGGCAGTCAGCGCGCGACCTCGGGCGGCGACACCAGCAAGGCGTTCTGACCCGCATCTGAATCGCTGGCCGGCGAGGCGGGCGGAGCGCCGAACCGGATCGGCTGGACGAACACGAACGGCTTGCTGAGCACAGGCGGGAAGACGAGTCTTGCGATCACCGCCTGCGCGCAGCGCGTCACGAGCGCGTCTGGAAAGCGAGACTCGGCTTCCTCGATGCGATGCACGGTCCCGTCGCGCTCGAGGGTCACCGTCAATGCCAGGCGACCCCACAGTGTAGGGTCGCGCGCGAGCGCCTGCTCGTAGCATTGAGAGATGGCCGTGCTCTCGTGCGCGATCAAGGACGTCGTCCTTGAGGCATCGAATGGTGCGTCGTCGGCATCGGTCGCTGCTTCTGGCGGATCGGGAGCAGGACCGTCGCCAGGCCAGAGATGAATCGAAGCGATCAGTTCGATCCGTCTCGGTGGACGCGCCGTGAATTTCAGCTTTTGTGCGGCATTGAGCAGGCAGGTGACCACGCTGCGGTCGCTCAGCTTGCTGTCGAGTACGCGCACCTTGAGGACGCGCCCACGCGCCGAGACCGACAGCGAAAAACGCGTTTCTCCCTCCAGGGCGGGCGCGTCGCGGAGCCCCGCTTCGAAGCACCGCCGAAATGGCCAATACCCGCTGCTCCGCATCTGCGCTTGGATCTGATCGAGCGCGCGGGCCCCAATCGCGGGTTGCGAGCGCCTGTCAGTCGCGTGCACGTCGACGACGACGCGCGGCACCGGTTGATACGCTGGTGAAACCGCCGCGCCGCGAGTCTGGCTCGAGCCCCCCTCGTTCCATA
This sequence comes from Polyangiaceae bacterium, assembly GCA_036496745.1. Classification (GTDB taxonomy): domain Bacteria; phylum Myxococcota_A; class Polyangia; order Polyangiales; family Polyangiaceae; genus PMG-095. The sequence continues at coordinate 7,032 of DASXKQ010000223.1, forward strand.
GCGCGAGGGTCGGGTCGGGTGGCGCAGGTGGATGATCGCTCGAGGCGTAGCTCGCGTCGAACGCGACCGTCCCGGCGACCGGCGTGGCCGGGTCGCCCACAGATGGTGCGCTCGCGTCGTCCTGCGCTCGTATTGCGACGCCGGAGTCGACCATCGACGTCGGAGCGGGGACTCTCGAGCCGTCTTGCGGTGCGGCAGTTGCGGGGGCGCTGAGCGCGTGGCTCAGCCCGCAGCTCGCGATCGATCCAAGGTAGAAAGCGCCAAGCGCCGCTTTCCGGAGACTCCACGGGGCGAAAACCAGCTTCACGACCTGCTCGCTTTACCGCGTGCCAAAAGCGGAGGAAAGTCGCGGCACTCGCAACGGAGGAAGCGCGCATGAGTGATGACGCAAACGACGGCTTGGGCTTCGAACACGGCGAGGGCTTCGTTGCCGGAGAAATCTCGGGCGGGCTCGGTCTAGGACCACTCGAAACACAATACGAGGAGCTGTTCGCGGAGGCCCTAGCGGACGGCGTGATCACCCCCGAGGAGCGGGCTCGGCTGGAGAAAGCAGCGGACAATCTCGGCATCGATCGCCAGCGCTTGCTCCGGCTCGAACAAGCGATGGTCGCGGCCTACCAAACGCGTCACCGGGTGCAAATTGTCGAGCACTACGAGGACGCCGCTCCGTCGCTCGCGCCGCTGCGCGTGGAGGCCGACGGCGACGCGGGACGAACATTGCTCCTGAAGCGTATCGAGGTTTTGGAGGCGCGCGTGCGCGAACTCGAGGGTGAGCTGCGCAAGGCGCAGGCGGCGATCAACGTCGAAGTCGATCTGACGGAGATCGAGAGCGCCGCCTTCGATGCATCGGAAGATCCCGAAGAGATCTGGCGGCGTGTGCGGCGGGATCCGAAAAATCCCGACGGCTACCGCGCTCTCGCGCGCATTTACGCGGCGCGCGAGGAGCTCGATCGACGTTTTTGCACCGCGCGAGTGCTGTGCGCGCTCGGCGCCGCGTCCGGCGAAGAGACGGCGCTAGTCGACGAGTATCGGACGGAGACGCTGATCGCTCCACGCGCGAGCGTGTCCGCGTCGGGTTGGACGGACCTTTTGATCCATCCCGAACAAGAGCTGCTCACCGGTCAGATCTTCGCGTTGATCGCGCCTGCGGTACTCGTCGGTCGTGTCACGTCGCTACGCCGCGACGGCAAGCTGCATCAGCCCGCGCCGAGTGCGAAGCAAGATCCCGCCAAGGCGACCATCACGGCCGTGCGCGCGGTGCCCTGGGCGGCGTCTTTGCTCGGTCTGGCAGCGCCGACCCTGTACGTCGACAAGGATCGCGACGTCGGCTACGAAACCATCCCGGGCGTGCCGCCGTACACGATCATCGGCAAGCGCGTGCTCTCCGGCCGTAGCCAGCTCGAACACGCCTTTCTGGTCGGACGCCACTTGTCTTCGTACCGACAAGAGCACTTTGTGAAGACATTGTTCAGCGCGGTACCTGATCTCGAGGACTTGTTTCTGGCCGCGCTCACGATTGGCAACCCAGGCCTGCCGATCGCCGAGGACATGCGCCGTCGCGTCGCGCCGATTGCGCAGGCCATTCAGCCGATGCTCGAGGCGCCGCACGTTGACGCCCTGCGTGGTTGTTTCTTGCGGTTCGTGGAAGAGGGCGGCCGCACCAATTTGCAACGCTGGAGTAGCGCGACCGAGAAGACGGCGTGCCGCGTTGGTTTCTTACTATGCAACGATGTATCAGCCGCGCTCGGCTTGCTGGAAAAAGAGGAGGGAGCCGACGGTGAGCTCGGCAAAGATCTGTTAGCGTTCGCAGCGAGCGAGCGCTACTTCAAGCTGCGCCGCCAGCTCGGGATCGCGATCGACCAGAATTGATGCTCGGAAGCGCGGGATGACAGAGGACGTTTTTGGGATCGTTGGCAGCGTCATTGCCGGCGCCTATCACGTCGAGCGAGTCGTGGCCGAAGGTGGCTTCGGCGTGGTCTATCGTGCACATCACGGTGGGTTTCGCGCGAGCGTCGCGCTCAAGTGCTTGAAGATCTGGGCGCAAGAGCCACGCCAGCAGGCGTTCTTCCTCGAACAATTTCAAGCGGAGGCCGAGCTCTTGTTTCGGCTCTCCGCGAGTCTGCCCACGGTGGTACGACCGCTGCACGCCGACTCGTTCACGGCCAAGGACGGACGCTTCGTGCCGTACATGGTGCTCGAGTGGCTAGAGGGACAGACGCTCGATGCGATGATTCAAGAGCGGATTGGCTCCGGTCAGCCGCCGTTTCAGCTCCGGAAGTTGATGCGGTTGCTCTCGCCGGTTGCACGGGCCCTGGAGCGCGCGCACAATTTTCAGGGCCCCGACGGTCCGATCTCCATCGTGCATCGCGACCTCAAACCTGAAAATATTTTCATCGCCGACGTGGCGGGTGAGCAGGTCGTCAAGATCCTCGACTTTGGCATCGGCAAAGCCAAGAGCGTCGCCAGCCAGGTTGCCGGACGCATGAGCCAACAGGTGGGCGGCGAGGTGGCATTTTCGCCAGCCTACGGCGCGCCCGAGCAATGGGCACCCAAGCGCCTCGGCCAGACGGGGCCTTGGACCGACGTGTGGGGCCTGGCGCTCACGATGGTGGAAGCGATGACGGGTCGTACCGTCATTCTCGGCGATCAAGCGGCCATGATGGGTACCGCGTTGGACCTCGTCCGGCGTCCGACGCCTCGCAATGAAGGAGTGGAGGTGCCCGACGAGGTCGAGTCCGTCTTCGAGCGCGCCATGGCGGTCGACCCGCGCGTGCGGCAAGCGGACGTAGGTGTATTTTGGAATGAGCTCGAGGCCGCCATGCGGCTGCCCAAGGACGAGCTGGCGGTTGGCTTGCGCCGGGATGCACGTGCCGAAGACGGCGGCGGGACGCGCGTTGAGCGCATCGAGCTCAAGGGCGTGAGCTCGCGTCCGCCTCCGGCGCTGAGCTCGCGGCGTAGGGCCACGCCCGTGGCGGACAGCGAAGAGCTCGAGTTCGATCCTTCGAGTGTGCCGCGCCCGCCAGGTCTCGCCGGGCCCGTGGCGAGCGTCGGTCAGGCCGTGCCGGAGCTCGATCTCGACGCCCCGCCCACGTCAAAGCGCGCGTCCACGCCGCCACCGGTCGCGACCAGCCCGCTGCTCGATTTCGACGAAACATCGAGCCCATTGGCGGCCGGCGGCGCGCTGGATCTCGATCTGGCCGACGACGATCCGATCGCGCACCGCACAGGTAAATCCGGCCAGTTTGCTGCAACGAGCGCGAGGAACTCGCCGCTGCCGCCGGCTGCGCGCGTGAGCACTCCTCCGGAGGCACGGAGCACTCCGCCGGAACCCGTGCGGCGGGTGTCGTCTGTGCCTCCTCCGAAGCGGGTCGATTCGCTACCGGTTTCGTCGAAAGCTGCTCCTCCCACGGCGGCAGGCTCTTCATCGCTCGCGCCGTTCAGTCGGGTTCCGTCGGGCCGGCTGCCATCCGTGATGCCCATGCTGGAGGAGCGGCCTTTCAGCAAGCGCGTCGTGCCCGCCGCAATGGTCGTCGCGGCGGCGATCTTGATTGCCCTGCTCGACCCGCTCTACGCGGCCATCAATGGTGAAGTGCTGCTGATCCTCGGTATGCGTCTCGGCGTGCTGGCGGGCGCGCTCCTGCTCCTCGGCGTGGGGCTCGGTGTCCGCGAGCTCGTCCGTGAGGGCGGCGACGACTGACTCGAAAGGACCTTGTCAAATGAGCAAGCGGTCGACAAAAATCAAACGCAAGAACAACCTGAAGTCGCCAACGGACGACGGAGGAAGCTCAGGGGCGGCGCTCGTGCGAGGGCTTCGCGAGCAGGGCTATCGTCGCGCCAAGATCGGCGGGTTCGACATCGATGGCGTGCTGCGCGGCAAGTACGTGTCGCTCGACAAGCTCACGTCCGCGCTCGAGAAGGGCTTTGGTTTCTGTGACGTGATTTTCGGGTGGGACGTCGCAGACACGCTCTACGACAACTCCAAGCTGACCGGCTGGCACACCGGCTACCCGGACGTGCACGCCGTGCTCGACCCCAGCACCGCGCGCGCGATCCCTTGGGAACCAGGCGTCGTCGCCATGCTCGCGGATTTCTGCGATGACGCGGGCGAAGCGCACCCAGCGTGCCCGCGTCAGGCCCTCAAGTGCGTGCTTGCACGCGCAGAGGCGCTCGGTTTTTCGCCCAAGGTGGGCGCTGAATACGAATTTTTCTTGTTCAAGGAAACGCGCGACACTTTGGCTCAGAAAGGCTTCCAGGCGCTCACCCCGCTCGATCCCGGCATGTTCGGCTATAGCTGGGTGCGCGCGGGTCAAGACGCCGATCTGATGCGCTCGATCCTCGACGCCATGGACGCGTCGGGCATCGACATCGAAGGGTTGCACACCGAGACGGGCCCGGGCGTCTATGAAGCCGCGATCCGCTTCGACGACGCACTCGCGGCTGCCGACAAAGCCGCGCTGTTCAAGCCTTGGCTCAAGCAGATTGCCCATCAACACGGGCTCTCGGTGAGCTTCATGGCCAAATGGAATGCTGCGCTACCGGGCTGCAGCGGGCATTTGCATCAAAGCTTGTGGCAAGGCGGTAAGAACACGTTCGTCGACGGCAAAGGGATGTCGAAGACCATGGAGCATTTCCTGGCCGGGCAGCTTGCGTTGATGCGTGAGCTCACCGCGGTGGTGGCGCCCACGATCAACAGCTACAAGCGTTACGTGCCGGGGGTCTGGGCGCCGCTCGTGCCGACTTGGGGCATCGAGAATCGCACGTGTTCGCTGCGGGTGATCGGTCTTGGCCAAGGCAGCGCGTTGCGCGTCGAGCACCGCCAGCCTGCGGCCGACATGAACCCGTACCTCGCGATTGCCGCCACGCTCGGCGCAGGTCTGTGGGGCGTGGAGAAAAGGCTCGCTCTGCCGTCTGCCACGCGCGGCGATGCGGGCGCGGGCGAAGAAAATCAGCGCTTACCGCGCACATTGCGCGAGGCGAACGCCTTGCTGTCGGCGAGTGAACCCGCGCGCGCGCTGCTCGGCCCCGAATTCGTCGATCACTACGTGCGCACCCGCGATTGGGAGGTGCGCGCATTCGAAGCAGCCGTCACGGATTGGGAGCTGAAACGCTACTTCGAGATCATTTGATCTTCGTGCAATAAGGAACCGACCATGGCGATTTGGAGCTTTCCGACACGTATCATTTTCGGGGCAGGTGAGATCGCTCGCTTGAGCGACGAGGCGCTGGCGGTCGGTATGAAACGCCCGCTGGTCGTGACGGACGCGGGCGTCGAGCACACGGGGGTGTTGGCCTCCGTGCTGGCCGCGCTGACGAGCGACCAGCTCGCGGTGGCGACGTTCACGGGGGTCGAGGGCAACCCCACGGAAGACAATATCGCCGCGGGCGCGCGCGCTTACAGCGCACACCGCGCCGACGGCGTGATCGCGGTCGGTGGAGGCTCACCGATGGATGCGGGCAAGCTCATCGCGCTGCGCGCGTGCTGCGCCCTATCTTTCGAGGAGCTCGATGATTCGATAGACGGCGGGCGCCACGTGCCGGCGGACGTTCCGCCAATCATCACCGTGCCGACGACCGCGGGCACGGGGAGCGAGGTCGGGCGCGCGGCGGTGGTCACGGTCCGCTCGACCCAGCGCAAGACAGTGGTTTTCTCGCCAAGATTGCTCGCGCGCGTCGCGATCCTGGACCCCAACCTGACGCGTTCGATGCCGGCGCCGGTTACGGCAGCGACCGGGTTCGACGCGCTGACGCATTGCGTGGAGGCCTATCTCGCCAAGGGGGACCATCCGATGGCAGACGCGATTGCGCTCGCGGGCATCGACCTAGTGGCCAAGTACCTCGAGCGCGCTGTCGCGGACGGCAACGACATGGAAGCGCGCGGCATGATGATGAAGGCCGCCATGATGGGGGCGGTTGCGTTCCAAAAAGGTCTGGGAGCCTGCCATTCGCTCGCTCACCCGCTTTCGAGCGAACACGGGCTCCATCACGGGCTCGCCAACGCGCTGTGTTTGCCGGCCGTGCTTCGCTTCAACGAGGCCGCAGTTCCTGCGCGTGTCGCACACGTCGGAATGCTGCTCGGCGCGGAAGCCGAGCCTGGTGCCTGCGCGCGAGCGGTGGAAGACCTGCGGATGCGCGTCGGTATCCCGAGCGGTCTCAGTGCCAAGGGCATTCAGGAGTCGCACTTGAGCGTCTTGGCGGAGAAAGCAAGCGAAGACGCTTGCCACCGCGAAAATCCGCGGGTCTGTAGCCGTGTCGATCTTTTGACGCTGTACCGCGAATCGCTGTGACACAAATCTGGCACTCGTGGGCGTCGCTGTTACACGTGCGATCCGAATGCCATGGCTGGCACTGGAATTTAGCGGGTTACGCTCGAAAATCCGCTTGAAATTCGCTCGAGCTGGACGCGAATGCGCCTGGCACGCGGCTCGCATTAGCGGACCTCGTCATGAAGCAAGATACCGCGCAGCTGTCCCGGCCGCAGATCCTCGTGGCCCGCGCGCGACGCGCCGTCGCTCGTGGCGAACATCGCCAAGCCATGGTCGCATTGCGCGAGGCATGCGCTCTCACGGAACAAGATGCGCGGCTCTGGGCGCTCTTCGGCAACGCCTGCGCGCGCCTCAACCGCGACGCGGACGCCGAGCGCGCATTCGGTCAAGCGTTGTACTTGCGCCAGCGCGAGCAGGACGACGCGCGCGCTCAGGTACTGCGCGGCATCATCGAGCGGCTGCGCATTGGCCGCGCGGCGTGAGCCGCACAGCGGCTACGCCTCGCGATAGCTGAGCGCCGATTTGGTAAACGAGCGGAGCACGTTGCGCGTGCACAGGGGACACGCCCAACCGACGCTGAAGCTCTCCTCGTCGTTCGCGATCGCCGTCGCGGGCGCCGCGAGTGCGCGGTGGCGCGCGCGGTCGCTCGCGCTTCCGCGCAGAACGACGCGCCTTTCGTCGAGATCCGCACTGAGGCCCGCCTGGCACTCACACACCGAATGAACTGTGGCTACCTTCATGCTCGGCCCCCAACTAGCGTGAGCCGCGCGCGCGGGTCAAGAGCCGGTCGAGCCAGTTCGGCCCGAGAAAGTCCTTTCCGCTCGCTACCTGAGGCGCTAAGCTTTCCGGCGACGCGGGACTAGCTCAGTTGGTAGAGCACGAGCTTCCCAAGCTTGAGGTCGTCGGTTCGAACCCGATGTCCCGCTCCAGAAGAATCTAGAGGCACGAGTGGCGGGGGGTTGCGCCGGAGCGAAGGCGCGGCTGCTGATGATTCAGCGGGCGGGCTCGGACGTCTTCGCGGCTTCGGCGGCCTTCGGCGAGCGCTTGTGGTGGCTCTTACCGTGCTTTTTCGGGCTCGCTTTGGCGCTGGCGCGAGCGTGGTGAGCGGAAGAATCGGTAGTTTTTTTGGCCGCGAGGGCCGAGCTCGGAAGGGTGAGCAGGGCACAAACAGCGGCGGCACGTGCGAGGGCAAGGTTCATGGGCGGCTCCTTGGGGGGACCCTACATGAGTCCGCAATGCACACCAAAAAATCCGAAGAAATCGGGCGCGCGTGGTAGATGGAGTGCCTTGCCGGCAAGTCGGCGCTCATGCGCTTTGCTTCCAGAACGCTCGTGAATTTGGCTGGGACGCTGGCACTCGTCCTGACATTTGCCTGCGCCAATCGGCATCCGACCGAACGTCGTCGAGCGCCGCAAGCGAGCGCGCGAGCAAGCGCCGCGCAGGCGCCGGCATCGGCGGAGGTTCCAGCTCTCCCAGTGATTGCGAAGAGTCAGGTTTCGGCAGCGGAACGTCGCGCGGCGTGTGAATTTGGCGCAGGCGCGACACCCTCTCAAACGCTCGATAGCGACGAGCCTCGTGGCGCCGAGATTCCGATCGATCACTTCGTGATCGTGATGCAGGAAAATCGTTCGTTTGATCACTACTTCCAAGGACTGCCAGCTGCCGGACAACCCGACGCGGAGGTAGCGCCCCGCGACTTTCACAACAAGGATCCCAAGACAGGCAGGCAGGTCGGGATTTTCCTGCAAAAGGTGCTGTGCAGCAAGGACGTGAGGCACGATTGGAACTCCGCGCACTTGCAGTACGACGACGGCAAGATGGACGGCTTCGTGCTCACCAGCAATCCGATGGGGGCGCGTGCGCTCGCGTACTACGACGCGACGACGCTCGGTTACTATTACGCCCTCGCCAACACCTTCGCGATCGGTGATCACTACTTTGCGTCGATCCTTGGGCCCACCTGGCCGAACCGCATGTTCTTCCATGCGGCGTCGTCGTTCGGTCATATCGGCAATACGCCGCCACCTGACGAGGGCGTGAAGCCGTCGTTATTTCGCGAGCTCGAACAAAAGGGTATCCCCTGGCTCATCTACCGCGAAGGGAAGACGTTCGAAGAGAAGATTTTTCCGGCGCTCTATCGCGAGCACACGGATCGCTTTCGGGATATCGAAGAGTTTTTTAGTGACGCCAAGGCCAATGCCTTGCCGGCGTATGTTTGGCTGGAATCGTCGTACGGAGGGCCGAGCGCGACCGATGAGCACCCGCCGGCGGACATCGAGCTCGGCCAAGCTTTGGTCGCGCGCGTGATCAAGGCGCTGATGGAAAGCGCCGCTTGGAAGCGCTCCGCCTTGTTCATCATGTACGACGAACCCGGAGGCTTTTTCGACCATGTGCCGCCACCGCCCGCGTGCGCTCCCGACGAGCTGCCCCCGCTGCTCGAGAAGCGACATCTGCCCGGTGGGTTCGATCGCCTCGGTATGCGCGTGCCACTGATCGTGGTGTCCCCATTTGCGAAGCAGCACTATGTCTCGCACACGGTGTACAGTCACACCTCGATCGTGCGCATGGTCGAGGCGCGCTACGAATTGCCCGCGCTGAGCAAGCGCGACGCGAACTCGAGCATCCCATACGATCTATTCGACTTCAGCTCGCCACCGTTTCTCGTGCCGCCGGTACTCCCGGAAGCGCGTGTCGATCAACCGGCGCTGCGCGCTTGTGTGCGCGCCTTCAAGAAAAAGAAGAAGGGCGGCCGGACAGACGCGAACGACTACGGGAAAGCGGAAGGCTCTGCCGCGTCGGGTGATCCAGAAGGGCCCCCCGACGAACCCAGTCCCGCGCATTGACGCGCGGCAGGCGCGTGCCACGGCTTGCTCAGGATTTCGTGCAGCAGCCCCTGCAATTCGTCGAGGTCGAAAGGCTTGTCGAGCACGGCCAAGACGCCGAGCCGCTCAGCGCGACGGTGTGTCGCCTGGTCGCCGAACGCCGTCATGAGAATCACCGGCACGCGAGTCGTTATCCCGCGCAGCTGAGCCAAGACATCGATGGCATTCAAACCGGGCATGCGCACGTCGGAGACGATTGCCTCGAAGCGGTTCACATTCCCGCCGAGCTCCTCGGCGACGCGATCGAAGAGCTCGCGCCCCGACGTCGCGACGCACACCTGATAGCCATGCTCGCCAAGGAAAGACGCCAAGAGCGAGCGAAGCGCCGCGTCGTCTTCCGCCAATAGGATGCGGGGGCCCTTGGGTTTTTCGCTTACGCTAGCCAGGTGTGGTCGCGGGTCGCTCATATCCCGATACTCCAGGCGTGGATCAGCACGGGACGTGCCAATGGTCGCGCTCCGCCCGAAGGCAAAGCTTCCTCAATTCGCGTGTTTGGAAAGGCGGGGACATTTGCCCCCGACCGGGGCGAAATGGGTGTACCTCGAGTCTGCGATCGAGAGGGTATCAAGAGTGTTTCGCGTCGGTAGATCCGTAGCGATCGAGCTTGCGATAGAGAGTCTTGCGGTCGAGGCCGAGCACTTGCGCGGCAAGCGTCTTGTTGCCGCCCACGCTCTCGAGCACGCGGAGAATGTAACGCTTCTCCACTTCCTCCAACGGCACGAGCTCGGAGGGATCGGTGGCCGCCACGAGCACGTGGGACGAGCGGTAGCTTTTGATTTTTTCGGGCAGATCACTGAGGCCGATCGCTTCGTCCCGAGTGAGCGCTACCGCGCGTTCTAGACAGTTTTGGAGTTCGCGCACGTTGCCCGGCCACGAGTAGGCCGACAACCGCTCCGAAGCTTCTGGCGAGAGAGATTTGACGTTTTTTCCGGACTGTGCGGCGAAATGTTCGAGAAAGTGTTGCGCGAGCAGGAGCACGTCGCCGCCGCGCGCGCGCAGCGGCGGGAGTTCGACGTGGATGACGTTGATCCGATAAAAAAGATCCTCGCGGAACTTACGCTCTTCAATGGCGCTCTCGAGATCGCGGTTCGACGCGGCCACGACGCGCACGTCGATCGGAGTCTCGTGATCGCCGCCGACGGGACGCACCGTGCGTTCTTGCAGCGCACGCAGCAGCTTCGGCTGAATACCGAGTGGCATGTCGCCGATCTCGTCCAAGAACACGGTCCCGCCGCTGGCTTGCACGAACAGGCCCGGGCGCGAGTTGCGCGCGTCCGTAAACGCGCCTTTGGTATGGCCGAAAAGCTCGCTTTCCAGCAGTTGCTCCGGTACCGCCGCGCAGTTGATGGCGATGAACGGACCCAAATGGCGACGACTGCGCCGGTGCACTGCGCGCGCCACGAGTTCCTTGCCTGTGCCGCTCTCGCCGCTGACGAGCACGGTGGATTCGGAATCGGCGACGCGTTCCAGCAGATCATAGACGGACTTCATGGCGGGGCTCGCTCCGAGCAGCTGCTCGAAGCGGCGCGATTCCGCCACGGCGCGCTGCAGACGATGCACTTCACGCGTGAGCACACGGTGTCGCGCAGCGCGCTCGACGGCCAGCGCGACGACGTCGATGTCGACGGGCTTCGTGATGAAATCGTATGCGCCCGCGCGGATCGCCTGAATAGCGGTTTCCAGGCTGCCGAACGCGGTCAGCACGATCACGGGCAAGTCCGGTTGCTTTTCGAGCGCGCGTTGGCAGAGCTCGAGCCCGTTCACGTCCGGCATGTTGATGTCCGTGACCATCACGTCGAACTGGCTCTTGTCGAGCTCACTCAGCGCGCCGCGCGCCGACGCCGACGCACTCGCTTCGAAGCCATGCTGACCGAGCCCCGCTACCAAGAGGTCGCACATGCTGGTATCGTCGTCGACAATCAGGATTCTGGCGTTCATGGGTGATTAAGTGCTTTCGTTCGTCGATTGCGCGGGTAGCGGAAGGAAGACGTTGAAGCGGCTACCTTGGCCGGGGGTGCTGATGGCGTCGATGAAGCCGCCGTGTTCTTGGACGATGCCGTATGCAACAGCTAGGCCGAGGCCGGTTCCCTCTCCGATGTCCTTGGTCGTGAAGAAAGGTTCGAAAGCGCGCTCCAAAGTGGCCTGGCTCATCCCCACGCCGTGGTCCTCGACGGCGAGGCATAAATACCCGGTCCTGGCCTCGCCAGGGGGCGGCGCCCCGAGGCGTACGTGGACGGTCCCCGGCTGTTCCATCGATTGAATGGCGTTCACGACCAGGTTCGTGAGTACCTGTTGTAGCTGGGCCGAGTCCGCCACGATCGGCCTGATGGATGCGTCCGCGTCGAGTTCGAGCGTGACTCCGCGCTTGTCGGCGATCGGCTTGAGCAGGGACAGGCAGCTGGCTACCAGCACGCGCAGGTCGCAGGAGGACTTGTTCGGTTTGCCTGCGCGCGCAAAATCCAACAGCTGGCGGATGATCTGGGCCATGCGCTGGCTCTGTTCGATCACGATCCGAGCGTTCTGCCGCGCCGTATCGTCCGCGTTCAGCGTTTGCGTGATCATCTTCGCGCGCCCAGAGACGACGTTGAGCGGCGTGCCAAGCTCGTGGGCGATACCGGACGCGAGCTTGCCCACGGTGGCCAGGCGATCCGCGTGGCGCAGTTGCTCCAGAGCGCGTACGCGCGCAGCCGTTTCTTCGAACAGCCGTTTGTTGGCTTCCGACAACTTGCCGGTCATGGCGTTCATCTCGCGCGCGAGATAAGCGAGCTCGTCGTTCGTTTCGACATCGATGCGGGCTCCGAGATCGCCCGCACCGACGCGGCGTACCTGATCGACCAACGCGCGCACGGGCCGCCCCACGATCGTGCTGCCGAGCGCGAACGTGAGCACCGCCGAAACCAGGCCGAGCGACAAGGCGGTGACCGCCGCGCGGAGCACCGTAGAATGTACGTACGCGTCCCGCGGCTCGAGCGATTCCGTGAGCTCGAGGACGCCGGGCACCTGATCGGCGACGCGGACGGCGGAGTACGTATGCAGCGTTGGTTGGTGACCCTCGCGCTTGACGTGGACGACGCGTGGCCCCTCGCGCAAGAGCAGCTTGCTGAGCGCGAGCTGTTCCGTCGGAGGCTCGTCGGAGATCGCTTCACGCGGCAGAAAGCGGAGCGAGACCGTGCCGCGGCGCGTGTTGACCTGCGTCAGCAGCTCGAGCGCTCTGGTTGGCCCATCCGCGACCCAAATTTGTTCGAGGGCCGGCAACGCCGCGCGTTCGAGCACTTCGTGGTCACGGACCATGTCCGTTTCGAACAGCGAGATCTCGCGGACCACCGTGAAGTAGCTCGAGACGGCCAAGATGGCGACGATGCCGGCGATGATGCCGAACGCAAGCTTGCTCGAGATGCTCATCGTGCGACGACTAGCGCGATAGTTTGTACTGTGACGTGGGGAGCGTCGCTCAGCACGAGCTCACGACGAGTGTTCGAAGGCGAGTGGCGGGGCCTCGTCCGCGACCAGGTACTCGAATTGAGCGCGAAAACGCTCCGGCGTGACGCCGATGACGGCCGCGTATTTTGCGATCTCGACCGGTTCGCTGAAGTCATCGCGGCGCAGGCGCAGCATGTAGCGCCGAGCGATCTTGTAGTACTCGGTGTCGACGTCCACCATGCGCACGCGAGTGCGGCCCGTCGCGGAGTCGAGCATGTCCTCGAAGCGGATAGGCTTGAATTTCCCTTGCTGGATGGTGACCATCGCGCCGGAGCCGCCTTCGATCAAGAATTTCGCGGCGCAATAGCCGAGGTCCCGTGTGTACTCCATGTCGAACGGGATCGGGTCGGTGCAGCGCAGCTCGTAGCCAATGTCTTTCGAGACGATCGTGAGCTTGACACCTGACTCCGCCAGGCGACGACTCACCGCCGTCTTGATGATGCGACCGAAGTCGACCTCAGCGAGTCGAATGTGGTCGTGTTCGTCGCGCTCCAGATCGCCGTATTGGGCGAGGTCCTCGGGGTCGAGGCGCTCGACCAAGCCTTCGGCGAGCACGGCGACACCGTCGCGGCGGCCGTAGGCCAAGCGCTTGATGATGGCGCCCGCCAGCGTGTCGACCATGGTCGTGAGTGGAATGTGTTTGCCGGGAAATTCCTCTGGAATCAGCGTGAGGGTCGCGCCCGCGGCCTTGCCGATGCCGAGCGCGAGGTGGCCCGCCTTGCGGCCCATGGCGACCACGAAATACCAACGCGAGGTCGTCTGCGCGTCGACCAGCAGATCCTTCACGATGCCGGCGCCGACGTGACGCGCGGTCTGATAACCGAAAGTCGGGATCCATTCCGGCAGGTCGAGGTCATTGTCGATGGTCTTGGGTACGTGGACGACTCGGAGCGCCGCTTTCGAGCGTGCGGCCAGCGAGGAAGCGGAGAACGCGGTGTCATCGCCGCCGATCGTGATCAAACGCGAGACGCCCAGCCGGCTGAGCGAGTCGATCGTCGCGTCCAGGGTTTTCGGATCCTTGGTTGGATTGGCGCGCGCGGTGCCGATGCATGACCCGCCACGAAAATGAATCCGCGAGACGGTCTCGATATCGAGCGGGCGAACTCTCGAGATGTCGCCCTTCATGATTGCGGAAAAGCCGTCGAGCACTCCGATTACGGGGATGCCCGAGAGACACGCGCGAATGGTAGCCGCTCCAATCACGCTGTTGATGCCGGGAGCAGGGCCCCCGCCGACGAGAATGGCGAGCTTGTTTTGTTCCGACATAGGCGAATTTACCGTACGCACCGGACGTGGTCTCGTGCAAGGAGCGCCCTGCTTGGGCGTGAAAACACAGCTTTTGCCGCGTGGTTTGCGCGAGGGTTGCCCCCAGATCCTGCACTTTTGGCGGAAGGCAGCTGTCGCCCGGAATCGGCGTGAAAGACGGACGCGCCGCGTAGCCTTGGAGCGAGAGCTCAGCTATTGCTACGGCTTCCTGTGAGGAGTTCCGGATGAGAAATAACTTGGCTTGGACGTTCGTGGCGGTATTGGGTGCGGCGTGTAGCGCGGGAAGTCCAGCGCCGACGGGTGCTGGCGCTGCTGGGGCTGCAGCGACCGCAGGTTCCGGCAATACGCAGGCCGGTGGAGCGGGCGGTGCGACGAGTGGCGGCAGCTCGAGTGGTGGAACGAACGCAGGGGCGAGTGGGACGGGGACGAGTGGCAACAGCAACGGCGGGAGCGCGGGCGCCGCGGGCAGTGGCCTTGCAGGCAGCGCCGGTCTAGGTGGTGGTGCTGCTGGCGTTGGTGCTGGAGGGAGCGCCGCAGGTACGAGCGGCGCGGCGGGCGCGAGTGGAACTGGAGCGGGCGGTGCGGCCGGTGCTGCTGGAAGCGCGGGCAGTGGAGGAGGCACGGCGAGCTTCAAATGTCCCGGTGGTGCGACCTATCCGAAGCCCGTGTTCGGCGCAGCGACGCTTGCGGGCGTTCCGCCGCCTGAAGCGGGCTTCGATATGAACAACTACGCCAATGTCGAGGGTCCGGTGTGGATCGGAGACGCGCTCTACTTTTCGGAGATGCTCGGTGGCTCGGGTCCGCCGCCATCTCGCATTTTGAAGATGACCGAGGCCGGCACCGTTACTGTTGCGCTCTCCGAGACGTCAGGACCGGACGGCAAAGGCCCGGGGTCGAACGGGCTCGCCGTCGATGCTAGCGGCCAGCTGTACGCGGCCGTGCACAAGGATGGTTCCGTCGACAAAGTGAATCTGACGACGGGAGTCCTCACGCCCGTGGCCAGCATGTACAACGGCGCGCGCTTCGATTCGCCCAATGATCTCGCGATTGCCAGCAATGGTTGGATCTATTTTTCGGATCCGGATTTTCAAGCTCCCTCGACGCGCCCTCAACCGACCACGCACCTCTACCGCGTGAGCCCGACGGGCACCGTGACCGCGGATGGAACCATCGGGCAGAACCAGCTGATCATGGCACCGAACGGCGTCACGCTCTCGCTCGACGAAGCCACGCTCTTCGTATCCGGCAACAGCATCTACAAGTTTCCTGTAAACGCCGATGGCAGTCTCGGCATGGGCACGCAACTCGTGGCCGCGGCCGGCGACGGCATGGTGCTCGACTGTGCCGGCAATCTCTACGTCGCGGGCAACAATCAATCGACGGTGCAGGTCTACGACGGCACCGGCAAAATCGTAGGAACCATCACGCTTCCAAGCGGTGCCGGTACCACGACCAACGTCGCCTTCGGCGGCGCGACGCATCAAACGCTATACATCACCGCGATGGGCAACGACGGACAGCGCGGCGTCTTCAAATTCGCGATGAATTTGCCGGGGATGCCGTACTAGAGCGGCGCGCCCGACGCGTTGAGCGTCGCGTTCTGGGCGAGCCGTTCACTGGCGTCGCTCGTGTCGAAGAAGTGCACGTGTGCCATGTCGATCTGAATCGGCACGGTTTCGCCCACGCGGAGGCTGGCGTGCGCGTCGATCTGCGCGATCGAGTGGGGATGGGCGCTGGTTGCGAGAGACACGTCGAGCCGATGACCGAGCGGTTGAACGAGGGTCACTTTCATGTCGAGCGCGCTGTCGCCGGTCTTGAAGCGAGCGTGCGCAGCGTCTGACATGGATTCGGGGCGTACACCCATCACGATGCTCTCGCCCTTTTTGGGCTTGAGCGCCGCGAGCGCCCACTCAGGCACCGGCAATTTTGCGGTGCCCTCGTCGAAACAGAGCCGGCCGCCATTTTCCACCAAGCGGCCGTTGAAGAAGTTCATTGGCGGACTGCCGAGAAAGCTTGCTACGAAGCGATTCGCGGGATGATGGTAAATCTCGAGCGCGCCCCCGACTTGCTGCACGATGCCGTCTTTCATGACGACCACTCGATCGCCGAGCGTCATGGCCTCTTCCTGGTCGTGCGTGACGTAGACGGTGGTGGCTTTCAGGCTCATCGTGAGCTGTTTGATCTCGGCGCGCATTTCGACGCGCAGTTTGGCGTCGAGATTCGACAGCGGTTCGTCGAACAGAAAGCACTTGGGATCGCGCACGATGGCCCGTCCGAGCGCGACGCGCTGGCGCTGCCCGCCGGAAAGCGCCTTGGGTTTCCGATCGAGCAGAGAGGTGATCATCAAGGTCTTGGCTGCGTGCTTGACCTTCTCGTCGATGGTCGCTTTGGGGAGCTTACGGAGCTTCAAAGCGAACGCCATGTTTTCGTAGACGCTCATGTGCGGGTAGAGCGCATAGCTCTGGAAGACCATCGCGATGTCGCGATCTTTCGGCGGGACGTCATTGACGACGCGCTCGCCGATCGAGATCGTTCCGGAAGTGATCTCTTCGAGACCCGCGATCATGCGCAGGGTGGTGGATTTGCCGCAGCCCGATGGCCCGACCAGTACGACGAACTCGCGATCTTCGATGCCCAGGTTGAAGCGGTCGACGACCTTGACGCCACCATCGTAGATCTTGACGACGTCCTTGAGCGTGACGCTTGCCATGTTGGGCGCGCATCTTACTCGAGTCGCGGGCGTTGGCCATCGCTCGGCGAAGCGCGATTTTGAGCGGTTCTTTTGTCATTTCGGTGGTATCACCGCCGGCTTGGAGCTTCGCGTGGTCAGTCCCGACGGCTTGCGGCGAGAGTTCCAAGCTGAGTTCGCGCGCGAGGCTCGCGTGTTTTCGGCGCCCGGGCGAGTCAACCTGATCGGCGAGCACACCGACTACAACGACGGGTTCGTCTTGCCGGTCGCGATCGAGCGGCGCACTTTCGTCGCCGCCGCCGCGCGCTCGGATCGCGTGCTGCGCGTTCGTTCACGCGAGCAAGCGGAGACCTCTGAAATCATGCTCGACGCGGCGCCGCGCAAGATGGGTGGCACTTGGCTCGACTATGTCGAGGGAACCGCACGCAGCTTGGCGGAGCGCGGCGTTGGCATCACGGGCGCGGATCTGTTGATCGCCAGCAGTGTCCCGCTGGGAGCGGGGTTGTCAGCGTCGGCTTCGCTGGAGGTCAGCGTCGGCTACGCCCTCGCGGCGCTCGTCGGCCCACTGCCACCCGACCGAGTCACGCTGGCGCTCGCCGGGCAAGCCGCCGAACACGAGTACGTCGGTACGCTGTGCGGGATCATGGATCAGTACATCGCGGCGCTCGGCAAACGCGGACAAGCGCTGTTGATCGATTGTCGCAGTCTGGAGACGAGCCTCGTCCCTCTG
Source organism: Polyangiaceae bacterium (assembly GCA_036496745.1). Lineage (GTDB taxonomy): Bacteria > Myxococcota_A > Polyangia > Polyangiales > Polyangiaceae > PMG-095. The sequence goes on from DASXKQ010000223.1 coordinate 24,342, forward strand.
ACGCTCGGAGCAGCTCGCTTGATGGTCTGCGACAGCCAGGTGAAACACAGTCTCGCGTCGTCTGCATACAATCAGCGCCGCGCGGAGTGCGCCGAGGGCGTCAGACTGCTTGCCGAGCGCCTGCCCGGCATTCGGGCTCTGCGCGACGTGACGAGCGCCGATCTCGAGCGGCACGGCAGTGCGCTTCCCCCGCTCCTCGCGCGGCGTTGTCGGCATGTGGTCGGCGAAAACGAGCGGGTACAAGCGGCCGCGGCTGCGCTCGGTCGCGGAGATCTAGCGGCCATGGGCCGCTTGATGGTCGAGTCGCATCGCTCCTTGCAGTTCGACTACGAGGTGAGCTGTCCGGAGCTCGATTTTCTGGTCGATTGCGCGCTCGAGCTCCCCGGCGTGTACGGCTCGCGCATGACCGGCGGAGGCTTCGGTGGCTGCACCATCGCGTTGATCGAGGGCAGTGCGGTCGAGCACGCGACCGCGCTCATCTGCTCGCGCTTTCGAGAGCGTTTTGGCGGCGAGCCGAAAGTGTTCGCTACGGACGCGGCAGACGGCGTCCGCGAGGAGTGATAGAAAACAGAGCGCCCAAACGAGGCGCTCGGTTGGCAAGCGAGCAAGCGTGGAGGAGCGATGGTCAGCAAGATCGCAGTGTTTTGGCCCGGCGACGCACGAGATATTCCCAACCAACTGGCGCTGCCGAACGTAGAAGAAGCGACCGGACAGCTCGAGCGCGCGCTCAAGAAGCTCGGCCGCAGCCCGTATCGCGTCGAAGGCTTCCTCTCCAAACCACACCACGCGATTGAAAAGCTCGCTTCGATCGACGACCCAATGATCGGTGTCTGCGTGCACTGGCTATACGGCCCGCACACGACGGACGGCGTGGTCGGCAAGGACAACCCGCTCTTGCTCGCCTCCAATTTTTCCGGGCGCTGGCCCGGGTTGGTCGGCCTGCTCAATACCGGCGCGTGCCTCGAAAGCCTCAACCGGCGCTTCTCGCGCGCTTGGACGGACGCCCCAGACTGGAGCCAAGACGAGGGGTTCATGGCCCGCTTGGACGAATGGTGCACCACGGGCGCGATCCGCTACGGCACCGAGCAAATTCGTTTTCATGCGCCGGTCTCGGAGGGCGCGGCGCGCATTGCCGCCGAAGTAGCGCGCGAGATCAGCGCGCGACGTATCTTGGTCTTGATGCTCGGCGACACCTCGATGGGCATGATCAACGGCTATTTTGGCCCGCGGCTGCTCAACCGCCACGGCTTCACCGAGCACAAGGTCGATCAAGCTTGGATCATCGATCGCGGTCGCAGAATCGAGGGCAAACGTATCGACGCTGCGCTCGACTTCGTGAAGAACAAAGGCATCACGTTCCACTGGGGTGAGGGCGCTGCGCAAGACTTCGACGAGAACGCGAGTCGTGAGCAACTCCGCGACTACCTCGCCGTGCTCGACCTGCTCGCCGAGTTCAAAGCGGATTGCCTCGGTTGGCAGTATCAGCTCGGTCTCATCCCCTTGCGCGCGCCGTCGGACTTGGCCGAAGGGCTCTTCAACTCGGTGTGCCGGCCCGAAAGCAACGGAGACACGATCGCGACCGCCACCGAGGCCGACCAAGGCAACGTGATTCCCATGGAGCTCATGAAGCGGCTGCTAAAAAAGAAGGGGCTCCACCAAGCCGTGATGTTCCACGACGTACGTTGGGGTGCCGAGCACGAGGGTCGCTTTTTGTGGGTGCTTTTGAATTCGGGCTCCTGTGGCGCGTACGCCTTCAACCATGAGCCCGACACGCTGCGCGGCGTGCACTCGTACCGCAAACCTTCCTTGTATTTTCCGACGCCCGGCGGTTCGTTCGCCGGCGAAAGTTTGCCCGGTGAAATGACCTGGGCGCGCAGCTACATCGTACAAGGCGAGCTATGGATGGACATCGGCCGCGGTGAGGTCGTGAAACTACCGCCGGCCGTGCGCGACGCCTGGTGGCAAGGCACGACGCGCGAGTGGCCGTTCATGGCGGCCGATATGCGCATTTCGCGCGACACTCTGATGGCGCACTATTTGTCGAACCACGTGGCGGTAGCCTACGGCAACATTTTCGACGAGATGGTCGCGCTCTCGCTGGAGCTCGGTTTCAAGGTTCGCATTTTAGGCGCGGCATGACACGCGCCTCGCTCTATCTCGGCGTCGACGTTGGAACCGCGAGCGCGCGGGCAGGCGTGTTCGACGCACACGGCGAGCTCTGCGGCATGGGCGTCGAACCGACGCTCATTTTTCGGCCTCGCGAAGACTTTGCGCAACAATCGTCGGAAGATATTTGGCGCGCCGTTTGCGTCGCGGTCCGGCGCGCGCTGAGCGAGGCGGGTGCACAAGGCGATCAAGTTGGCGGCATCGGTTTCGATGCGACGTGCTCGCTCGTCGCGCTCGACGAGCAGGATCGCCCCGTCAGCGTGAGCCCAGACGCAGACGCCGCACAAAACGTCATTTTGTGGCTGGATCACCGCGCGCTCGCCGAAGCTGCGGAGATCAACGCCACGGGTCACGACGTCCTGAAGTACGTCGGAGGGGCAATCTCTCCAGAAATGGAAATGCCGAAGTTGCTCTGGCTAGCGCGCCATCTGCCGCAGCAGTTCCGAGCGGCGTATCGGTTTTTTGATCTTCCCGATTTCCTGAGCTACCGAGCCACCGGCTGCGACGTGCGTTCACTGTGCACGACCGTCTGCAAGTGGACCTACCTGGGTCACGAGCCTCGCGGGGCAGGCTGGTCGCGGAGCTTTTTCGATGGCATTGGCCTCGGCGAGCTCTTGGCGGACGACGCGCGCCGGATTGGCAGCGACGTGCGAGCGCTCGGCGAGCGGGTCGGAGCACTTCAGGAATCCGCGGCGCGCGAGCTCGGTCTGACGGCGGGCACGGCCGTTGCGGTCTCGGTGATCGACGCTCATGCGGGTGGCATCGGCTTGCTCGGCACACCTTATGGTGACGCGCGCCTCGACGCCGACAGTCTACCGGCGCGCTTGGCGTTGATCGGCGGCACGTCGAGCTGCCACATGGCCGTGTCGCCGGAAGCGCGTTTCGTGCCAGGCATCTGGGGACCCTATTACTCCGCAATGATCCCCGGCCTGTGGCTCACGGAGGGCGGGCAGTCCGCAACGGGAGCTTTGATCGATCACGTGCTCGAATCGCACGCTCGCTATGCTGAGCTCAAGGTGGATGCGGAGCGTGCGAACACGACTGTGTATGCGCTGCTGAATCAGCGCCTTGCCGAGCTGGCACGAACAGAGCCATTTCCAGCGGCGCTCACGCGCGATTTGCACGTACTACCGGATCATCATGGTAACCGGTCGCCGCGCGCCGATCCCTCGCTGCGCGGCATGATCTGCGGGCTCAAGCTGAGCGCGAGCGTCGATGCGCTCGCGCTCGAATACTTGGCGACGATTCAGGCCATCGCGCACGGCACGCGGCACATCATCGACACGATGAACGCGCACGGCTACGCAATCTCGACCGTGGTCGCCACCGGGGGCGACTGCAAAAACCCACTGTTTTTGCGCGAGCACGCGGACATCACGGGCTGTCCCATCGTGCTGCCTCGCGTCGCGGACGCCGTTCTGCTCGGCTCCGCGATGCTCGGGGCGGTGGCTTCCGGCGACCAGCGTTCGGTACTCGACGCGATGGCGACCATGAGCGGAGTCGCGTCCGTCGTGGAACCGTGTGGTGGCGAGGTTGCACGTTTCCATCGAGCCAAGCACGAGGTTTTCTTGCGCATGCACGGCGACCAGCTCGCCTATCGAGCCGCCATGCAGCGGGGGCTCCCGGGTACCCGCGGCTCCGCTTGACCCAAACGGCGGTGGCCGTATGCTGCCAGGGTGTCGCGTCGCTTGCGCTTGGCTTGGATTGGCCGTGCTACACCGTTGATTTGGGCGGGCGGCCTCGTTGCTGCTTGCAACGTCTACAACACGTCGTTGCTCGACCAGACGACGCCCGACACCGGCGGATCCTCCGGCAAGAGCAACGTCGGCGGTACGGCCAACGGCGGCGTTGGCAATCGCGGCGGTGTTGGCGGGAGCGGCTTCGCGGGCGCAGGCGCAGGCACCGGTGGGTCGCTCGCGGGCTCCGGCTCGTCTGGCACGTCTGCCACGGCTGGTTCGTCCGGCGTATCTGGCGGCGCAGGTAGCTCGGGTTCGAACGCGGGAGGGAGCGCTGCAGGTAATGCGGGCACCGGCGCGGGTGGCGTGTCGGGTGCGACCGCCGGCAATGGCGGCGCGGGTACTGCGGGCAACGCGGGTGCTCAAGGCGGTGCCGCAGGCAAGGCGGGCGCAAGCGGCACCGGTGGCGCCGGCGGTGTGTCGGGCTCCGCCGGCACGTCGGGCTCCGCCGGTAAAGGCGGCTCGGCGGGCAACGCGGGCTCCGCCGGAAGCGCGGGTTCTGCCGGCACGACCGGGACGCTCGTCACCATCGACGACTTCGAGGACATGGATTCGCAGCTCTCACTGCCCGGTGGAGGTTACTGGTACACGATCGACGACATGACGGCCGAAGGGGGTGCGCCCAAGCTGACCATGGTGCTGCTCGGCACGACCAACGCCCGTAGCGGGAGCACTGCCGGCTTGCATTTCACGGCTGCGGGCAACACTGGGTACGGCGCCGGGTTTGGCGCGGATTTCGTGGCGGTCGCCGCTCCTCCAAAAAAATCGATCGACGCGAGTGGCTACAGCGCGATCACCTTCTACGCCAAGGTCACAGGCGGTGTTCCGCACAGCGTGCGTTTCATGGTTCCGGACTCGCTGTCGGATCCGGCGGGTGGCGTGTGCACGACCACCGGCGCGACGCAGTGCAACGATCACCCCGGGCTGCCTTTCACGTTCACGACGAGCTGGGCACAATACACGGCCAACTTGGACGCGATGATGACGGTGGGCTACGGCAATCCAGGTACCGTGCGCGGCATTACCAAGGCCAAGGTATACGGCGTGAATTTCACCTTCAAGGCTCCGCCTGCGATCGACGTCGATGTCTTGATCGACGACATGTCTTTCATCTTGCAGTGAGCAAGAACGAGAGCGCGTGCGCTTCCGCGGGCAGGCGCAGCTCGCTTTGGGTTTCGCCCCCCGCGCTGAGCGAAAGCGTCGGGTTGCCGTGCATATCGAGAGCGGTCGCCTGCCATCGGCCGAGTAGCGTGACCGTGAGCGGCACGTATTGAGCGAGCGGCGGCCCCGCTCCGAGGGAATCGAAGCGAGGCTGCTTGATAGCAGTGGTGTTTTCGATCTCTCCGACAGCCGTGAGCAGCAAACGCTTCGAAGTCTCGATGGCTTCATCGTCGAGGGACACCAACGTCACGCACGCGTAGCTCGGTTGGAACGACTCGAAGCTCAGCAAGACCGCACCGAGCCTCAAGCGAGTATTGGATAGCTCCCCACAGGCGACCTTGAGGGCAGGGGCGTTCACACTGAAGCGGGCGTGAGGACCTTCCGGCTCCCAGTAGAGTTCGCCGGTGCTGCTGCTAAATGGGGCCGCCACGCGCAGATTGGCACCCGTTTTGACCTCGCCTTTCGTGTCGGTCAAGCGCGCTCCGAGCCTGCGCACCGCGACGCTGCTCGTGGGCACGTCGTGGCTTCGCCAGAGCTCGGGCATGGAGCGAGTCTCGTAAGCGAGCAGCGCGGACTCGCGCGAGATGCTGAGCTCAATGGGCTGGGCACCAGACGCGACCAAGCCTCGTCGAAACGCGATGGCGGCTACCGGCAACGACGTCAGCTTCGCCGGATCGCTCACGATCGAAAACGGACCGGATAGCGCTGAAGCTTGGAAATCGGAGGGCCGTTCGGCGTAGGCGTAGGCAAAGATGGCGTCCCAGTCTTGAAACGCAGCGACGGCGCTCAGCATCGGCAGCATTTCCGCCGTGTATTTGCTGGGAGCCGGCAGCGCATACTCCGACACGACGAATGGCATGCCCGCCACGCGGTAGCTGGCCAAGAGACCGAGCACGCCTCCGTCGCGCGCTTGGATCTGAGAGGTATCGTCGATCGTGAACGCATCCGGTGAGGCCGCGCTCGGTTGCGGCACGTCCCAGTAGCCATGCACATCGACAAAGTCGCTGACTGCGGCTTCGCGCAACACGCCGAGGAGTCCACCCGCGCTGGCTTGCGAGTTGACCAGCATGGATTTCAGGCCAAGTTCTTGCTTCGCATACTCGCGCAACGAACGCACGCTCGCGAGCTCTAGATCACGCAAGAAGCGCAAGTAGTCGCTGCGCGCCGGTTCGCTTGCTTGCAGGGTCGGCAGCTCTTGTTTTGCTTCTTCGAGTGCGGGTCCGGGCGCGCGCGCCCCGGTTGCGGTTTGCTCTGAAAGCCAAGCCCGATACCTGCGCGCGAGCTCTTCACGATAGCTCTCGGGCAGATTGTCCGGGCTGCCGCTCGCTGACGGCAGGAGCGTGTCTTCGCTCGCCAGCTCGACGAAGAGCAGCGCAGGTTCATCCACGTACCGCACGTGAGTGACGGCGTTTTCGCGCGTGAGCAGAGCCTTGGCGAACGCGCGCTGCTCGTCCAAAAGTGCCGGCGTGAATCGGTCCAGCATTTTCCCGGTTGGAAACCGGGTGCGCGCCGTTGGCTCGAGCGCGACGTAGCTGCCCCGCGCGTGAAGCTCGATCGCGAAGTAGATCCCCTGCGCTTTGAGCGCCGCACACAGCGCGTCCAGATGCTCGAGCGCGACGGGCGCGAAGCGCGACGCGTTCGCGCCCAAGGCGTTCGGCGCATCG
>DASXKQ010000224.1:0-3551 GCA_036496745.1 Polyangiaceae bacterium
CGCAAGGTGCGCTCGTGCTCGCGGTCGACGGTGAGCCGACCTTGGAAGTCTTGAGCGCCGCCGCGCGCGGGCTCACCAATCAACCGCTCGTGCTCGTGGCGCTGGCCGAGAGCGTCGGGGTGGACGGTGAGCCTCCACCACTACTGGTGCGTACCGTGCAGGGCGTCGATCCGAGCCGCGGTGGCATCTTGGTCTCGGACGAGATCAAGGTCGGCATGCGGCTGGCGTTCGCGGTGCGCGACCCTGCAGCCGCGCGCGCCGATCTGGAGCTGCGCGCGCGAGCACTCGCTCGTGAATGCGCGGGCGCCGCGCCGCGCTTCGGTATCTATTTCAATTGCGCGAGCCGTGGCAGCTCGCTGTACGGCACGGCCGATGTCGACACGCGCATCCTCGCTGCGCGCTTCGGGCAAATCCCATGGCTGGGGCTGGCCTCGTCCTTCGAAATCGCGCCATATTCCGAACAGCCCGCGCTGCAGCTTTACACCGGGGTCATTGGCTTGTTTACCTCTCCAAGTTGAGGGCAAACATGCGAGCTCCGGGTACCACGAAAGACGCCGCCACCGGCGCGCTGAAGGTGAGCGCACCTAAATCCCGCTACGGGGCGGCGGACGCTGCGCTCGCTGGGCTGGTCGTACTCGTCGTCGGCTTGATGGTCGTGCCTTTGCCGACCTGGCTCCTGGATCTGTTGATCGCGTCCAACTTGGCGGGCTCGGTCGCCGTCTTGCTCATTTCCCTGTACGTGGGGGAAGCCCTCAAAATCTCGGCGTTCCCCACACTGCTCTTGCTCACGACGCTGATCCGGCTCGCGCTCAATGTGTCGTCCACGCGGTTGATCCTTCTGCAAGCGAACGCCGGCGAGGTCATTCATGCGTTCGGCGCGTTCGTCGTGCGAGGCAATTACGTCGTGGGTGCGGTCGTGTTCCTGATCTTGACGATCATTCAGTTCATCGTGATCGCCAAGGGTGGCGAGCGCGTGGCAGAGGTCGGAGCACGCTTCGCGCTCGACGCCATGCCTGGCAAGCAAATGGCGATCGACGCCGAGCTACGCTCGGGCGCGATCGACGGCGCAGAGGCTCGTGCGCGCCGGCGCATCCTGGTGCGAGAGAGCCAATTCTACGGCGCGATGGACGGCGCCATGAAGTTCGTGAAGGGCGACGTCATCGCGTCGCTCTTGATCACGCTGATCAACATCGTCGGCGGTCTGGCGATCGGCATGGGACAAAAGGGGCTCGAGCCCGTCGCCGCGCTCAAACGCTACGGCCTGCTCACGATCGGTGACGGCCTGGTCACCCAGATCCCCGCGCTGCTGATCGCTACCGGAGCCGGCGTACTCGTGACGCGCGTGGCGAGTGAGGAGGCAGAGACCCCGCTCGGCACGGAGCTCGCGAGCCAGCTCTTCGGTCAGCCACAAGCGCTCCGCGTCGCGAGCTTCTTCGTGCTCTTGCTGGCGCTCGTCCCTGGCCTGCCGGGCGTGCCGTTTTTCGTGATCGGCGCGCTGCTCTTCCTCGGCTCGCGAGCGAGGGAGAAGCGCTTGCGCGCCGACGCCGAGCGCGATCCGAGCGACGCCGCTCCACGCCGCGTCGCGGCGGGCATGGGGCCTCGCTTCGTACCGGTGGTCGCGCCCTGGACCCTCGAAATAGCCAGTGACCTCGTGCCGCTCGAATCGGACGAATTGCGCGGCAACGAAGTGCGGCGCGCAGGTTTGCGAGCCGCGCTCGCTGCCACGCGCGAAATCATTTTTCGCGACCTCGGGGTTCCCTTGCCGGCTGGTCGCTTGAGCGAAAATCCGACCCTGCCCGCGCGCCAGCTCGTGCTCTCCATCCATGAGATCCCAGCGCGCACCTTCGCCGTGCCTGCAACGCTCCCGGACAGCGATGTCGCCGCCTTCGTGATGGCCCAAATACTCTCGGTTTTGCGCAGGCGCGCCGTGGATTTTCTAGGCATCGCTGAGACTCAAGGCTTGCTCGATGAACTCGAGCAGCTCGCGCCCGCCACGGTGCGCCAAGTCGTTCCGAAACCGATCACGGTGACGCTACTCGCCGACGTGCTGCGCCGGCTCGTCGAAGAAGGCGTCAACGTGCGCGACCTGCGTGGCGTGCTCGAGGCCTTGTCGCTGGTCGGTAGCAGCGAACGAGACCCGCTGAACCTCACCGAGTTCGTGCGCTCGCAGCTTCGCCGCCCACTCACGCACGCGTTAACACGCGGCGCACCCGAACTGTCCGTGCTGCTGCTCGAGTCTCAGATCGAGGAAGCCGTGCGGCACGCGATCTCGCGCACGCCCGCCGGGGCCTTCTTGGCGCTGGCACCTGCCGCGGCGCGCGACATCGTCTCCGCCGTGCAGCGCGCTGGCCAAGCTCAAGCGAACCTGGTCGTGCTCACGCAGCCGGACATCCGACGCTTCGTAAAAAAGCTGCTGGAGCTCGAGCTACCCGACGCGCGGGTCGTATCGTACGCCGAGCTCTTGCCCGAGATCACCATTCGCCCGGCAGCCCGGGCAACGCTGAGCGCCGTGTAGCGAACCTCTCCGCGCTCAAAGCCGACGTTGCACGACCATCTTGCGGGGCATCTGGCCGCTCTGTTCGGCGGCCTTCTTGGCTTCCTTCTGCAAGAGCGGGTGCGTCTTCTTCATCATGAAGCCGCCCAGCAAGCGCACGTCGTTGGCCGCAAGCTTCTTTAGAACTCGGCGCACGCCCTTCAAGTCGTTCGTGTGCGCGTAGACGTAAGCGTAAGCGCGATAGAGCTGCGGCTGGAGCTTCTCGTATTCTGCGTCCTCGGGATCGATCAAACTCAGCGTCTCGAGCGCCTTTTTTGCGGAACCACTGCGCGCCCAGGCCTCGCAGGACACCGCCGTGAGCATCGCGCGCGTCTTCGGGTCCTTGTGTCGTCCGAGGTCGATGTTGTCCACGAGCTGACGGGCCAAGCCGACGTCGCCCAAAGTGAGGTGGATCATGGCACGTTGCGCGCGCGTTTCATCGGCGATCGGCGCCAGCACTTTGCTCAGATCAATCTGCTCGAGCGTCTTCAAGGCCAACTTGGGATCGTCCTGCATTTGCAGTTGGGCCTTAGCGAAGACGGCCGTCGGGTCGCCCTTTTTGTAGGTTGCGTCGAGCTCGGCCAACGCTGCCTTGCGATCGTCTGCGGACTCTACCTTGCTGAGAATGCTCGCGACGCCCCGCGCCTTCTTGGCTTGCCGCGTGACCCAGAACACGAGCGCACCGGCCAACACCGTAATGATCACCGGAATACTGATCAGGACGATTTTCACCGTCGGCGAGCTGACGACCGTCGAAATCAGTCCGAACAACAGCCAGGCACCGACGACCGGGATGAGCAGCCGCCATACCATCGAGCGCAGCTGATCCGCACCCATCGGCGCGGGCAGCTCGGGCTTCACGGCCCCGCCATCGGCGCGCCGCTTGGCCTTGCCGTCCTCACCTGGGCGATCCATAGCGCGCTTCTGTTTTCGAGTCTCGCTTGCCACGCCAGGCCTATAGCGCTGGCCCTGGGGGGGCAGCAAGCTCGTATCCCGCGAGGCAGCAAGTCTAGCGGAC
>DASXKQ010000225.1:0-8438 GCA_036496745.1 Polyangiaceae bacterium
GAGGTAGTGCGGCGCCTCGGTGTAGGTCGAGAGGCGCTCAACGCCGTGATCCTCAAAGAAGAGGAGGAGCTCGCACGTCGCGAACGGTTGTATCGCCACGGCAAGCCAAGTTCGCTGGTCACCGATTGCACGGTGCTCTTGATCGACGACGGACTCGCGAACGCTGCGACGATGCGGATCGTGATCAGCGCGCTGCGCGAGCAGCAGCCCATGCGGCTCGTCGTGGGCGTTCCCATTTTCGCGCAGTCCACGCGCGAGTCGCTCTCGCACGTCGCAGACGAGCTCGTGTGCGCGGTCCCGCCGGAGGAGTTTCACTCGGTCGACGGGTGGTACGAGGATCTGGCCGAGACCAACGACGAGGCAATACGGGCGCTGCTCGAGGGGTCCGCCCGTGAACACGCGTACCGTAAGAGCGGCGAGCGAAGCCAGAACGCTTGAGTCCGAACTCAGGCCGTCTGAGGCCCTGATCCTGCGCAATTCGAGGGCGTGGCAAGTTGCCTCATTTCTCCAACTGAGACCTCGTGGTTCAACGTCTTATACGAGCAGGCGTCGCGTCGCGGCGCTACCATGCTCAGCCAAGGTCAACACATGTGCGAACCGCACAGGCGCAATCACATCCTAGTCGTTGAGGACGATCGAGATCTGCGCGAATCCCTGATCGAAGCTCTCGAGGCGGCGGGCTACTCCGTGGCCGCGGCTCAGGACGGACGGCACGCGCTCTTCTACTTGCGCACGTCGAAGCGCCCCGACCTGATCTTGCTCGATCTTCAGATGCCGAACATGAACGGTGTCGAGTTTCGGCGCGAGCAGCTGAAGAGCGCCGAGCTCGCGGCCATTCCGGTGGCGGTGCTGACAGCAGACCCGGACGGAAGGGAGAAGATCGCGGCGCTCGAGACCGCCGGCTTTCTACGTAAACCACTCAGTATGCCCCAACTATTCGAGCTGATCGCGCGCGTGGTCTCCCCCCGCGATCTAGGTGGGCGGAGCGTCACATGAGTTCCGAGGCGAGAACATCCAGCGCGGAACTCGAGCTCGAACTCGCGCGTCAGAGTACGGCCCTGGAAGAAGCGCGAAGCGAGGTCGAGACTCAGCGGCGGCTGAACGCCTCGCTGACGGAGGCGCTGCATTCGCGGGACGCGGTGCTGTCGGTCGTAGCTCACGACTTGAGAAATCCGCTCAACATCATCTCGATTGCGGCGAACACGCTCTTGCAGCGGCAGCCGGACGCGGCGGCGCGGCGGCCGATCGAGCGTATCGTGCGTAGCGCGCACCGCGCGGACCGTATGATCTCCGATCTGCTCAAGATCAGCGCCATCGAGACCGGTCAATTTTCCATCGAGCGGGAAGCGGTGGAGACGACGGACCTCGTGCTCGCGGCGCTCGAATCGCAACAAGGTTTGGCGGCCGAGGCTTCGGTCATTTTGGGCGCGGACCTGTCGCCCGAGCTGCCGCCGCTAAGAGGCGACGAAGAGCGTCTGCTGGAGGTGCTCGAGAATCTGGTCGGCAACGCCATCAAGTTTACGGGAGCTGGCGGCTCGATCTCGGTCGGCGCCAGTCGTCAGGACTCCGAGATCCTGATCTGGGTCAAGGACAACGGCGCGGGCATCGCGCCGGATCAGATGCCTCATATCTTCGATCGCTTCTGGCAATCGAAAAAGCGCGAGCGGCGGGGGATCGGTCTCGGTCTTTCGATCTGCAAGGCGATCGTGGAAGCGCACGGCGGTCGGATTTGGGCGGAGAGCACGCTGGGTTCAGGCACCACCCTGTTCTTCACCATCCCCGCGGCGCCCGCGCGCGCTGCGCGAGCCGGCAAGCGAGAGGTGGCCAACATCCTTCTGGTAGACGATCGACCAGAGAACCTGCTCTCGCTGCAGACGATCCTCGAGCGACCCGACTACCGTTTGGTGGCCGCCAAGTCCGGTGAAGAGGCGCTGGCGCTCGTGCTGCGCGAGCGCTTTGCCGTCGCGCTGATCGACATCGCAATGCCCGGCATGAACGGGCTGGACGTCGCGATCCACCTCAAAGAGCTGGAACGCAGCCGCAATATCCCCATCATCTTCGTGACCGCGTTCGGCAACGACCCGGACGAGATTCACCGCGCCTATTCGGCGGGCGGCGTCGATTATTTGGTCAAGCCGCTGGACGCCGAGATCGTTCGCAAGAAGGTGGCGGTGTTCGTCGACCTGAGCCGTCGCTTCGACGGCCGCCGGAGGGAATGACACGAGCGCGGGGAGCAGCTTTGGACCAACGAGGGAAACTCGATGACAGACATGCAAGTGACTCAGTTCAGCAACGGTGATGCGCCGCCCCCCGCTAGTGGGCCAGGTTCGGAAGACGAGCTTCGTGAGCTCTTGCGCATCTTCACGGCGGTGCGCGGCGGCGATTTCTCCGTGCGGCTGCCGGACCATTGGACCGGGCTGGTCGGCAAAATTGCCGACGCCGTCAACGACGTGGTGGCCGCCAATCAGCGCATGGCCGAGCAGCTCGAGCGCGTGGGCCAGGTCGTAGGCAAGGAAGGCAAGACGCGCCAACGCGTCCGCTTCCCGCGTCAGGTGGGCGCTTGGGTTGAGATGGAGACCTCGCTCAACACGCTGATCGACGATCTTTTGTGGCCGACCACGGAAGTGACGCGCGCGCTGGCCGCCGTGGCGCAAGGCGATCTCGCGCAGAACATGCGCCTCGACGTGGACGGTCGCCCGCTGCAGGGCGAGTTCTTGCGCTCGGCCACGATCGTCAATTCGATGATCAAGCAGCTCGGCGTGTTTACCTCGGAGGTGACGCGCGTCGCGCGCGAAGTCGGCACCGACGGCAAGCTCGGCGGTCAGGCGGAAGTGCCCGACGTGAGCGGCGTGTGGCGTGATCTGACCGACAGCGTGAACTCGATGGCCTCGAACTTGACGGGCCAGGTGCGCAACATCTCCGAGGTGACGATCGCCGTCGCCAGCGGCGACTTGTCCAAGAAGATCACCGTCGACGTGCGCGGCGAGATCTTGCAGCTGAAGGACGCGATCAACACCATGGTCGACCAGCTGCGCTCATTCGCCTCGGAAGTGACGCGCGTCGCGCGCGAAGTGGGCACGGAAGGCAAGCTGGGCGGCCAGGCGATCGTGCCGGGCGTCGCCGGCACCTGGAAGGATCTGACCGACTCGGTGAACGCCATGTGCGGCAATCTCACCGATCAGGTGCGCAACATCGCGCAGGTGACTACGGCCGTCGCGCGCGGTGACTTGTCGCGCAAGATCACGGTCGACGTACGCGGCGAAATCCTGGAGCTGAAGGACACGATCAACACGCTCGTCGATCAGCTGAACGCGTTCGCCTCGGAAGTGACGCGCGTGGCGCGCGAAGTGGGCACCGAGGGGCGCCTCGGCGGTCAGGCGCAAGTGCCCGGTGTGGCCGGCACTTGGAAGGATCTGACCGACAACGTGAACTTCATGGCGTCGAACCTGACCGCTCAGGTGCGCAACATCGCGGAGGTGTCCACGGCCATCGCCAACGGCGATTTGTCGCGCAAGATCACGGTCAACGTGAGCGGGGAAATCTTGCAGCTGAAAGAGACCATCAACACCATGGTCGATCAGCTGAATGCCTTCGCCGGCGAGGTCACGCGCGTGGCGCGCGAGGTGGGCACCGAAGGGCGCCTCGGCGGTCAGGCCCAGGTGCCGGGCGTCGCCGGTACTTGGAAGGATTTGACCGACAACGTCAACTCGATGGCGAACAGCCTGACCAACCAGGTGCGCAACATCGCCGACGTGGCGACCGCGATCGCCAACGGCGATCTTTCCAAGAAGATCACCGTCGACGTGAGCGGCGAGATTCTGCAGCTCAAGCAGACCATCAACACCATGGTGGATCAGCTGAACGCGTTCGCCGGCGAGGTGACGCGCGTGGCGCGCGAGGTAGGCACGGAGGGCAAGCTGGGCGGTCAGGCGGTCGTGCGCGGCGTTGCCGGCACTTGGAAGGACCTGACCGACAACGTGAACTCGATGGCCGGCAATTTGACGGCCCAGGTGCGCAACATCGCCGAGGTGGCGACGGCCGTCGCGCGCGGGGATTTGTCGCGAAAAATCACGGTCGACGTGCGCGGCGAGATCTTGCAGCTGAAAGAGACGCTGAACACCATGGTGGATCAGCTGAACGCGTTCGCCGCCGAAGTCACGCGCGTGGCGCGCGAAGTGGGCACCGACGGCAAGCTCGGCGGCCAGGCGGAAGTGCCCGGCGTCGCCGGCACCTGGAAGGATCTGACGGACAGCGTGAATTCGATGGCCGGCAATCTGACCGGCCAGGTCCGCAACATCGCCGAAGTCGCGACCGCGATCGCGGGCGGTGACCTGTCGCGAAAAATCACGGTCGACGTGCGCGGCGAGATCTTGCAGCTGAAAGAGACGCTGAACACCATGGTGGATCAGCTGAACGCATTCGCCGGCGAGGTGACGCGCGTGGCGCGCGAAGTGGGCACGGAAGGGCGCCTCGGCGGGCAAGCGCAGGTTCCCGGCGTCGCCGGCACCTGGAAAGGTCTGACGGATAGCGTGAACTTCATGGCCGGCAACTTGACGGCCCAGGTGCGCAACATCGCCGAGGTGACGACGGCCGTCGCGCGCGGCGACCTGTCGCGCAAAATCACGGTCGACGTGAAGGGCGAGATTTTGGAGCTGAAAAACACCATCAACACGATGGTGGACCAGCTCAATGCCTTCGCCTCGGAAGTGACGCGCGTGGCCCGTGAGGTCGGCACGGAGGGCAAGCTCGGCGGCCAGGCGGAGGTGCCCGGCGTCGCCGGCACTTGGAAGGACCTGACCGACAACGTCAACTCGATGGCCAAGAACCTGACCGCGCAGGTTCGCAATATCGCCGAGGTCGCGACGTCGATCGCGAGCGGCGATCTGTCCAAGAAAATTACGGTCGACGTGCGCGGTGAGCTGCTGGTGCTCAAAGAGACGTTGAACACGATGGTCGAGCAGCTGCGTTCGTTCGCCGGCGAGGTGACGCGCGTGGCGCGCGAAGTCGGGACCGAGGGTCGTCTCGGCGGTCAGGCGAACGTGCCGGGTGCGGCCGGCACTTGGAAGGATCTAACGGACAACGTGAATCTGTTGGCCGGCAATTTGACGAGCCAGGTGCGCAACATCGCGGAAGTGACGACGGCCGTCGCGCGCGGCGATCTCTCGCGCAAGATCAGCGTCGACGCCAAGGGCGAGATCCTGGAGCTGAAAAACACCGTCAATACCATGGTGGATCAGCTGAACGCGTTCGCGGCGGAGGTGACGCGCGTGGCGCGTGAAGTCGGTACCGACGGCGAGCTCGGCGGTCAGGCGCAGGTGCCGGGCGTGGGCGGTACCTGGAAGGATCTGACCGACACCGTCAACGTGATGGCCGCGAACCTCACCGAGCAGGTGCGCGGTATCGCCAAAGTGGTGACGGCCGTCGCGAGCGGCGACTTGAAGCAGACGTTCACCGTCAAGTCCAAGGGCGAGGTCGCCGCGCTCGCCGACACCATCAATAACATGACCAGCACGCTCGCCACCTTCGCCGAACAGGTGAGCACCGTGGCGCGTGAGGTCGGCGTGGAGGGCCGCTTGGGCGGGCAGGCCGACGTGCCGGGCGCGGCGGGTACCTGGAAAGACCTCACGGGCAACGTGAACCTGCTCGCCGCCAACCTCACCACGCAGGTACGCGCTATCGCGGAAGTGGCGACGGCCGTGACCAAGGGCGATCTCACGCGCTCGATTCAGGTAGAGGCACGCGGTGAAGTGGTCGAGCTGAAGGACAACATCAACACGATGATTGACAACCTTCGCCTCACGACTGACCGCAACACCGAGCAAGACTGGCTAAAGACGAATCTGGCCCGCTTCACCAGCATGTTGCAGGGCCAGCGCGATCTAGTGCGCGTTGGACAAATGCTGCTCTCCGAGCTTGCGCCGCTGGTCGGCGCCCACCAGGGCGTCATCTATCAGAGCACGGAGGATCAACGCGACGAGGCCCACGGACACCTGCGTCTGCTGGCGGCGTACGCGGACGACGGCAGAGACGGGCATCCCTCGAGCATCAAGTTCGGCGAGGGACTGATCGGCCAGAGCAGCGTCGAAAAGCGCCGCATGCTGATCACCGAGCTGCCCGATGACACGACGCGCATCGGGTCCGGGTTGTTCAGCGCGCGACCGCGCAGCGTGATCGTGCTGCCCGTGCTGTACGAGGGCCAGGTCAAGGCGGTGATCGAGCTCGCGTCGCTCAATCTGTACACCATGTCGCACCTCTCGTTTCTCGATCAGCTGACGAGCAGCATCGGCATCGTGCTGAACGGCATCGAGGCCACCATGCAGACCGAAGCGCTGCTCGATCAATCGCAGAAGCTTGCCAGTGAGCTGCAGACGCAGCAAAAGGAGCTGCAGCAGACCAACGAGCAACTCGGCCAGAAAGCGCAGCAGCTGGCCGAACAGAACGCCGAGGTCGAGCGCAAGAATCAACAGATCGAGCAGGCCCGCCGCGCGCTCGAAGACAAAGCCAAGGAGCTCGCGCTCACCTCCAAGTACAAGTCGGAGTTCCTGGCAAACATGTCGCACGAGCTCCGCACCCCGCTCAACAGCATCCTGATCTTGGGCCAGCAGCTGAGCGAAAACCCGGAACAGAACCTGAGCCCGAAGCAGGTCGAGTTCGCGCGCACGATTCACAGCGCGGGCTCGGATTTGCTCAACTTGATCACCGACATCCTCGATCTGTCGAAGATCGAATCGGGTACGGTGACCGTGGAGCCGGCGGAGCTTTCGTTCAACGCGCTACTCGAGACGGTCGCTCGGCCGTTCCGCCACGACGCGGAGACGCGCAAGCTCACCTTCGACGTCAAGCTCGACCCCAAGCTCGGCCGCTCCTTCTTCACGGACCAAAAGCGTCTGCAGCAGGTGCTCAAGAACCTGCTCTCCAATGCGTTCAAGTTCACCGATCACGGTGGCGTGCGCTTGGACGTGTCGCTCGTAACCGGCGGCTGGTCGCACGAGCACCCGATCTTGCAGCAGGTGACCACGGTGATCGCGTTCGAGGTCTCCGACACCGGCATCGGTATCGCGCCCGAGAAACAGAAGATCATCTTCGAGGCCTTTCAGCAGGCAGACGCGGGTACCAGCCGCAAATATGGTGGTACCGGCCTCGGGCTCGCGATCAGCCGCGAGCTTTCGCATCTGCTCGGCGGTGAGCTGCAGCTGCAGAGCACGCCGGGCGCCGGCAGCACCTTCACGCTCTACTTGCCGCTCAAGTACGTCGGGCCGGCGTTCACCAACATGCGTGAAGCTCGGCCTCAGACCGCGGCGCTGTCCGTGGTCTCGTCCGTGCGCGTCGCGGACGCGACGCCCGAACAGATCGACGATGACCGAGCCAATCTGCAGCCCGGTGACTCCGTGCTCTTGGTCGTCGAAGACGATCCGCATTACGCGCGCGTGTTGGTCGACCTCGCGCACGACTCCGGCTTCAAAGTGCTCGCCACCGGGCTGGGCGCCGAGGCGCTCGAGCTGGCCCGCGACTATCACCCGACGGCCGTCTCGCTCGACGTCTTCTTGCCCGACATGTTGGGTTGGACGGTGTTGAGCTATCTCAAGCGCGACGCGCAGCTCCGGCACATTCCCGTGCAAATCATCACGCTCGACGAAAACCGTCAGGACGGCCTCTCACGCGGCGCGTTCTCTTTCATCACCAAACCTGCCACGACGGAGGGACTGGAAGAGGCGTTTTCGCGCATCAAAGAATACGCGACTCCGCGCAAGCGTCGCTTGCTGGTGGTCGAAGACAACGCCGCCGAGCAGCTCAGCATTCGCGAACTGCTCGGACACGACGACATCGAAATCGTCACCGCGAGCGGGGGCGAAGAGGCCCTCGCCGTCTTGCGTGAACAGACAATCGATTGCGTGGTGCTCGACCTGCGCTTGCCGGACATCTCGGGCTTCGAGGTGTTGAATCGCATTCGCGATGACGAAACGATGCCCGATCTGCCAGTCGTCGTCTTTACGGGCAAAGAGCTGTCCTCCGAACAATCCGCGCAGTTGCAGGATCTCGCGCGCACGGTGGTGATCAAGGGCGTGGAATCGCCAGAGCGGCTATTGGACGAGACGGCGCTCTTCCTGCATCGGGTGATCGCGGATCTGCCGGCGCACAAGCAGCAAATGCTCGAACGCCTTCACCAGTCCGACGAAGACTTGCGCGGCAAGAAGGTCCTCGTGGTGGACGACGACGTGCGCAACATCTTTGCGTTGGGCAGCGTGCTCGAGCGCCATGGCATGCAGGTGATCACCGCGCAAACGGGCCAAGAAGCAATCACGTCGTTGGAGGGCATGCCGGAGGTCGCCATCGTCTTGATGGACATCATGATGCCGGAGATGGACGGCTATCAGGCCATGCAGGAGATTCGCAAGCAGCGGCGCTGGGCGGAGCTGCCCATCATCGCGCTCACCGCC
>DASXKQ010000226.1:0-13621 GCA_036496745.1 Polyangiaceae bacterium
GAACGCGCGCTGTCCGAGAAAATAGGCGCCGATGTCGATCACGCTGCCGAGCCACACGCGCCCGAGTCCCTTCGCGTGCTCCATGCTACCGGTGATGGCCGCGATGTCGACGCCCGCGTACCAGTTCTGGGTCGTGGGCAAGATGGAATGAAAGAGCAAGATCAGCCAGTGCTGCTGCGCGAGCGCGCCATCGATGTCGGCGGAGAACACGGAGGCCGCCTCGCCGCCCGCGGCGCCGATCGTCGGCAGGTTGAACGGATCGGTCGTATCGCCTGCTGCGATGCTGCCGGAGTTCACGCCGCGCGCCAGCAAGAAGCGACTCTTCGCGGCCGGCGCGTAGCCGGCGTCTCCGAATGGAAACGCGAACGTCCACACGTCCGGCTGGCCCAGCTGCGTCTCGATGTACGTCGAGCACTGATCGATCTCTGGCTCGATGCCGCCCGCGTTGTTGCTGCAGCCGGCGAGGTCGGCGTGGCAATGGTGCACGGTGTGATTGCCGATTTCATCACCCTGCGCGATCGCGTCGCGCCACGTCGCGTCGTAGCCCGGGTACCAATTGCCCGACGGATTGACGTAAAACGTGACGCGCGTGTGCTCCGCCTTGAGCTCGGGCCAATGCTCGATCTGCGAGGGCTGTGAGTCATCGAAGGTGTACGACACGGCGGCCCCGAAGCCCGCCCAGGGCAAGACGTGCAGGTTCGCGCTCGTCCCGCTCGGTCGCGGCAGATCGCCCGGGCCGGGCGGAACTGGTAGCGCGCTCGCACCTGCAGCGCCACCGGTGTGTGCCGGGCGGCTGGGCGCGCCAGGCGACGCGTCTCGGTCTGGATTGAGGCACGCGCTCGCAGCCAGCGAAACGATACAGCATGCGGCAGCTCGGCGGAGTTGGTTCATGGCTGCAGCGTGGACTGCCATAGCATGAACGAAGTGTCTACGCGGGCCGCACGGTTGGGCTCAGCATGTCGAGCATGCGCTCCGGCCGTCGGATCTCCTGCTCGACCATGAAGGCCTGCGCTTCGGCCATCAGCGCGCGACCTTGATCGCCGCCGAGTAGCTCGCCGCGACGATGCCTCACCACCGCTCGATGCAGCGCCATGCCGGTCGCCTCGGCGTGCTGCTCGGCGAGCTCGAGGTGGGCGAGCGCCTGGTCGGGGGCATGCCGACGAGTCGCGACGCCGGATAAGAGAATCTCACTGAAACAGCTGCTCCAGACGACTCGCTCACGCGCAATGTCGCGCGCGCAGATCAGCGCGTCCCGCACGAGCCGCCGATCCGGCCGTGCGTCGTAGGCGGCGAGCGCCGACAAGCCGCGCACGAAGCGCATGCCGAAGCGGGTGATCTGCGCGCGAAACGCCACGCCCCAGCGCAGCGATGCCCAATCTCGGAGCACGCGTCGATATGCAACCGGGCCGGTGCCGTCGTAGAGCTCGATGTGCGCGGCGGCGACCAGATCCATGTAGCGCGGCACGTCGAACTGTTCAGTCGGCCAGCGCTGCTCGGCCAGCGCGAGCATGCTCCTTGCCTCGCGGACGTTGTCTTCGCTGAGCCAAGCGACGTTGCTGAAGCCGGTCATCTGATAGGTGGCGGCATAGAGATCCCCGCGACTTTCCGCTTCCTCGATATAACCGGGCACGAGTTTCAGCACTTCGCGAAATTCGCCTCGCATCATCGACGACCACACGCGAAAGGCTCGCGCGCTGCCGAGCTCGAACAGCGCGCCCGGTTGTTGGTGAAAAAATGCTTCCGCAGTTTTGCACTCTCGTTGTCCCTGCTGCCACTCCCCCAGAAAGAACGAGGTCGCGCCGCGGCTGAGCGCGACCCAGGCGTGAGCGTGCGGGTGGCCGAGTTCCGTCGCCAGCTCGCGCGCGGCACCGAGCAAACGCTCGATGCGCTGTCGATTCGACTGCCCTCCCAAGCCGAGAAACATGGCCTCCGCGGTGTGCGCGCGGAGCACCTGCAGGGGGGTACCCGCGCGCAGCGCGAGCAGCGTGTTTTTGCACTGCAGCTCCGCGCTTCGGACGTTGTCGAACATCGTCAGGCAAATAGCGGCCGTCCAGGTGCTGTCGATGCGCTCGAGCTCGAGCGGCGAGATCTCGTCGGCCGCGCGCTGCTCGTAGTGAAAGCCGCGCAGGCGCAGGTGCGCGCGCAGCAGGCCGAACGACACGAGCGCCGTGATGCGATGTTTTGGCGTAGCGATCCCCATGTGCTGCAAGACCTTGGAGACGGAGCGAATCCCTTGCTCGATGTAGCCGGATCTCAGCAGCGGCTCGGCCGCGAGCCGCTCGAGGTGCGAGCCCTCGAGCGCTGGCGCGCCGCGGGCCGCGGCCTGGTAGGCTTGCGCCGCCTCGAGCCCGCGGCCCGCGTTTGTCAGCGCGTCGCCGAGGTTCTTCGAATGCACGCGAAACACGGCCGGCTCGAGCGGCGCCAGGCTTAGCGCGACGCGATATAGCCGCGCTGCGCGCTCGAACGCGAGCGCGTGAGCGGCTTGCTCGGCTGCCAGCAAACCGAACTCTTGCGCGCGCGCGAGGTCGCCGGCTCCCTGCCAGTGCACCGCCAGCCCCTCGGCGTCGCGTTGCTCGGCTCGCTCGAGCGCCTGCGCGAGGCAAGCGTGTCGCTCCTTCAAACGATCTGGAGACAGATGCCCGAGCACGGCCTCGCGGACGCGATCGTGATACGGCTCGATCGTGTCACTTGGGTGTGAGCCGCTCGTGCGGATCAGGCAGGCATGGCGCAACTCCGCCGTGGGATTCGAGGGGTGGCCCGCGTCGCGCATGGCGGCCGTGCTGGGTTCGGCGTGGGTCAGCGCGGCCAGCATCGTACGCTGGGCGATGGGTTTGCCCGCGACACACGTCAGTTCGACGAGCTGTCGCGCCGGGCCGTCCAGCGTTTCCACCCGATGCCAAAGCGCGTCTTCGAGTCGAGTGGACGCGGATACGGCGCCGGCCGTGCGTGTCTCCTGCACGATTTCGCGTAGAAACAGCGGGTGACCGCGCGCTTCATCGGCGAGCCAATGCACGCGCTCATCGGACACACCGGGCTCGCTGTGCGATTCGAGCAACCGACGCACGAGCGTGCTCGCTTCTTCGCGTGAGAGTGGCCCGAGTGCGAGCTCGCTGACTTGACCGGGCAGCGGCGTTTGCTCGATTCCTAGGCGCGGGCGCCGCAAGGCGATGAGTAGCAGACGTGGCGCGTTTGGCGGTCGCAGCAAGAACGACAAGAGCGTCATGCTGTCGATGTCCGCCCACTGCATGTCGTCGATGATCAGCGCGAGCGGGCGCGTCCTTGCGAGGCGAGCGAACAGCTCGCGGAGCGCGGCAAAAATGCGCAAGCGTTGCACTTGAGGCTCGATCGGGTCGCTCGATGTCGGTCCGCCGAGCACCGCATCGAGCCTGTGCAGCGCGGGAAAGGCTTGCGCCATCGCGCGCGCGTTGTCCGGTAAGAGCCGCGCGGCCTCCGACACCGGCAGCTCGCTCAGGTAACTGCAGACGCTATCCATCACGCCGTCGATCGCCTTGTAAGGCAGCGACTCCCGCTCGAAACAGCGTCCGGCAAACGTAAGCGCGCGCGGCTCCTCGGCGCAGAGCTCATGCCGAAACCGCTCGATTAGCGAGGTTTTGCCGACGCCGGACTCCCCTTCCACGACGATCGTGAGCGGCTCTCCGTGCTGCGTTCGCGCGAACGCCTCGTGTAAAGCCGAGAGCTCCGCTCTGCGGCCCACGAAGAACGAATCGAATGAAGCCCCGGGAGGCGGGCCAGATTTCCGCGCATTGCCGGCGGAAAGACATGCGAGCACGTCAGCGTAGCCGGCCCTTTTTCCTGGGTCGTGCGCCAGGAGCTCACGTACGAGTTTGCCGAGCGCGCCCGGCGCGACGTCGTGCAGCGCAAGCGAGCCGTCGGCCTCACTCGCGTCGTCTGGTAGACGGCCGGTCAAGGATTGGTACAGCATCATGCCCACTCCGTACCAATCGCTTGGCGGTCCCGCCTGCCTCAATGTCGCCTGCTCGGGAGCCATGTAGCGCGGTGTGCCGAGCACGTGCTCGTGCCTCACCGAGCCGAGCGCGCCCAGGTCAGCGACCAAACCGAAGTCGAGGATCACGACGCGCCCGTTCGTGTCGACCAGCACGTTGGACGGCTTCAGGTCGCGATGGATCTTGTTGGCTGCGTGCAGCGCGTTCAGCCCGTCCGCAAGCTCGGAGAAGGCGCCCAGGCGCCCCGCGACGAACGACCCGGGTAGCGCAGGCACCCCGTGTTCGCTTGCCGATGATGAGCGAGCCCGCAGCGTCTCGTCTTCTGGCGCAGCCTGAATTTGACCCGTGCGCGGCTGTTCCGGGCTCGCCCCGCGCACGTATGAAACGATGTCCGTGCCACGAACGAGCTCCATGCTGAGCAACCAGTGCCCTTCATCGAAGAGCAACTCGTTGAGCTCGACCAGGTTCTTGTGCCGCACGCCCTGCAGCGAGCGGAACTCGTTCTTGAAGTGAGCGATCGCCTCGTGACTCTGCTCGGCCAGCACCTTCAGAGCCACGCGCGCGTGGTGTTCCCGGTCGATCGCCTCGTATACGGCGCCGTTGGCGCCGCGGCCGAGCAGTCTAACCAGCTCGAATCGCTGCGTACCTCGAAAGGAAGATCGTGCCACTGAAGCGTCCAGGTCGCGAACGCCGGCTCGCGTGCTCGGCGTGAAGCCGTTTAGCGCATCGTCGGCTGTGCGACCAAAGCTAAGGTGTCGTGAAGAGGGAGAAAATTTGGAAACATGTCGAGCAAGATCATCTGCGCGTAGAGGATTTTTGCAGCGCTATCCCAGATTGAGATCCCTTTTTGCCGCATTGACGCGGCCACCCGTCGGTGCTCGAGTTAGGAGCAAGTGTCGATAGGTGCTCACAAGGAGCTCGAGGAAAGTTCGACCGCGCGCGAGACGAACGCCGCGGGCGCAACGCAATTTGAGCTGCTGGTCGTGGAATCGAGCGGGCACTCGATCATTCCGCTTCCGGACGGCGGAGCGCTGACCATCGGCCGAGCCGAAGGCTGCGAAGTGCAGCTTCGGGATCCTCTCGCCTCGCGGAATCACGGCACATTGCAACTGTCGCCGCTGGTGATCACCGACCACGGCAGCGCCAACGGCACGCTGCTGGCCGGACGCGCACTCGAGCCAGGCGAGAGCGCCCCGGTTCAACCGGGACAGGCAATTTCCATAGGAAATACGCTGCTGCTCGTGCGTTGCAGGGCGGCGAACGCAGAGCGTCCCGCGCGAGCGTCCAGCGGCACGCGGCTACGCGCGGCCAGGCCGCGCATCGTGGTCGATCCGGCGATGTGCGAACTCCACCAGCTCGTGGAGCGCCTGGCACAAGGCTCAATCAACATCTTGATTTTGGGTGAAACGGGCGTCGGCAAGGAGCTCGTCGCCGAGACCATCCATGAGCTCTCACCACGTCGATCCGGCCCGCTCGTGCGCGTCAATTGCGCGGCGTTCGCGGAGCAGCTCCTGGAAAGTGAGCTGTTCGGTCACGAGCGCGGGGCGTTCACGGGTGCCGTCTCCGCCAAGCCAGGTCTGCTGGAGCTCGCGCACGGCGGCACCATGCTGCTCGATGAAGTCGCGGACCTGCCGCCGATACTCCAACCCAAGCTGCTGCGGGTGATCGAAGCGCGCGAGGTCACACGCGTGGGTGCCCTGCGCCCGCGCCCGATCGACGTGCGTTTCGTATCCGCCACCAACGGAAGCCTGGAACTTGCCGTCGAACGCGGCGTTTTTCGAAGGGATTTGATGTTCCGTTTGAACGGCGCCGCGATCGACGTCCCGCCATTGCGGGCGCGACCGCTGGAGATCGTTCCGCTGGCCGAGCTGTTCCTGGCGCAGGTCGCCGTGCAGACGACTCACACGACGGCGCCGCGTCTCTCTCCCGATGCCATCCAGCGCTTGCTCGACCATGACTGGCCCGGGAACGTGCGCGAGCTCAGGAACGCGATTGAGCGCGCGGCCTTGTTGAGCTCGAGTCCGAACATCGAAGCGAATGATCTGGCGCTCGGCCTGAGCGAGCGCGCGCGCAAGAGCTCGGAGCCGCCCGCGTCGTCGCCAGACGGAGCCGAGTCAAAGGCTGACACGGGTGGTGAGCGCGATCGGATCGCCGACGCGCTGCTCCAATGTGGTGGCAATCAAAGCCGCGCGGCAAAGCTGCTCGGCATGCCGCGACGCACGCTCGTGCGAAAAATTGCTCTGTTTGGCCTGCCGCGACCTCATCGCGGTAGCGACTGAGCGCGCGTCGCGTAAACGCGTGACAGCTGGGGGAGGTTGACAATCGGCCGCGTCTGCTGTAGACACGGGGTCGAGCTTGAGAGAGGTGCCGATGAGTTGCTTCGCCAAAGTCAGCCCACTGTTTGGGGCACATGCGATGTCCGGCACCCTGATTCCGCGCCCGCGTTCGTTCAAGCGTCTCGCTTGACTCTTCGGGCTTAGCCCGTCGTCTTGCGGATTCGAAGCTGCGCGCGCGCCACGCGGCCTGCGTCGTGGAGTGCCCGCGCAGGCGCGAGCGCCGCCATGAAACGCTGACCAGGCCGGACGGGACACGACCAACCTCCCTGGTCCGCGAAGCGCGCGAGTCGCGTGCGCGGGGCGTCAAAGAGGGGCCGACCAGTCACGAATTCGCATTGAAATAGCTCATTTTTACGGGGTTTATTGGATATGTCTGCCGTTTCTCGTTTCGACAATCAAGACATCATCGAGCGCTATACCGATCAACCGGCGCGCTTGCCGGACGCAGTGCGCCGCGCGCTTTCGAGCCTGGACTCCGAGCTCGAAGCCTACGCCCTGGCCGATCTGGACGACGGGCTCGCTTTCGCGCGGCGCTGGCTCGTGTTCAGCGCCAACAACCTCGTGCTGTTCGAGGAGCGGGCCGACGACGTCCGGCAAATCGCGTGCGCGGCGCGCTCCCGGATTCAGAAGGTGCTGTTGACCACGGGCCTGTCCTGCCACGTGCTCCGCGTTTACGTGGCCGAGCAGGCTGCCCCACTGGTCGAGGCCCGCTTCACGCAGCGTCAGCGACGCAGCATGGAGGGCTTGTCCTTTCTGCTCGAGCAAGCGGCGCTCGGGCACCCGAGCGAAGCCGCGGACGCCGATCGCCGTTACGCCGACAGCGTGGCGCAGCCGATTCGTGACGCGCAAGCGCTCGTCTCCACGCGACGCCTGGCCGTGATCTGGCGCTTGCTGAGCTACCTCAAACCCTACAAAACACGAGTAATCTGGGGGATGCTCGCGGCGACCGCCGTGACCGTGTTGGCGCTGGTGCCGCCGTTCGTCATGGGCAGGCTGATCGATCGCGTGATCCGGCCGGCTCAAGCCGGCGCGCTGCCAGTGAGTCAAGCGGCCAAAATTGCCTGGCTCGCCGTGCTGGGCATCGCCACGGTGCACGTGGTGAGTAAATTCTGCATCTGGATCCGACTGCGCCTGTTGGCCGTGCTCGGCGAGTTGGTCGCGCGCGATCTGCGCTCGGAGTTATACGCACATCTGCAAAAGCTCAGCGTCAGCTTCTACTCGCGCAAAAAGACGGGCAGCCTGATCACGCGCGTCAGCTCCGACACCGATCGCTTGTGGGAGTTCTTGGCCTTCGGCGTGGTGGAAGTCACGCTCTCGCTGGTCATGCTGTGCGCGCTCGCCGGCGTGCTCATCTACCTGGATTGGCGGCTCGGTCTGGTGGTGGCGGTTCCCGTGCCGCTCTTGTGCTTGGCGATTCACTGGCACGGTCAGACCATGAATCGGCTGTTCGTGCGCGCCTGGCGCAAGTGGTCACGGCTGACCGACGTGCTGTCGGACACCATTCCCGGCGTGCGCGTGGTGAAGGTGTTCAATCAGCACGCCCGCGAGGAGCGGCGCTTCGGCGAGCGCAACGACGACGCGCTCGCCGAGTTCACGCGCATTCACGCGTCGTGGACCAGCTTCTGGCCAGGGCTCACGCTGGCGCTCGAGCTGACGATCATGGGCGTGTGGGTGCTCGGTTTGCCGCGGCTGCTCGGCACGAGCACGCGCTTCGGTCCGCCGCTCGCGCTCGGCAATTTCGTGTCGTTCCTGCTGTACACGACCATGCTCGTGCAGCCGGTCGAGATCATCGGGCAGATGGCGCGCATCATGCATCGCGCGACGAGCTCGGCGCACCGCGTGTTCGAGGTGCTCGACACCGAACCCGAGGTCGTCGACCCGGTCGATCCGGTTTCGCTGCCCGCGTTGCGCGGCGAGGTCGAGTTCGAGCGAGTGAGCTTTGCTTACGACGGGGTGCGCCAGGTCATCAAAAGTCTGTCGTTTCGCGTCGAGCCGGGCGAGCTGATCGGCTTGGTCGGACCCTCCGGCGGCGGCAAGACCACGCTGATCAACCTGCTCACGCGCTTTTACGACGTGAGCGCCGGTCGCGTGCTGATCGACGGCGTGGACGTGCGCGCCCTCGACAGCGGGCAGTTCCGCGAGCAGGTGGGCGTCGTCCTGCAGGAGCCGTATTTGTTTCACGGCAGCATCCTGGAGAACATCCGCTACGGCTCGCCGGACACGGATTTCGACGCGGTCGTCGCCGCGGCGCGCGTCGCCAACGCACACGACTTCATCTGCCGCTTGCCGCACGGCTACGATACCGTGGTCGGCGAGCGTGGACATACGTTGTCGGGCGGCGAGCGCCAGCGCGTGTCGATCGCGCGCGCGGTCCTGAAAAATCCGCGCATCTTGATCTTGGACGAGGCCACCAGCAGCGTCGACACCGAAACCGAGCGCAAGATTCAGGAGGCCATGGATCGCCTGGTGGCCGGGCGCACCGTGTTCGCGATCGCGCACCGGCTCTCGACGCTGCGCAAAGCAAGCCGTCTGCTCGTGATCGAAGACGGCAAGCTCGTCGAGAGCGGCACGCACGCACAGCTGCTCGCGAACCCGAACGGCGTGTACCAGAAGCTATTCCGACTGCAACAGCAGCTCCATGACGCTGCCTGAACTTTGGAGAACGAGCCATGAACTCATCGATCGCGATACCCCGCAGCGAACCCATTCCCACTCGTGAGGTGACTGAGCCGCCCCTCACGCTCGCGATACACGACGACGGTAGGCTATGGGCGTCGCGCGCCGGCCGCTCGCTACCGGTGCGGATTCGTCGCTGTTTTCCCTGGTCGGCTCCCGATCGTTACCTCTCGCTGCACGCCGAGGACAATCAGGAGTTTGCATTGATCGCGGACCCGAGCACGCTCGATGCACCGTCGCGCCGCGTTCTCCAGCAGGCGCTGACGGAAGCCAGCTTCGTGTTCCGCATCCACAAGGTCCACGCGGTGGAAGAGGACTTCGAACTGCGCTGCTTCCACGTCGAAACAGCGCAAGGGCCGCGCGCGTTTCAAACCGCGCTCGACGCCTGGCCTCGCGAGACACCGGAGGGAGGGCTATTGATCGAAGACGTCGCCGGCGACGTGTTTCGCATCGAAGAGCCGGACGCGCTCGACGAGCGCAGCCGCGAGCTCGTTTGGGAACTGCTCGATTGAGCGGGGACCCGAGAAGACGCGGACAGGACGCAGAGAAGCGAGCCTGAAAGTCGGGATCTGCCCGGACGGAGCCCGCGCGTGCTACAATCTCGCACCGCTCGTGACTCTGCGCCGTTCCGTCGATTGGTCCGTGCTTTTGGGTCCACACGTGCCGGTCCCGGTGCTGAGGCCGAGCTCCGTCGGTGGCGAGCTCTCCGCGCTGCTTTCGGCGTTCGACATGCTCTTGGCCGTCGATCAGACGGACGCCATTTTGCGGTGCGCGCTCGAGGTCGCTCGCTCGCACGTGGGACTCGAACGAGTCGGCCTGTTTTTGTTGGACGACGGTGCGCAGCACTTGCTGGGTACTTGGGGCACGAATCTGCAGGGGGAGCTGGTCGACGAGCACCACGTGATGTTCGACTGGAGCGAAACCGTGCTGAACGTATTTCGTCGGGCGGAGAGCGAAGGTCAACCCTTCACGGTGC
This sequence comes from Polyangiaceae bacterium, assembly GCA_036496745.1. Taxonomy (GTDB): domain Bacteria; phylum Myxococcota_A; class Polyangia; order Polyangiales; family Polyangiaceae; genus PMG-095. Next base: position 9,954 of record DASXKQ010000226.1, read on the forward strand.
TCGACAATTGCCCGATCGTCGTGCAGCAAGTGAACGCAACTCGCGTCGTCGGTCGCGGCTGGCTCGCGTGCACGCCCATTCGTTCAGCGCACAAGCGCATCGGCATGATGTTCAACGATGTCGGTCTGAACAGCGCGCCGGTGGACGAAGCCAAGCAGGCGCGCGCGGCGATCCTCTGTTCGCTGCTCGGTAGCCTGGTCGAGCTCACTCGCACGCAAGCCGAGCGGACGCACGTCCCGCGCGGACCTGGTAAGCATCCGCTCGTGCGCAAAGCCGTGACGCTGCTTGCCGACGATCCGGCTCTCGTCGGCAAACAGATCGCGCATGCGCTCGACATCAGCCCGAGTCACCTCCTGCGCATGTTCAAGGCGGAGCTCGGCGTGTCGCTCGTCGAGTATCGCAATCGGCTGCGCCTCGAGCGTTTTCAGGCGCTGCTCGACGCCGGTGAGGGCAACCTGCTCGGCGCAGCTCGCGCCGCCGGCTTCGGCAGCTACGCGCAGTTTCATCGCGTATTTCGCAACATGTACGGCACCGCGCCGCGCGACTACCTGCACGCGCGCTAAAGCGCGTCTTGCTCTGTTGAAAAGAATCGCTTCGCGGGCTCTTGTCGGCACGCTCGGTGAAGGTCTGCGTGCGAAGCCGGGTCCCCACTCGGCCGCGAGCATGAGGCTGGCTACATCGCGCTTCGCGCGAGCTCAATTGCGCGGTTCGACGAGGCGTACGAGCGTGCCGATGACGCGGTGAAAGAGCGCCATGAGCTCCGGGTCCATAGGCCCGAGCCAGCCGAAAGCTTGCGCGGTCTCCCAACAAGCGAGCGCCTCGCGCGCCGAGGCCGCCGCCGATTGATAGCGAGCCTGCCGATTCCTACCGCGCGAGTAAGCGCCCTCCGCGACATTGAGCGGCACGCTGATGAGCGCGCGTTCGAACTGGTCCGCGAGCGAAGCGCTTCTAGCTTTCAGCCTGGGCAGCACCGGCGCGAGCCTACGAACCAACTCGAGAACAACCGGATAAATCTTCAGAGTCATGATGAGGGCTCCTTTGTTGCATCCCACTCGGGGATGCCCTAGGCCCCGCTGCTGCGCGCAGGCCGGTGCAAGGGCGCCGCAGGCGCCGCGCGGAGCGCGGGCGTAGCCCCTTGCAGCGGCCGAGCACAGCGGCACACTCAACCACCCCGAGCCGCCCGCCCGCTCGCCCCTCACATCCGCTCGACCCTGAGCACAGGCCGATACAAGACTGGTGCATGCGAGGGTAGTGTCCTAATTAACCCGGCGTCGCGTTTGCCGACTTCTAGGTATGGCCGCCACAGTAGACGGTGATTCCCTCTACCTGCCGGAATCCCTCATCGCGGGTCGCGAAGGCGCTGCACTCGAAAAGTGGTGCCATAGCAATGTGTAGCGCGTCTTTCCCGCCAACGGCATCGTAGCGCGTTAACGTGGCCAGAAAAGCTTCCATGACCTTTTGTCCAACTTTTGCCGGTTCATCACCCGGAATCCAAATGTGGGCGCCATGCTTCTTCATGTCTGTTATGGACTGGGAGAAAATACGTATCGTCGCTGCCCGTACTGCGGTGAATTCGCTCGGATGGTGACGCCTGACCTCTCGATCGGGCGTCGCTTTCGGGGCGCAAGCTGAACACGCCCACTTCTGTTTTGAGTGAGTCAGCAGCTTCACCCAAAGTACGTGAAAAACCTCTTCAAGCACCGCGGGCGTGACGAAAATCTTTGCGCTCTTTGACTTTAGGCGACTGAGGCACCCCAGCAGGTCAGGGTGTGCTCGCGCAGGGAACGCCGAATCGCTCTTCTTTCGCATCGAGGATTCGTGCGCCGCAATATCCAGGATCACGTTGGCATCCAGGAACAACACGAGAGGGACGTCTGTCGGCGTGTCGCTGTAGCGAACGACTCTAGCCCCGGCCTTCGCCGTCGTTCCCCCAACTTCCGCCATATCTACTCGGCTTCTGTTGGCGCGAAAGCCATCGCCAAGAATTCGTCGTCCTCGTCCCGGACGCCTTCCGGTTTGAAGTCACCGATCAGCGCGTCGAGCATCGACAACGCGCTGGCGGTCGGTGCTCGTTGTAGGAGCTGCTCCTTGAGATGCTTCACTTCTTGCTCGAGCCCTGCGAGCCGCATCATCTGCTGCTCCAAGACGGCTAGGCGTTGCGTTGTCCCGCCGTCGTTGTCGTATGGTAAAAAGCCGTCGCCTAAAATCGATGGGAGCACAATGCCGCGATAGATGCAGCCTTCGTCTAGAGCGATGGGATCTGCGTTGAGCGTTCTGACGGTCTGGAGCACGTGCGTGCGAAAATTGGGATGCTCGTCGCTAATGCCTGCAGCCATCCCTTGGTCTAGCGCTTCCCACGCGTCGGCTCGCGGACCCTCCGAGCGGCCTTGCGCGCCACGCCCTTTGAAGTGGTATCCGCGCCTTTGCGTTCGTTCTTTGGTACTAGAAATTGGGAGAGGGTTTGCCATATTGCCCCGTCGATCATCTCGGCCAGGTCAGGGTCCAGCGTAACCTTAGCCCTACCCGACCAGGTAAGCGAGAATGGTTCGGAATCCTTTGGGTATTCCACAGTAAGAAGCCCGGGGCTCACACCTTCGACGTCCAATATCGCGCCGCGGGCAGCGACAACGGAGCCGGAACGGCATGTGACCTTCTTCGGTCGCGCCTCGTCGATTTGAGGGTCGAGTCGATACCTCTTGCCATCCACGACATAGGAAGCAGAGATGCGCATGGTCAGTGCCTTTGAGCCTGGCCACTGATCGCTAAGCGTCCGCATCGCTCCAACCTTTCCCCCAGATTCTCGGCTGCGAGCGGCCAGTTGACTCGGTGGCGGGAACGAGGGAGCAGGGTCGATTTCGAATACCCAATGCGCTTCGCTGCCGCGCACCCTGGCTTTACCCGGGTGTGTGCTGCCATCGTGTACGTTGACGGTGAAGACCGTGCCGCCGCGCACCCATGGGTCATCGACTAGGAGCGCCAACCCGTCCGCGAACGCTTCTCCAGGATCGAGCGGCGTCCGTCGCATCTTCATCGCCGTGATCACGTTTTCCCACGCCGTCGCGGAACGTGCGGTCGCCGAGCAGCTAGCTCGCACGTTGCTTACGTAGGCACCTCGGGCATCCCAGGCAGGTGACTGGCTACGCGATTCTCTCTTCTTGGCCATCGGCAACGGGTTCGGATAGGCGAGAAATCGTCGTCGCCCGCAGTTTCTGCTTCTTACTGGGGGTTGGCCCCTAGGCGCAACAGAACATGCGGCCAGGATAGGCCGAACCTAACCCCCTGCTGATTCTCGGGCCAACAAGGCCACGGTCCGGGAGAACATGCCGGGCAATCCTAACTAGAAGCGCGAACAATAGCGAGCCGCGCCCACTCCGAGAGCGGAACCCCTTCGCGCTTGGCGGCCTTGTCGGCAGCTCGCCGCTCCGCTTCGGTCAGCCTGAGGGTCAAGGTCTCGGACTTCTTCTCGGCCTTGTCGACCCTAGGCCGGCCCATCTTCTTCATTGTCCGAGGCTACCATACTTTCCGTGTACGAAAAGTATTGACCCTCTGACTTTTGGTGTTACATTAAGTCCATGGCAAACGTGCTCCCCAAGGAAAAGCAAATCGCGGTCATCAGTGCGATCGTCGAAGGTGTGTCGATCCGCTCGATCGAGCGGATGAGCGGCGTG